>JAFGIA010000456.1 GCA_016929795.1 Anaerolineae bacterium
GTAGCTGATGCGCGCGAGAAACTTGCGCGACTTTATCCAGAGATACCATGACTCCAACATATCAAAACTTTTGTGGCCGAGTACTAGTTCCCCGGTAATTCACGCGCTGATCACCGCCAAGACATCCACCCGCTTGGGGTTGACAGCCCGTGCCCCTTGTGCTATCCTGGGACCTGACCCATTGCTAGAGAGGCAAGCTATGTGGCAAGCATACGAAATGCCAGACACCGTGGAAAAAGCGCTCGAGATCCTTGAGCGCTATGAAGGAAAGGCACAGCTCATCGCCGGGGGCACTGACCTGGTGATCGAGCTGCAAGAGGGCAAACATGCTGTCGACTGCCTGGTCGATGTAACCCGCATCCCCGGGCTCGGCACCATCAAGGAGTGGGATGGGTGGATCGTCCTGGGCGCCAACGTCACCTTTCGCCAGATCAAGGAATCGCCACTCCTGGTCGATAGGGCGCGCGCGTTGGCCGAGGCTGCAGGCACCGTGGGCGCTCTGCAGATCCAGACCGTCGCCACCCTCGCCGGCAACGTCGTGAGCGCACTCCCTGCCGCCGACGGCAGCGTCGCGCTCGTCGCGCTCGACGCCGAGGTGGCAATAGCCGACCGCGATGGCCGCACATGGCGTCCCGTACAAGACCTATTTCTCGGCCCCGGCCTATCGGCCATTGACCCACGCCACCAGATGATCACAGGTTTTCGCCTGCCGCTGGCCCCGGGACGCCACGGCTCGGCGTGGGAGCGCATCGGCCGGCGCCGCACACTCGTGCTTCCGATCCTGAACTGCGCCGCCACCGTCACCCTCGGCAACGGCGACGAGATCACCCAGGCGCATGTCGCCCTCGGCCCCGTCGCCCCTGTCCCCTTTCGCGCACTCCAGACTGAAGCATTCCTGGCAGGCCAGCCTGCAACCGACGCAACCTTCCAACGAGCTGGCGAGATCGCCGCAGGAGAATCGCAGCCGCGCACCAGCCTGCTCCGCGCGTCGCGTGAGTACCGCCTGCAAGTCATCCCGGTTCTCGTCCGCAACGCCCTGGCCCGCGCCACCGCTCAGGCCCGAGTGCGCAATATCTAATATCCAATATCGCATAGGGATCCAATGAATCCAAACGCCTACCAACTAACCATGACTGTCAACGGCAATCCCGTCACGCTGGATGTCGAGGCCGATGAACTTCTCGTCGACGTCCTGCGCGATCGGCTGGGGCTGACTGGCACCAAGATCGGCTGCAGCGAGGGCGAGTGCGGTGCGTGCACCGTGATCATGGACGGCCAGGCAGTCCTGTCGTGCCTCTTGCCAGCAATCCGTGCCCAGGGCAGTCAGATCACCACGATCGAAGGACTGAGCGACGGCGAGGTACTTCACCCTCTTCAGCAGGCATTCGTCGATCATGGTGCTGTGCAGTGCGGCTATTGCATCCCCGGCTTTGTTCTGTCTGCCAAGGCGCTGCTCGACCGCAATCCTCATCCGAACCGCGACGAGATCAAGGAAGCGATCGCAGGCAACCTGTGCCGCTGCACAGGTTATGTCAAAATCATCGAAGCCATCGAGGATGTGGCCGCGAGAGGAAGCTAGGCAGTTGTGACGTGAGCGCCGGCCTCTACCTGCACATTCCCTTCTGCCGTGCCCGGTGTACCTATTGCGATTTCAACACGTACGCCGGTCTGGAAGGTGAGCTGCACGACTATGTCCGGGCGCTGCTCCGCGAGATAGAGAGCACAGACCCGGTCCGGGTGCAGACGATCTATTTCGGGGGCGGCACGCCGACACTGCTGCCCCTCTTGTTTTTTCAACAGATCCTCAATGCCGTGCACGAGATCTTGGAGGTCGTCCCGGGCGCCGAAGTCACCGTCGAAGCCAACCCTGGCACCGTCGATTCTGCGACACTATCCGGCCTGCGCGCATTAGGGGTGAACCGGTTGAGCCTGGGAGTGCAGAGCTTTCGCGATGAGGAGCTGGCCCTGCTCGGGCGCATCCACAACGCAGCCGGCGCGCGCAGCACCATTGACCTTGCCCGCAAGGCCGGATTCGACAACCTCAACCTGGATCTGATCTATGGCCTGCCCCACCAGCCGCTCAGCGCGTGGCGCGATTCTCTGGAGCAAGCCCTCGCACTCGATCCTGCCCACCTCTCCCTCTATGCCCTCTCGATCGAACCAGGCACCCCTCTCGCCGGCCAGGTCGCCCGCGGCCTCTGCCCCGCGCCAGATCCCGACCTGGCAGCCGAGATGTACGATCTGGCCGAAGAACTGTGCGCTGCTGCCGGTTATGTCCACTACGAGATCTCGAATTGGGTGCGGGGCGACGACCAGCGCTGCCGGCACAACCTGATCTACTGGCGTAACGAGCCCTGTCTGGGCCTGGGCGCGGGCGCGCACAGTTGGCGCCATGGCAAGCGCCGCGCCAACGTCGCCCATCCCTCCACCTATGCCCAACGCCTGTCCACTGGGCTGAGCCCCGTTATCTGGGAAGAAGAGATCGACCGCCCCCTCGAGATGGGCGAGACCATGATGATGGGCCTCCGCCTCCTCGACGAAGGAGTTTCCTTCCACCGCTTTCAGGAGCGGTTCAAAAGTGACCTCCGCGACGTGTACAGCACCATCCTGCCCGACCTGACGGGCCGTCAACTCGTCGAGTTCACGCCCGACTGTATCCGCCTCACCCCTCAGGCGCGCTTGATTGCCAACCAGGCGTTCTATCCCTTCTTGCCGGAGTGAGCTATGTCTACAGACTATGATCCTCTTGCATCCGTCCAGGCAGCAGGGCCGCCGGGCACGATCTCGTTCATCTATGGGCTGCCCGACCCGGCGACCTTTCCGGCAGAAATGCTGCGGCAGGCGGCAGACCATGTCCTGCGCGACAGGCCCGAGATCGCGCTCCAGTACGGCCCCGAGCAGGGCTATGGGCCGCTGATCGACTATCTCAGAAACAGGCTTGCACGCGACGAAGGGCTGATTATTGGGCGCCCCGAGATCATGCTCACGCGCGGGTCTGCCTCGACCCTGGATCACATGGCGACTCTCCTGGCACAACCAGGTGACGTGGTGCTGGTCGAGGCGCCCACCTACCATGAGACGCTGCAGCTCTTTCGCGACCATCGGCTCCGCCCCCTCCAGGTACCCACCGATGGCGAAGGAATGTCCGTCGATGGCCTGGCAGCACGCCTCGGCGAACTGGCGAGCCACGGCGAGCGCGCCCGCTTCCTCTACCTGATCCCAAACTACCAGAACCCCACAGGCATCACCCTTGCCACAGAGCGCAGGCAGCCCATCCTCGACGTTGCCGCTGCCCACGACCTGCTCGTGATCGAAGACGATGTCTATCGCGATCTGGCCTACGAGGACGCGCCGCCTGCATCCCTCTTGGCGATCGAGCGCCGCGACTCGCCAGGGGCACGAATGGCCGGGCGCGTGCTACGCATCAGCAGCTTTTCCAAGATACTGGCCCCGGGCCTGCGTCTCGGCTGGCTCCTCGCCTCAGCAGATCAGATCCAGACGCTCGTGCAGAGCGGTCTGAGCGCCATGGGCGGGGGGGCCAATCCACTCGTTGCCAACATCGTGGCCGAATACTGCCTGCAAGGCCACCTCGAAGCGCACATCGAGCGCCTGCGCGACATCTATCGCGAACGGCGCGACGCGATGCTCACCGCCCTGCGCACTCACATGCCCGATGGCGCGGAATGGACTTACCCTGGCGGTGGATTTTTCATCTGGCTGCGCCTGCCCGAGCCACTTTTGGCCCCAGAGGTCGCCGCCCGCGCGCGGGGTGAGGGCCTGCTCATACCGGTAGGCAATCCCTTCTTTGCCGAGCAGCCAACGGGCCAATACCTGCGCCTCGCTTTCAGCTATGTCACACCAGAGCGGATTCGCAAGGGGATCGAAAAGCTGGGCGAGGTGCTGCGCAAGAGCTGACTCCAGGAACGATCAGGAGGAACAAGATGCCAAGTCTCATCGGAGAGACACTGGGCCAATATCGCATCGTCGACGAGATCGGCAGCGGTGGTATGGCCACCGTTTACAAGGCACACCAACCGTCCCTCGACCGGCATGTTGCCATCAAGATCCTGGCCGCAAAGCTGGCCAAAGATGACGTCGTGCGCCAGCGCTTTGACCGCGAAGCCAAAGCGGTGGCTGCTATGAGCCATCCCCACATTCTCCCTGTCTATGACTTTGGCGACCAGGATGGCCTCCTCTACATCGTCAGTGAACTCGTCGGTGGCGGCACGTTGAAAGAGCGCCTGGGACAGCAGCTCGATCCACGGGTCGCGGCGCGCGTCGCGCACGACATTGCCCTTGCACTCGAATACGCCCATAGACAGGGCATCATCCACCGCGACGTCAAGCCTGCCAACATCCTGATCACGCGCGATGGCCGCGCGCTCCTATCCGACTTTGGGGTCGCCAAGATTGTCGCCAACACACAACACACCGAGACGGGCACAAGCCTGGGTACCCCGGCCTACATGTCACCCGAACAGGGCAGAGGTGAATCGATCGATCACCGTAGCGACATCTACTCGCTGGGCATCATCCTGTTCGAAATGCTCGTCGGGCATGCGCCTTTCCAGGGCGACACTCCCCTCGGCATCCTCTACAAACAGGCGTTTGCCCCTGTCGCCAGTCCACGCGAGCTAAACCCCAAGATCCCTCGTCGCCTGGAAAAGGTAGTCCTGAAAGCCCTGGCCAAAGAACCGGGAGAGCGCTATCGCTCCGCGCGGGAGATGGCACAGGCACTCGCTCAAGCCGTCGACCTCTCCTCGACGGACGAGCTGCCCATCGCCCTGCCCGACGCGGCTCTGACCCAGGGCGTCACACCCGACTATGTCGAGACGGCAGGGCGCCTCGCTCGGACCACAACCCGCACCGCGGCGCAAGTCGGCCGTGGCGCGTTGCGTGCACTCGGTGGAATCGGCGCCCTCTTGCTGCGCGTACTCGTCGTCCTCCTGATCGTTCTCCTGATCCTCGGCGGGGGGGCCATCGTCGGCGGCGCCGCCATCCTCTCCTCCTTTGCAGAACGCACCATTCCGACTTATGCCGACGATCTCGCCGCCTACGACGCGTATGGCGTGCCACTCACTATCACCGAGATCGAGATGGACCGGGACGTCGGCACCGCCATCGAGCCATACGCGCTCGATACCGTCCAGGACCTGCGCTTTGACTTTGACCCTCCCGAGTCTGTCGAGCTGCACGCTTCTGTCTTGGGCAAGTCCGTCTGCCTCCAGGGTCGAGTGGAGTTGCAAGATGGTGTCGTGTCCATCTATTTCGAGCACCTCAACGATGTACCTCTCTACATCGTCGGCGGCATCCTCTCCAACGGCATCAACCGCGGCATCGAGCAACTGTTTGGTGAGGCCCATTTCTCTCTCGAGCGCCTCGAGCTGCAAGATACCAGCCTCGTCGTTCAGGCACCTGGCAGCCTGCGCCCCACACCCACCCCGGCGCCCACTGCGACACTACGCCCCTCGCCGACCGCGGCACCCACAGAGCTCGCCAGCGGGCTGCTCACCGTCGTCAATGAGGTGGATGAGCACGTCGTCCTGGAGATTGCAGGGGACGAGTGGGATCTGGAGCCAGGAGAAAGCCTGGAGCTTGAGCTGGCGGTCGACAGCTATCCCTACGTCTACACATTCGACGCCCCCGGCTACCAGCCGGGTCGGGGCACGCTGCGCGTCGGGCCAGGCAAGTCGATCTTTCGCCTGACGGCTGCCGAGCCCACCCTTTCTCCCCTGCCAACGGTGCGCGCGGCAGCGACGGCAACCCTCAAGCCGACGACAGTGGCACGTCCGAAGGCGACCGCGACACCCACTATCGAACCGACACGCGCGCCCAACTGTCCCCACCCTGGCGCGCGCATCACAGCCCCAGGCGTCGATACCGTCGTCCAGGGCGACGTGACGATCCGGGGCACCGCCGACATCCCAAATTTCGACTACTACAAGATCGAGCTCCGCCGCAGCTCGCGCACCAGGACGTGGGAGGTGCTCGGCGAGCTACAGCGCACTGTCGTGCGCGACGGCACACTCTACGTGTGGGACAGTCGCCCCTACCCGAGCGGCACCTACACCCTGCAGCTTGTCGTCGTCGACATCACTGGCAACTACCAAAGCTGCCAGGTGCGGGTCAGGGTCGTTCACTAACAGGTCAGAACTTTCAAAGCCGCGACTCCCAAATTGCCCTCTCTGCACGCTTGTGGTATAATCCTCCTCACTCGATCGTGGAGGAGGAATAACCATGCATCTCATCCTGATCCCGGTCATCTCCGTCACTGCTACCCTGACCGTGTGGGCCCAGTTCCGCCACGACGATCGCCAGGTCTATCTCTGGAAGCCGTTATCCACCATCCTGGTCATCGTCATCGCCCTCCTTTCGCTCACCCAGCCCCAGGCGCGCCCTGCCTTCACATGGTGGGTCACCGCCGGCCTCATCCTGTCACTCGGCGGCGACGTGGCCCTCATGTTCAAATCCTCCCGCGCTTTTCTCATCGGCCTCGTCCTTTTTCTCCTCGCACACGTGGCCTACGCAATCGGATTTACCCTGTTCAATGGCTTTCACCTGGAGGACCTGGTCACCGCTGTCGCATTGCTCATCATCGCCGCCCCCATCTACCTCTACTTGCGCCCGGGATTGGGCCGCATGCACACGCCTGTCGTCCTGTATATTCTCGTCATCCTCATCATGCTCCACCGCGCCCTGTCCACCTTCTTTGGCGATACCTTCACCACCACGCAGGCGTGGCTCCTATCACTCGGCGCCATCCTCTTCTTCCTGTCCGACCTGATCCTCGCGGTCGACCGTTTCCGCCACCCCTTCGAGCTGAGCCGTCTCCGCCTCCACCTCTACTACGCCGGGCAGATCCTGATCGCCCTCAGCGCTCACTACTTTGCTGGATAGGAGAGACGCGTGCCCCAACCCGAGCTGCTCGGTCGCTTTGCCATCGCCCTCTTGTCAGGGGTACTGATCGGCATGGAGCGCGAGCACGCCCGGCTCGAGAAGGAGGTAAAGGCGTTTGCCGGTGTGCGCACCTTTCCCCTCATCAGCCTGCTTGGTTGTGCCGCTGCGCTTCTTTCCGATAGGACCGGTGGGCTTGCTTTCGGCATCGTCCTTTTGCTGGTTGGTACTCTCGTCGCCATCGCCTACGCCGTCGCCGCCCGCCAGGGCCACGTCGGACTGACCAGTGAAATGGCCGCGGTCGTCGTCTTTGTGTGTGGCGCCCTGGCCTATTGGGACCACCTGGAGCTGACTGCGGCCATCGCCGTCGCCACCTTTGGTTTTCTCACACTCAAGCCCCAGATCCACGGCCTGGTACGGCGCATCTCCACCGAGGACATGTACGCCACACTCAAATTCGCCATCATCTCGCTCATCGTGCTACCCGTGCTGCCCAACCAAAACTATGGGCCGCCGCCATTCGACGCATTCAACCCCTACCGCACGTGGCTCATGGTCGTGTTTATCTCGGGCATCAGCTTCCTCGGTTACGTGCTCATCAAGATCGTCGGCCCCAGGCGCGGCATCGGCCTGACCGGGCTGCTCGGCGGCCTCGCCTCAAGCACGGCCGTCACGCTCAGCTTTTCTGAGCGCAGCCAGGACCACGCAGATCTATCACGCACCTTTGCCCTGGCAATCACGCTCGCCTGGACGGTTATGTTCGGCCGGGTCCTGATCGAGGTGGCGGTGCTCAACCGGGCACTGCTCTGGTATGTGTGGCTGCCCATCGTCGCAGCCATGGGCGCCGGCCTCCTCTTTTCAGGCGTCTACTACTTTCGCCGCCAGGGAGACGACGATGGAGACGTCACCGTGGCGAATCCGTTCGAGCTGGGCACCGCCATCAAGTTCGGCCTGCTCTATGCCATCATCCTCGTTGTCTCAAAAGTGGCCGAGTACTATTTTGCGGACACGGGCGTCTATGTCGCCAGCATCGTGGCCGGTGTCGCCGATGTCGACGCCATCACCCTGTCTATGGCCCAGCTATCTGGGGCCGATGCGGGCATCGCCCTGCCCACCGCCGCGCGCGCCATCGTGCTCGCCGCCATCTCGAACACTGTCGTCAAGGGTGGCATTGCGCTAAGCGTTGGATCGACCGGTCTACGGCGCGCGCTCGCCCTGCCACTCGCCGCGATGCTCGTCATCGCCGTCGTGCTGGCCTTTTTTACGTTTTGAGACCTGGTTTCAGACTGACAAGGAGGGATTGCCAACAAGCATAAACGCAACTGCGGACCGGGCTCCCGCCCAGCAAGCCACCTAATTGCCCAAATAGGAGGAAAACATGCTAAAGGGTTTCAAAGAATTCGTTCAGCGCGGGAACGTCATCGACATGGCCGTGGGCATCATCATCGGTGCCGCCTTTACCACCGTGGTCCAGTCTCTGGTCAAAGACATCGTTATGCCGCCCATCGGGCGCCTGACCGGCGGTATCAACTTTGCCGATCTGTTGATCTCTCTTGATGGCAACAAATACGCCAGCCTGGCCGACGCTCAGGAGGCAGGCGCGGCCACCATTAACTATGGCCTCTTTATCAACAACCTGATCTCCTTTCTGATCGTCGCCTTCGCCGTCTACCTGATCATCCGGGCCTATCAGAAAACGATCGTCAAGGAAGAACCAGCCGGAGCTCCCACCACCAAAAAGTGTCCCGAGTGCCTGTCCGACATCCCGATCGAGGCCCGCCGCTGCGCGCACTGCACCGTCCTACTCGAGCCCACCCCATCCGCGCCTGGCGAGCTGTCGTAGGACCGTTCGGGGTATCTGCTCAATAATCGGGGGTTGGGGTGTGTGCGGTGCCCGCACACACCCCAACTTTCCCCCACTTTATCGAGGTGATACTCCACCCCCCTAATCCCGCAAAAAACCCGCAAAAACCCGCAATGAAACCCGCAATTCGATTGAAATGTAGAACATATGTTCTACTCGCGTAGGATGTAATAACGCCCCCGCCCACTGCTCACCGGCAGCACCAACCCCGCCTCGACCAGACCCTGTAGATCGTAGAGCGCCGTTCGCTCCGACACCCCAAACTCCTGCTGATATTCACGGTTCGTCACACTGCCGTACCGGCGCAGGTAGATCATCGCCCGCCCCTGCCGCTCATTCAGCCCCAACCCCTCCACGTCAGGCATCGGCTGTGCTGGCTGTCGGCGCATGAGCGTCACCCAGAAGCTGGTGCCCCGGTTTTCAAACACGGGCAGCTCGAGCCCCGCCTCACGCATCGCCCGGATCATCAGATCGACGCCCAGGCCGCGTTTTTCCACATATCCCAGGTCTTCGAGCAGGCGCATGACGTGAGGGTTGCGCGTGTATTGCTCATACACGATATTGTCCACCGTCAGATTGCCGCCCAGGCCGCCAGGGCTCTGCACCTCCAGGCGATCGGGAAAGAGCCGCACCTGGACAAAACTGCCCACCTGCCGGTAGTCGCGGTGACCCACCGCGTTGACAATCGCCTCGCGGTAGGCAAATTCGGGGTATTCGAGCACGTCATGCCGCCGGAACCCATCCACCATCCCCTGCCTGCCGAGCTTCTCATAGAGGGTTGCCCGCGTCCTGTCAATCACCTCGGGCAGCGTGCCACTGAACTCGCGATTGTCCAGGTAGAGGGGGGCATCACGCCCAGCCAGCGTTGGCATCTTGCCTGCAAAGTGGAGAAAGGTGATAGTGAATGCAGGGTAGAAGCGCTGTGGCTCGCATCCAAAGAATAAAATCCCGGTCAGCGTGGGCTGCAGCGCGCCCCCCTCACCCACTGCCGCGCCCACCTCCACCAGCAGCGCCTCCCGAGGAGATCGAACCAGGGGCGAGCCAGGGCGGCGCCGCTCCAGCTCTTCCCGATATGCCTCGATCCGCTCCACCGACAGATCGTCGAGGGTGGATCCCGGACAAAGCGCCAGGTCAGGTCCCTGCTGCACGGTTATCTCAACTCTGCACGGTGAGGACCAGGGGCAGCCGGACGCAGAAGGTGCTACCAGGACACGCCACGTCGTCGCGCCCTGCGCTTTCCACCCAGATTCGCCCTCCGTGCGCCTCGACAATACCCTTGGCAATCGCCAGCCCCAGCCCTGGCCCCGCGCCCTTAAAACCCACGTCGTCGGTGCTGTGGAGCATCGGGTTCTCAGGCCGGTAGAACTTTTCAAAGATCAGGTCCTGCTGATCCAGATCCACCCCAATGCCCTGATCGATGACGCGCAGATCGACACACTCCTCGTCTATGCACGCCGAAACCCTGATCGTGCCACCGTCGGGCGTAAACTTGATCGCGTTCGCCAGCAGGCACTCGAACACCTGCTCCAGCCGCGCCCCATCCGCTTCCACGTAAGGCAGGCTCGACAGGTCGTCAAGAATGATCTGCTGGTTGCGCATGCCCGCGTTTCTTTCGACCGTCGACATCGCATTCCTGACGACAACACTCAGCGGCATCTTGTAGGGCTCGATTTTCAACTCGCCGGTCTCGATCAGCGACACATCAATCATGGCATCGACGACGCGCTTCAGCCGGCGTGCTCCGCGGCTGATGCCATCGATGAACTGGCCCACCATCTTTGGGTCGTCCATCTGGTCCACCTGCAAGCTGGCGAGCACGTCCGAATAGCCGAAAATCTGCGACAGCGGGGTGCGCAGCTCGTGCGAAGCGATGGTCACAAAATCGGCCTTGGTGCGATCCAGCCGCTGGAGCTGGCGGTTCGTCTCTGCCAGCTCCGAGTTCAGGCGATTCAAGTCATCCTGCACAGAACGCAGGTCCCCAACAAGGCGCGCATTCTCCATCGCGTTCCCCGTCTGGTGCGCGACGAGCATCAGCGTCTCCTGATCCTCTACCGAGTAAGGCTGCGCCCCCTCCTTGGGTCCTAGCGCAAGCAGCCCTACCAGGACCCTATCCAGGAGGATGGGCACGTACAGGTCAGCGCCCAACGCTTTGAGCCAGTCACGCTCCTGGTCCGGCATGGCTTGGAACCAGGCGAGCATGTCCACATCATACTGGCTCAGCGGGCGTCGCTGCCGTGAAAAGTGTGCCACAAAGCGACTTTCTGCGTCGAACATCATGCTGGCGGGCGCCGCTGCCTGTAGTGCCCCACCCTCGCCCATGGTGCACACCACCGATAGATCCATCCGTCTGTCATAGTGCCTGACCAGGACAAACGCAGCGCGCTGTATGCGCAACGTATCCCACAGCCACTTCAGCGTCACTTCTGCAACGCGATCCAGATCGAGGAGAACACTCACCTGCTGGCCGTAGGCACGCAGCGCTTTTTGCGGGTCGTAGTGGCGCCCGAGCACCGTGCGCTCGAACCGCTCGTGCAGCCGCGGCCCCAATATCACGTCGAGCAGAGCGGCCAGGACCACCGCCAGCGCCAGCGGCGACAGGAGCAGGACCGTCTCGGACACATTCAGGGATGCTGTCGACAAAAAGAGCGCCGCTGCCAGAAAAAGGATGTACACAGAGGCCGTGATGACCGTCAGCAGGATGATGCGCACGGCCGACAGGGTTAGTCGACGCAGATCGGGCAGGTGATAGCGAAGCAGTGCAAAGGTCACGATCGACAGGGCCAGCAGCCGCGCGGCAAAGCCGACATACATCTCGGGGAGCCTCGACACCAGGATGAGCAGATCGCCCAACCCCAATCCCACCAGGCAGGCCACCAGGTAGCGAATCCGGTTACGATGCTTGGCGCCAACCGTAAGCTGCAGCGCTGCCCGCGCCGTCAACCATGCCGGCACAACCGCACTGGCCCATGCGGCCAGAAAGAGCATGCTCGTGAACCTGACTCGGCCGAGCGAAATCCCCAACCAGGGCACGCTCAGATCGGGCACCTTCAGCGGTAGCGCGTCAAGGACAATCGCCGCGACCAGGAGCAGGCTGCTGGCGGTGTGTCGTGGCCAGCGCCGCACGCGGCGGTCGACAAAGGCGTCGGTCAGTTCAGCCGTCAGCAGTGCGAGCAGCACCAGGCCCACGTTGGCAGCGCGCTGCCACAAATAGTTCCACCACTCGCCCCCGACGAACAGCGCCATCAGCCCCAGCCCTAGTGCAAACGCCACGTTCGCCAGCAGAACGGCCTGCAGCAAACGCTGCACGCGCTGGCTGCCCATTCGGTGCCGGACGGCGAGCAGCATCAAAAGCCCATATCCCACAACCAGGCTGGCATACGCTGCAATGCGAACATAGAACCACATGGCCCGCTGATTATAGCACAAAGCCACAACAAAAGGAAAAAGTGATCCAGGCGTTGACTCGGCGCCCATCCTGTGCTACAATGTCCTCATCTTTCCAGGGAGGATATCGACATGCCCAGCTTATTGCTCAAGAACGCCACCCTGCTCGCCACAATGGACGACGACAGGCGCCGCTTCCAGGAAGGCGGCCTCTACGCCAAAGACAATGTCATCTGCCAAGTTGGCCCCTCGTCTGATCTCCCTCCTCTGGCCAACCGCGTCATCGATGCGCGCGGCATGGTCGTCCTGCCCGGCCTGATCAATACCCACCACCACCTCTATCAGAGCCTGACCCGCGCGCTGCCCGGCGCGCAGAACGCCAAACTGTTCCGCTGGCTGCGTCATCTATATCCCATCTGGGCAGGCCTCACCGCCGAAGCCGTGTACATCAGCGCCCTCGTCGGCCTCGGCGAGCTAGTCATGTCGGGCTGCACCACCTCCACCGATCACCTTTACATCTATCCCAACGACGCGCGCATCGACGACGAAATCCGCGCCGCGCGAGATCTCGGCATCCGCTTCCAGCCCAGCCGCGGCAGCATGTCGATGGGCGAGTCCGAGGGAGGCTTGCCCCCCGATTCCGTGGTCGAGGACGAAGACGCGATCATGGTCGATACAGAGCGCGCTTACCACGAACATCACGACCCATCCCCCTACTCCATGCTGCGCATCGCCGTCGGTCCCTGCTCCCCCTTTTCCGTCACCCCGGAGCTGATGCGCCGCTCTGCCGCCTTTGCACGCGATCGCGGCCTGCACCTTCACACCCACGTCGCCGAGACGGCCGACGAGAACGACTACTGCCTGAAGAGCTTTGGCGTGCGCCCTGTAGAACTGATGCGCCAGCTCGATTGGGTCGGGCCTGATGTATCGTGGGCGCACTGTGTGCACCTGAATGAGGCCGAGATCGCGCTCATGGCCGAGACGGGCACCGGCGTTTCCCACTGCCCCACCTCGAACATGCGCCTCGGCTCTGGCATCGCGCCGATCCGCGCCATGCTCGACGCAGGCGTCAAGGTCGCCATCGCCGTCGATGGCAGTGCCAGCAACGACAGCGGTCACCTGATCGACGAGGTGCGCCACGCCATGCTGCTGCAGCGCGTCGCGCACGGCGCCGACGCGCTAAGCGGCGACGAAGCGCTCTGGATCGGCACCCGCGGCGGCGCGGCCATTCTCGGCCGCGACGACGTCGGAGCACTGGTGCCTGGCATGGCGGCCGATTTCATCGGCGTCCGTCTCGACCGTCTCGCCTTTGCTGGCGCCCAGGCCGACCCACTGGCAGCGCTCGTCTTTTGCGCGCCACCCACCGTCGATCTGTCGGTGATCAACGGGCGGGTGGTGGTGGAAAACGGGGAGGTACAGACAGTCGATATGCCCGCCATCATCGCGCGGCACAACGACATCGCGGCGCGCTTGCTGAACCGCGTCTAGTGTCGGTGGCCGGCACTGCGGGTCAATCAAGTCGTCTTGACCACAATATCGTGCACGATGTTGGCAGCCGCGTCGCCACGGTCGGCACAGTTGCTCAGGTGGCGATAGATCTCGCGTAGCTTGAGCATCTCCATCACGTGGCTGGGACTTTCCGAGCCGGAGAAGAGAGCGGCAATCGCCTCGCGATAGACGCGCTCCACCCGGTTCTCCAGGGCCTTGGCCCGCGAGGCGTGCTCGCTGGCCACACCGGGGTTGTCTTTGAGGCGCAGCATAGCCAGGTGGATCTCACTGGCCGCCTCGTGAAGGAGCGAGGCGATCCGCTGCAAGAATTCGTTCGGCTCCACCCCAAAGAGCTGCATCTCTTCCAGCGTGCTGTAGGCATAATCCATCACGTCGTCGATCGCCCGCGACAGGGCATAGATGTCCTCCCTGTCCATCGGCGTGACAAAAGTTCGGTTCAGGTCGTCGATCAAAATGCGCCGCACCTCGTCGGCTTCATGTTCAGCCTGCCTCACTGCCGCCGCGTGCTTGTCGGACTGCTTTTTTACATACGCTTCCAGGGCAACCATCCCTGCCACTGTAATCTCTGACTGTGCAATCAGCGACTGCAAGAACCGGTCCTGGCGCGGTTTAAAAAACTCTTTCAGACCCATCGTCCTTTTTCCCTCTACCTCAAATCTTCCACTCGCCCCAGATCTTGGCGATCTCTGGGGTTGCCCAGATCGCCGCCCCTGTGGTATCCACCACCAGGTCACACAAGCACATCTGCGGCCGGTAACACTTCTCTGCCATCAAAAACTGGTTTCGAAAATAGCGATTTCGAAAGTAGGTGG
Organism: Anaerolineae bacterium; assembly: GCA_016929795.1. The sequence goes on from JAFGIA010000456.1 coordinate 14,464, forward strand.
GCTCGTATTTTTTCCGATAGTCGATATCGCGCTTCCATTTGCGCTTCAAACGAACGTCATCCTCGGTCAGATAGACCACCTTAATGCCGATCAGGGGCGCGACCTCTTCTAGCAGGAACGGGAAATTGCCCTCGATGAAAATAACATCGGCCGGATCGATCTCGATCGGGACGCCGCCCGGCTTCAGCCGGCCATCCAGATCGTGACTGGATGTGGCATACACAAAGTCGTAGCGTGGAATCAAGATCTTGTCCCCCCCGCAGATCGCTTCCAGGCCCTCCTTGAACAACTCGAAATGGATCGCCTCTTTCCCCAGCGTGTGAATGCCCTTCTCCTCTCGATAGTCGCGATCGGTCAAAAAATTATCCATCTCGATCGAGGTCACGCGCCACCCTTCCTCCTCGAACGAACCGCGCAGGCGCGCGACGATCTCTGTCTTGCCCGCCGCCGTCGGCCCGGCAACCGCCAGCACGATCGGTGTGCCCTTCACCCCCACCAGCCGGTGCATCGCCTGGATGAAGGCCTGGTCCACCTCGGCATTCGCCTCCCGAAAAACCTTGTAACCGATCGATTGGCAGCGGTCAAAGCGTTTTTGTCTCTGCTCAAAGGTCAAAAGCGGCTTGTCACCCAGATGGGTCATGACCTCGCCGTTGAAATAGCGAGTGCGCGGCAAAAAGTAAAAGCCCCGGATGTCGAAATAGAAGTGTGCTCGAACCCACTCTATATGGTATTTTCCCGTTACCAGCCCCACAAAGAGCATGTTCGTCAGCCGCACGATCGCCTCGTCGAGCACGATCCTGTCGCCGGCTCGCGGTTTGATCTGGATCGCCGTGTAAAAGTCTCTGCTCTGGATGCGCGCTTCGACCTCCGCCGCGCTGTCCAGCACAACAGAAGCCCAGCCTCCCTCCGCCGGGGCGACCGTACCACAATCCTCCAGATTGCGCCCCCCCGGGTAGAGGTTGTTGAGCGCGTAACGAAACTCATACAGCTCCATCTCCTCGATCCCGGGGTTGACCCCCACCATCTTCTGATAGAGAAGCCCGGAGAATGCATCCGGATGAAACAGGCCTGCGTCTTCCACTGGCGTCCTCCTCACATCCCACGATCGATCAACCACGCCAACCCGTCCGCCACCTGCTGTCGCGAGTTCGTCGTCTGAAACTCGCACGTACGCAGCGTCCCGGCCGGCAGGTAGCGGGCGACCATCCCCCACTCGACATGACCCCGCCCCGCAGCCAGGTGATCATCCACCCCCACGACGTCGTGCAGGTGGACGCCGACCATGCTGCCGGCAAAGCGCTGTAGCCACTCTTCGTGCGTGCCAAACCCCAGGTGCTCCAGCACCTGGGCGTGACCGACATCGTGCCAATAGCCGACCCCGTCGCCCAGGCCCAGGCCAAGCAGCTCCTCAAGCTCGTCGGGCAGAGGGATCTCGTGGTAATGGAACCGGTTTTCCAGCCCCAGGCGCACCCCCTTCCGCCCAGCATACTCGGCCAGCTCCAGCAGGCTGCGGCGCACCGACGCCATGTTTCCTGCTGCATGGGCCGCCCGCGCCGTCACCAATCGCTCGCTGGCCTCAGCATAGTCAGGCTGACCCAAATGGCCGGCCCTGTAGAGGTCGAGCAGCGCCCATTCGAGCTTGGGGTCGATATCCACCTTTCCCGGATGCACGACCAGTGCGTGCACCCCCAGCTCGTGAGCCAGGTCGATGCTGCGCTCGACGGCGCGCACCCCCTGCCGCCGCGCTTCCTCGTCACGCGCAGAAACGAGCCAGTTGCGCCGTTTCAGCTCCGCCATCGAAACGTCCGCCGGGCACGGCTCGTGGACGCTCGTGATGATCCCATCCAGCCGCAAGCCCGCCAGCATCAACGAATCGACCCCGTGGTTCAGCTCGAACCGGTCGAATCCCAACTCCTGCCCGGCAGTGAAAAAATCGGCCAGGCTGGGAAACTGGCCGATAGCCCACATAGTCGATAGTGCAATATCAGTTGTCATACCCTTCTCCCTGTCCGGCTCCTTCGCCGAGTGAAACGGGCCTTCCGATACCAAGAACGAGGGCCTCGTAGGCACGCCGGGTCTGGTCATAGTCGCCATTCCGATCCAGGGCGATCCCACGCCCCAGGCACGACACGATCCGCCCCACTCCAGCCTCCGCCACCCGGCGCTCCAGCTTTTCGAGCAAGGCGGGAGCGCTGCCCGGTTCCGTGCTGCGCCCGTCCAGGATCATGTGCAGGTACACCCGGTCGACAGCGCGTTCAGCAGCCATTTGCAGCAAAGCCAATGGATAGTCGATGGACCCGTGAGAGCTTTTTTCGCTCAACAGTCCGATCAGGTGCAAGCTCGTGCCACGCCGTTTTACCTCATCGATCGCGCCGCACAGCACCTCGTTGCTGTAAAACGAGCCGTCTCGCATGGCCAGGTCGAGCCGCACGTCGTCTTGCAGCACCACGCGGCCGGCGCCCATATTCATGTGACCCGCCTCGGAATTACCCGGCTTGCCCTCACGCAGGCCCACCGCCTCGCCCGCCGCCTGCAAACGCGACGTGGGCAAGTGCTGGATGAGATCGTCCCACACCGGCGTCGATGCCAGCCAGATCGGATTTGTGTCGTCGTCCCGGCCCAGACCCCAACCGTCGAGGATCAACAAGAGCACGCGTCGACGCCCACCCCAGTCATAGCCGGGCACCAGGCTCTCGCCTGTCATGGCCTCTGGCGGCACGAGCCCGAGGGCCGATAAAACAGTCGGCGCGACATCGGCGAGGTTGCCGTCGCGCACCGTGACGGGCGCAGATGCGCCTGGCTCGATCAGGATGAAGGGCACAGGGTTGGCCGTGTGCGACACGTGCGGACGGCCGTCAGGGTGGACCATCTCTTCCAGGTTACCGTGATCGGCCGTCACCAGCATCACGTACCCCGCCGCACGCGCGGCGGCGGCGATCTCTCCCAACCGCCCATCCACCAGCGTGGCGCACGCCAGCTTGGCCTGGCGGCTCTGCGTGTGCCCCAGCACGTCGCCATTTGCCAGGTTCGCCACCACCAGGTTGTATCCCTCTCTCATACCGCGCCGAACCTGCGCTGTGACCTCGGCCAGGCTCAGCCCTGGCACCTGCTCGAAGGGAAGCCCGTGCGGCGAGGGAACGCGCACATCGTCCTGCCCGGCGAAGGGCTGGGGCGACCCGCCGTTGAAGAAATAGGTCACGTGCGCATACTTTTCCGACTCGGCGATGCGCGCCTGGCGCAGCCCTGCACGGCTGACCACCTCGCCCAGCGTCCCCTCGATCGCCGTCGGGGCAAAAGCCACCGGCAGGCGCCTGAGCTTTTCGTGGTATAGGGTCAGGATCACGAACAGGAGGTCGTCAAGCTGACGCCTCGGAAAACGATCCAGCGTGGGATCGACAAAGGCTTCTGTGAGCTGGATCTCGCGCTCGCCGCGGCGGCAGCAAAAGACGACGCCATCGCCGTCCCGGATACGGCCGGCAGGCTCCCCTCTGCTATCGACCACGATGGTCGGTTCGAGCCAATAGTCGGTCTGGCCAGCGCGATACAGGGCCCGGACGGCATCGGCAAGAATCGTGCCACCACCGGCGGGGTGCCCTCCGCCCACAACTTGCTCACTCCTCATCGGCCATCATTCCTGCCGTCGCGTGGCGGGAAAATGTCAAGGAGCTCGCGGAACTCGTAGATGACCTTGTCCGGTTCATCCGTCGTCGTGGGCGGTTCTTTCGCCAGCGTCGCCGGTTCCATCAGGATCAGGACCATCCCATATCCCGCCAGCCGCGCGCCGAGCACATCGCGCGACGGATTATCGCCCAGGTACATCGAGTGCGATGGTTCGACGCCAAGCCGGCGGGCCGCGTCGAGATAGATCTCGGGGCCGGGCTTGCGGGTCCCCGTTTTCGAAGACAGAACCACGGCATCAAAACAGTCGGTTAACCCGTCAGTCTCCAGCCAGTCGGGAATCTCGGTCTCGGTAATCGTGTTTGCAATGATCCCCAGCCGGTAGCCGCGCTTGCACAGCTCCAGCACCACCGGCTTGACATCAGGCCGCGCCATCCGCCGCCCATCCCTGTCACGCCACAGCCGCGTAAGCCTGCCTGCCTGTGGCGCAATCTGGTCGTATGGCAGATCGGGCAGCATCCACTTGGTCCATAATTCCCGTTCGGATGCCTCCACGAGGTCCACTTTGGCCCGCTTACGATAGACCTTGTACCGCTCCTCCAGCCGCTCGCACAGCGCCTCTGGCGTTTCCCCTGTGCCGACCAGCTCTGCGAGCTGCTGCCGGGCCTGCGCCTGGAATGCTTCATCCTTGACCACGATCCGCATCGTATTGCCCACGTCGATGAACAGGGCTTCAATGTTGGCGGCTCCGTCCATTCGTTCTCCTCCTACCTATCTGATCCCCCAAAGATCGGAACGTCAAGTAGATCCAGGAGTGACTGGGCGTAATAGTCTGCCCTGGCCCCCGGATCGTAGAGCACGGCCACAGCCAACAGTCCGGCCCGGCGTGCGCCTTCGAGTTCATCCGCGGCGTGGCCCACGAAAGCCGATTCGTTGGGGCTCAGATGTGCCTGTTCTACCGCGCGCACATAGATCGCAGGGTCCGGCTTGTGCATCCCGAGGACTGTGGAGCAGGCCAACACGTCGATGAACTCGGACACCCCCACCTGATCGAGCCAGCGTCGTTTGCGCGATAGCGAATGGATCGTGTCGGTGATGATCCCGAGGAGGAATCCGCGATCCCTCAACCGGGCCAGGGCCTCTCGCGCGCCGGGAATCGCCACAACCTGATCCGAGTGCTCGCTGATCTGGTCAACCAGCGCGCTCCGATCTTGGGCGTCGGCCACTCCATACATCTGCAGCAGTCGATCCCAATACGCATCGGCACTTGTGCGCCCCTTGTTGGCGTCGGATCGCAGCACCCGTTGGCGTGCCAGGTCCTGAGCCGAGAGCCTTGACGATAGCCCCCTTTCGACAAGCAATCTCTCAACCAGCCTGCTCGTCGGCTCAGCCCGGGTATAGAGCACCCCCGCCGCATCAAAAAAGATCCCCCTAATGCCCATACGCCGCCTCCACCGGACGACCGACAAGGTCAACCACCTCCATCAAATCGTGAACCACCGCATCGGCGGCGACAGGCTCCGTAGTGCGATCCGCCTTGTCTGTGAGAAACGACTTGATCTGGATCACGAGGCCGAAATGAGCACGTCGGGCGCCAATCACATCACGAGAGACCGTATCGCCCACGTAGGCACACGCTGCAGGCGACAGCCGCAGCAAGCGGGCCGCCTCCTCGAAAATGCGCGCGTTCGGCTTTCGCCGCCCGAACTCGACACTCGTCAGCACCGGATCGAAATAGTGGGCGATGCCATACTCCGCTAGCTTGCCCGGCACCAGCCGGCGGCTCATCACGTTCGAGATGACCCCCAGGCGATAGCCCGCTCTGCGCAGTGACTCGAGGACCGCCGCTGCTTCGGGCCGCAGGCTGCGAACGTAATAATGGGTCTCGTAGAAAAGCATGAGTTCGTCGGCCACAGAAGCCAGCCGCTCCCGGGGCAGATCGTGGCCGGCAAAGATAAACTCTGTCCACACCCTTTCAGGCGGGAGCTCGATATCGCCATTTTCGCGCCACGCCTGGTATGCCGCAAGCCCCGCCAGCACCGCGCTGTGCAGCTCCGGCAAACTCAGGGCCGGTTCAAGATCGAGCGCACGCAGCAGCTCGCGCAGACCCTTTGTCGCCTCCTCGCGCAGCCTACTGTCATAGTAGAGGTTCTCAAGCGTACCGCCCATGTCGAAAAGGACGGCCTGAATACGCTCCATCGTCGTTTTCAAGAGTCATATCTCCAGTATCGCCCTTGTGCCGGTCTCTGGACACGGACCAGGTGCATCCGTGTCCAGAGGCCGGGATCCCACCCCTACAATCCGCCTACTTGTTAGGGTGCCAGGAAATTGAGCGCCCAGAAGTCACGGATCTGGCTCAAGTTTTGATACGCAAAGAGATCATCGCTGGGCCAGAGCACGATTTCATCTCTTGCCGGCATGCCTTCGGCAATCGGAAGCCCATCCACACCCGGATAGGCGCCCATTCGATTCCACGGATCGAACCCCTCCTCAGAGAGGGCGAACTTGATGAATAACTTGGCCGCATTCGGGTGCGGCGCATTGTTTGCGATCCCCAGGTAGGTGGCTTTCAGAATGCCGACCGTCGGCTCCAGGCCATAGCAGGGCGCCATGGCCAGCTCGCCTTCCATCGTATTCTCATAACTCGACAAACCGGTCCAGCCGTACCCCGGCTCGACCGCGGAATCCATCCCCAGCGTCGCAAACGCCGCGTCCACCTCGTCCCCGCCCGGTTGAATGCCAGGCTGGTTTTGAGCCAGCTTTTTCAAAAAGAGGTAGCCGGCGTTAGCGATATCCTCGGTGTACGCCTCGTCCTCCGTCCACTCCTTGCCATAATACGCCTGGTACGCTGCCGCCATCTCGTCCGCGTGCTGCACGATCAGTGCGATCTTGGCCGTTGTGCTACTGTCAGAGATCGGGTCTTCCATGTAGAATTTCCCCTTCAACGCCGGCTCGGTGAACTGCCACCAGTTGTTGATCGGGCAGCCATCGGGATTGATCTCCTGGTTGTAGCCGATTACGTCAACAGAGCGGCGAGCGATGGCGAACGGCCGGTCGGGCTTGATCTCGGGCCCCGTCAAGCCGGGCGGCAGGTACCACCAGATCCACTGGTTCGGCACAAACTCGCCATAGAGCAAATGCCCATCGCTATTGAACCAGACGTCGCCGACCACGTTCCCGGCTTCCTGCTCGGCACTCATCTTGACCGCAATGTCATCGGTGTCGCCACCTGCCAACTTGATGTCGGGGTACAACGCGTTCCACGGCTCGATCAGCTTTTCGATCTTGGACGAGTTGGAATAGACGACCACCTCCCCTTCCTCTTTGGCTGCCGCTTCGATCGCAGCCCAGTCCTCCGTCTCGGGCGTCCACGGACCTACGGTGTGCTCTTTGGCCCACTGCTCTGCAGCGGTCAACGATTCCCCCTCTGCCGGCACCGCCGTGGCTTCTCCCTCCGTTGCCTCCGGTGTGCCGCAGCCTGCCAACAATGCGACCACGAGGCAAAAGATGAACCATCGTGTAAACATTTTCATCACTCTCTCTCCTTTTGAGCTTGGATTCTCGACCACACAGTCAGAACGCGCACCGGTCTCCCTTTTTTCCTTCTATGGCCGCCTCCTTTCCTCCTGCCAAGAGCGCCTCAGGATGAAAGCAATGCCTCTCTCATTCCGCCCTCAGTTCGTGATCAGGTTGCCACTCTCCTTGGCGTACAAGTTGATGGTCTCTGCATTGAACTGCAGCCAGATTTTATCGTCCATCGCCACCTTGCTGATCCCGGGCTCTTTGACCGTGACTTCCAGCTTGCCCGTCCTGGCCACGATGGTCGTGTCTGCGCCGGCAGGTAGAACCGAATAAGCAACACACTCCAGCGCGTTCGGGATGGGTGTCAGCGAGATCGACACATCCTCCGGGCGAATGGCCACCCACACAGGCCCCAGGTTATTTTTGCTAACAGTCGAAGCAGTAAAATTGCCGATCTTGACTGCATTACCTTCGACCACCCCCTCAAGCAGGTTCACCTTGGGGTTGCCGATGAAATCTGCCACAAACAGGTTGGCGGGGTAGCGATAGATGATATCGGGGCTGTCCAACTGCTGCAAAACGCCATCCTTCATCACCGCAATGTCGGTGGACATGGTCAGTGCTTCTACCTGATCATGTGTTACGTACACCGTGGTCGCGCCGGCAACACGGTGCAGGTGTTTGATCTCGGCGCGCATGTCCATGCGCAGGCGTGCGTCGAGATTGGAAAGTGGCTCGTCCATCAAAAAGACCTTGGGGCGGTAGGCGAGCATCCGCGCCAGTGCGATCCGCTGCTGCTGGCCGCCGCTCATCTCGCGTGGATAACGGTCTTCAAAGCCATCCATCTGCACCTCGGCCAGAGACTCTTTCACCCGTTTGTCCATTTCTTGCTTGGGCAGCTTTTGCACTTCGAGCGCGAATGTCATGTTCTTGTATACTGTCATGTGTGGCCACAACGCATAGTTCTGGAACACGAGCCCCAGGTTTCTCTGTCCTGGCGGCAACGATATCCCGCGCGCGTGCGAAAACACGAGGCTGTCCCCGATATAGATCTCGCCGGCATCCGGGTCTTCCAGGCCGGCAATGCAACGCAGCAAGGTCGTCTTGCCACACCCGGAAGGCCCCAGCAGCGTCAGAAATGCTCCCGGGTTGATCGTCAGGCTGAGGTCATTTACGGCAGTCACTTCGCCGAACTTTTTTGTCAGATTCTTGATGGTAATAGTCGCTTTCACGGTCTTCCCCCTTACATTCCGAGTCCCTTTTTGAGGCTGCCACCGCGGAACCGGCTGATGATAAAGTTCCCGGTTGCGACAATAGAAATCAAGATCAAGATGACAACATTCGCCATCTGGCCGTCTCCATTTTCGATATAAAACATCGTCTGGCTGGCCAGCACCTGCGTTTCAGGCGTCACCAGTAGGATGATCAGAGACAGCTCGCGCATGACCGTGATAAAGGTGAGCAAAAAGCCTGACACAAACCCGGCGCTCGTCAACGGGAATATGATCGCTCTGAAGCGCCGCCACACGCTCGCCCCCGCGATCGTCCCCGCTTCTTCCAGCTCTCGCCCCACCTGCATCATGGCCGAAACGCCCGACCGGGAAGAGTAGGGGATCTTGTCGGCCACCGACACCACCACCAACAGCGCAAACGTGCCGTACAACGCGGGGATCGGCCCCAGCGGTTTCACAAACATGGCAATATACACTGCACCAAAGGCGATGCCGGGGATCACATACGGGATAAAGGCCACCTGCTCGACCAGCTTGCTCAGCCGCGTGCCGCGCCCCTTGACCACGGCATAGCCGATGAAAATCCCAAACAGGGCCGTAAAGAACGCCGTGGATAGGGCGAGCCGGATCGAGTTCCAGGCGGTGCGCCAGATCTTGGGATTGAGCAGCACCCCCGGCTCTCCATGGTTATATTTTGTGCCACGCTCGCCGATCCAGTGTTGCAGAGAGAGATTGTCCAGGCTATAGTTTCCATCCTGCAGCATCAGCGAGGACCAGATCAGGAGGCCGAGAGGAACGACGATCACCAGGATCTGGAAAACGATCACGCAGGCGAGTAGTATCTTTTTGCTGTGGCCCAGCTTGGTTACCTGTGCCACAAAGCCACGCCCACCGATCGTCTCGTAGCTTTTCCGTGTCCCCACCAGCTTCTGGTTCAGGTTGATAATCACCAGCGAGAACAAGATCAGGACAATTGCCAGAACAAAAGCATCCGCCTTGTCCCCGACCCCGATGCTTCCCCGGATCATCGTGGACACCACATAGTAACGCACCGGGGTGCCCAGGATGTTCGGCCCACCAAAGGTACCCATCACCTTCGAAAAGGTCATGATCACACCCGACAGGATGGCCGGCATCACCAGCGGGAAGGTAATCTTGCGCAGGATGCGCCTGCGGCTGGCACCGGCCAGCTCGCCCGCTTCTTCGAGGTTCGAGTCGATCGACATCAGCGCCGCCGACACAAAGAGAAAAAAGAAGGTATAGTAGTGCAGCGCGCTGCAGATCATGATCGGCACCGGACCGTACGACAGCCAGTTCGGTGGGCTCTGCCCCACCAGGTACTCGAACACGCCAGGCGTCCCCCCTGATAGCCTGTTCTTGAAAAAGACGAGCCAGGCCTGGGCCAGGGTCCACGACGGCATGATGTACGGAATCAACGCCAGTTGGTTGACCAGCTTTCTGCCGGGCATATCCGTGCGCACTACCAGCCAGGCCAGCGAGCCACCAATTGCCAGCGCAAGCAGCGTGGCCCCCGTGGCGATCGTCAGCGAATGCACCAGCGGGGTGTGCAGGTAGATTTTACCCAAGGGCCCAGTGATCATTCTGGCGTAATGAAACAGGGTGAGTCCGCCTGCCTCGGCGCCTGGGTTGCCGATCAGATCGCGCGGCTGCCACGTGACTGTTGTCAGCACCATCCGGTACAGGGGGATGATCACCATATAGAACATCAGGAAGAGCATAATCAACGATAGGATGACCTCGGTGCGTGTCAGCCAGCGGAAGAACCTTCTCATGCTGGCTACAAGGCGCGGAGAAGGCGTCTGCTGAGCAATTGCCGGAGCTGCCATCTTTGCCCTCCTATAGGCCGGGGGCTCCACCCGGCAACCTGCCTATCGTCTCTGGCATCATCATTGACCCGCCTCCATTCGTTCGTGCAACCGAGGCCTACATGGTGACATCCAACCCTGATGCAGCGCGCAGTTGTTGGAGGTGGTCGAGCGCCGCCAGGCTCTCCTCCGGCCTGGCCATCGCCACGGCCAGGATCAATGCATTCACGATCGACATCGGCACCGTGAGAGAATGGAACGTTCCCACGGGCCCTCTCCTGGCGGCGAGGATGACGTCGGGCTTGTCCCGGAGAACCGCCCCCAGGGTGTCGGTGAGGAGAATGGAGCGGCAGCCGGTGGCGCGCGCGTGATCCAACACCACCACCAGCTCGGACCGCACGTGGTGAAAGCCAGCAGCCAGAACAGCATCTCCCGGCTCCAGGAGCTGGAGCTTTTCGAGCAGGTGCCGGCCCGATTCCCTCATCGCGATGGTGAGGATGCCGAGCCGCCTGAAGCGAAACTCGGCCAGCTCGGCCAGAATGCCCGAAGGCCCACTCGCGAAAACAAAAAGGCGACGCCCTGCTAGCAAGATGTCGACCGCCTCGGCAAAATCCGCCGGATCGACACTGTGCGATGCCTCAGTCAGGTACTGCACCTCCATCACCAGCACCTTGGTCAGGACATCGCCCTGGCTGCTTGCCAGGTCGCCCAGAGTGTGCTGCAGACGGCTGGCCGGCGTGGCTTTGGCCCGGAAGAGTCGTTCTAGAGAGCGGCGCAGGTCCCGGTAGCCGTGGTAGCCAATGGCGCGGGCAAAGCGAACGAGGGTCGCCTGACTCACATCCAGGCGTTCGGCCAGGTCTGCGGCAGTCAAAAAGCCGGCTTCGTCATAGTTGGCGAGGAGATAGGTGGCAATCCGCTGCTGACTCCTGGTCAGGCCCGGAAGACAATCCTCTATCCTCTGCTGAAAGTCGTTCAGTTCCTCTTCCATACCCCTGCTCGAACTGTGAGCGAGTCAACAATTCTACTGCAGACCGTATGAAAGATTATATATCAAAATCTGAAATTTGTCAAGTAATCTTTCATTGTGAAATATGGTTGCTGCCCGATCGAGCATAGAAGGGCGATTGCTTTTCAATCCACTTCATAATGCCCACCTTGAATAGAGGGAGGAGTGGGCGCACATGGCGTATCCTGCCCATCAGGATCGCTTGCCACTGTTCCACAGAATGGCGCTGATAGCGCAAGATCGATTGAGTTTCTTCCGTGTCGTACCAATCCAGATAGTAAGAGTCCGGTTCCGGCGAAAAGAGAGACTCGGCCGGGGTACGCAAGCCGATCGGACGGAACACCACATCTACCAGGTCCCTTGTCCTCATCTGGCAGCCCTGCGCCTCGCCTCCGGCGATGAATCCTCTCTTGCCGGCAAGTTCGCCCGATCCGAGGAGATTCTCCGCAGCAGACACCAGGGCATAGGCTACATCAAGATCGACGACGATTTCGCAACGGGCATCGAGCGGCATGTCGAAGAAGAGCTTGACCATGGCGAATAGGCTGGAGTAGTTGAGGACTGTGGGGAGGACGGCCGCCAAGCGCAGGATACAATACCGCACCCCGGAGGCTGCCACCAGCGCTTCTGCCTCGATCTTGCTCCTCGAATAGGCGTCGATGGGCGAAAGGGGATCGTCTGGCCGGATCGGGGGAGTTCGCGTTTGGGTGGGGCCCATAACACTCGCCGAAGAAACGAACACGAGGGCTGCCTTCGTTGTGGATGCCTGCAACGCATGAATGAGATTGGCTGTTCCCCCCACATTCACCGCCTGGCACAAGTCCGGATGAGCATCGCTCACAGGCGGGAGAATCGCCGCCAGGTGGATTACCATGTCCTGACCGTCAACTGCCTGTGAAACGTCTTCCGCCTTCCGGAGATCACCAAACCGGACCTGGACATTGCGCTTGCCGTATTTCCGGGCCAGTTGCCGTGTGCGTTTGTTTTGAACTTCAAACACAGATACCGTGTGCCCGCGACGCAGGCATTCATCCACGACCACCGCTCCAATGTTTCCGAACCCACCCGTAACCAAGATATTCATCGAGATCACCCTCTACCGCCTCGTGCCACGCTCTTTACCCTATCCCCTTGGCCGCGATTTTGATCCGCTGCAGCTCTTCGACGTAGGATGCACCACGGAGGTAGGGGTACACCGTATCATTGTGCCACAGCGGGTCGGCATCCACCGGCAGTGCTCTATCTCCATCTGGTGTGCCCGGGATCGGCGAAAAGAGCGCCAGCCGCGGCTGCACTCCCACCTGTTGGCAAAAACGCACGCTCTCCTCCACCTCCCCCAACGGCTGTCCTGGCAGCCCCGCCAGCACATAGGCACCCAGCGCTGGCGCCTCGAACCCCGCCTCTCGCAAGTAGGCTGCCGCCCGCGCAAATTCCTCACCCGTCACCTTGCCCCCCGTGCTCCGCTGCCGCGCCGTGTCTACCGTTTCCAGCGACAGCCGCACCGTGGCGAACCCTGCCCGCCGCATCAAGCCCGCCAGCTCGCGCGTCACCTCTCGGGCGTGCAATCCGTTCGGTGTGTGAAAGCGGACGTGCACGTCCCTCGCCACTACCCCATCCAGGATCGGCACCAGGTGCCTGTCCGCCTCCAGCAACAACGCGTCGTCGTAGAAAGCAAAATCACGCACACCGCGCCCTGCCGCCGCAACAATCTCGTTCACCACGGCCGACACCGGGCGCCGGGCATAGACCGGCTGCAACCTGTGCCCTGCGCAGTAGGTACACCGGTAGGGACAGCCCCACGCCGTCAGGAGCCCGGCGTAGGATCGAGGCACCATCTCGTGCGCCGGCGCGGGCCACGTCGTAGGGTCGTCATATCCACGCCCCCGCCGTTCGCCCCCGGTGGCCTCGGCCGCCAACGCCAGTGCGTCGCCCAGCGCCGGCCCCGGCAGCACCCTGTCTGCGCCGGTATGCGCCCGTGCGTGTTCCGTGCACAGCGTCGCATACACACCTCCCAACCCCACCGGCACATCGCCGAGATGCGCCCGCACCCGCCGGATCACCTCCACCACCCCTGGGTACCAATAGGTCATGCCCGACGCCACGAGCACCAGATCGGGCACCGGTGCCTGTCGCAGTTGAGCGTCAAAGGCATCCACCGGCAGGCCGTATCGTCCGTAGCGCCTCGGCACGAACGCCACCGCCTCAGGCCTATCCACCTCTGTCTTGAGGAATTTGCCCCTGCCATCAGGCCACGTGCGCAACCCCGCCACACCGGGCGCGAGGCAGTCGATCACCGCCACACCGTACCCCTCGGCGCGCAGCGCCGCCGAGATCGTCAGCAATCCCAGCGGCTCGATCCAGAGGTTATACGCGGCAAAGTCATAGATCCAGGGATTCACGAGCAGCACCTGCCCGCGGTTTTTCACCCTACCCTTCCCGGCTGCCTGCCCAGTCTGCCAGCACCTGGCGGTGACTCCCAAATGCAATCTCATCCAGCGCCGGCAACCCCCCGGGCGAGAAAAAGCGCACACGTGCCGCGTCGTCTGCCGCACGCAGATCACCGCCCCTCACCAATCCCCGATAGTTGATGTTCAGCCCGGGGCCACGATAATCCTCCGTGTAATGGTCCACGCTGAGCAAGACCAGGTTCTCCACGTCGAGCCCCGTCTCCTCAGCCACCTCGCGCATCGCCGCCACCTCTGGTGCCTCGTCCCACTCGACAAACCCCGACGGCAGCGACCACTTGCCCAACCCTGGCTCAATAGCGCGCTGGATGAGGAGCGCTTGTCCATTTCGCTCGGCGAGCACCGACACGCCAACCTTGGGAGCGGTAAAGTGGACATAGCCACACGTCGGGCACACCGGCCGCACGCGCCCATACGCTTCCTGTTCTTTCAGCTCGCACGTGCAGTGGGGACAGAAACGGAGTGGATCGCCTGGGTTCCAGCGCTCGATGGCCCGCGCCGCCCACGCCTGGATCGCCTGATCGTGCCCCCCTCCACATAGCCGCTCCGGCAGCTCGCCCGCAGCAAAAAAGCGCGCATCGACCACCTCCACACCGTCGCACCGCACCTCCCCCTCCTCGGCATGAGCTTCGTATACGAGCAGCACGCCGTTGCCACGTGGATCGTCCTGGAAGTAATACGCGCCTTTAACGCACGAGATATGCAGTTCGAGACCGGTCTCTTCCCTCGCCTCGCGAACCGCCGTCACCGTCGGCGGCTCGTCGGGCTCGCAGTAGCCCGCAGGCAGGCACCACGTTCCAGGGAACGCATCCGCCTCCGGTCCGCGCCTCACCAGCAGCAGCCTGCCATCGCGCTCCACCAGCACACCTGCCCCCACTTTCAGACAACCATACACGACAGACCCACACGCCGGGCACACCTGCCGCGCCCGCCCGTCCATCACTTGCTCCACCAGCAACGCACCACACGCTTCGCAGTACAGTTTCAGCCTCACTTTCTCTGTGGGAGATTGGAGGGTGGGCCCACCTTCCAATCTCCCAGCACGACTCAACCTATCCCCCCACCCGGCAGAGCTGCCTGCACAGCGGCGATCGCCAGTGCGGAGGTCAGCGGCATCCACAGGTTGTCATCGGGCGGCGGCGACCAGCGTTCCACCGCCGTCGCCACCACCGCTCCGGCCACAGCCGCCCACGGACTCAGTCCTCCCAGCCCCACCCCCACCAGTCCTGCAAGCAGGCACGCTGCCAGGCAGGCCGCGCTCCCCGCGATCGTCTTGCTTTCGCCCGGGGTGCCCCACCGTCTGCCCACCAGCTCCGCCGCTGGATCGCCCCACACCAGGTAGAGCAGTGCCGTGCCTCCCACGTCGCGACCGAATAGCAGCAGCGCCACCATCGCCCCCACCCCAAACCAGGTAGAGCCCAACACACGCCGTGCCTCCCACGTGCGGAACGTCGTGGGCAGCAGCCTCCAGAGGAGGCGGTTGACCCACCCCCAACGCCTGCGCGCCACCTCGACCAGCCAAGAACCGGCCAGCTCGATCGCCACCACCACCACGGCGGCCGGGTAGCCGATCCACCACCCGGCTGCGGGTGCCAGCGTCATGCCCAGGTGAAGCAGCTTGCGCGTAGCGCTTGGTTGGCCACAACACTCGCCAGCTACACCATCCGCCCCGCCTCCGTCTACTCTTCCTTGCTCCCGATCAGGATCATCTGAAAGTTGCACTGGTAGCGGGCCTCTGCGTTCAGTGGGTTTGCTAGCTTGGTCGAGCCGTAATACCCCTTGCTGCCCGTCGAAAAATGCTTGACCTGCAGGTTCACCGTGCCCCACACCTGCCCGCTTGCCGGATCCCTGAGCTCCAGCGTCAGGCCTGGCGGCGCCTTCTCGTCGACTTTGGCCAATGCTGCCCCTCCTCGAGAATCTACTTGGCCCGATTCTACCACAGCTACGCATCCCTGCCAAACAGCAGCTATCTCCCGCCTCCCTGCCCATTTTACCCACGAGCCCCTTTGCGCTATAATATCCCCAATTCGACATGCATCATCCATCAGGAGGAGGAAGAAACCATGAGCCACGCAGCCATCCGCCGCATCGGCGTGCTCACCGGTGGGGGCGACGCCCCCGGCCTCAACGCCGTCATTCGTGCTGTCACCAAGACGGCCATCGGCCGCCACGGCTGGCAGGTGATCGGCATTGAGGACGGTTTTGAGGGGCTGATCCTGCCGGGCAAAACGCGCGAGCTGACCTATGCCAGCGTGCGCGGCATCCTGCCGCTGGGAGGAACCATCCTCGGCACCAGCAACCGCGCCAACCCCTTTGACTATCCTGTGGTCGCTGGCGACGGGCAGATCGAGCGCCGCGACGTGTCGGGCGAGATCGTCACCTACGTCCACACCCTCGGCCTCGACGCCCTGGTCGTCATCGGCGGAGATGGGTCGCTCCACATTGCCCAGCGCCTATTCGAGATGGGCGTGCCCATCGTCGGCGTGCCCAAGACGATCGACAACGATGTGGGCTGCACCGACGTCACCTTTGGCTTTGACACCGCCCTCGACATCGCCACTGAAGCGATCGACCGCCTGCACACCACCGCCGAGAGCCACCACCGTATCATGCTCGTCGAAGTCATGGGGCGCAATGCCGGCTGGCTCGCCATCCAGTCAGGCATTGCCGGCGGTGCCGACGTCATTCTCATCCCCGAGATCCCTTACGACGTCGAGGATATTGACCAAAAGATCGAGGCACGCGACAGGATGGGGCGCCTTTTTAGCATCGTCGTCGTGGCCGAAGGTGCCAAATCGAGGGGAGGCGAGCAGGTATACCAGGAGAAAGGCCAATCAATCCTCGCCAGCCGCCTGGGCGGCGTGAGCTACCAGGTAGCCGCGCAGCTAGCACCAGTCACCGACAAAGAGATCCGCGTCACTGTCTTGGGTCACCTGCAGCGTGGCGGCTCACCCACCTCTTTCGACCGCATTCTAGGCACCCGCTTTGGCGCCGAGGTCGTCGAGCTCATCGCCCACGGAGGCACCGGGCGGATGGTCGCACTCCACGGAGACAAGATCGAGGACGTGCCCATCGCCGACGCCATTGCCGAGCTGAAAACAATCCCCCTCGACGGTGAGCTCATCCAGACCGCCCGCTCGATGGACATCAGCCTCGGATAAAGAAATTGGGGAATTGGGCCGCCCAATTCCCCAATTTCCTACTCCCTACTCCGCCCAGAGCAGATCCTTATCGTCAAACGCCTCGACAGCGACGACGAACAGAAGCGCCGCGTACGCCAGCGTCAACCCCAGCGCCAAAAAGTAGGATCGGCCGTGATCGCCTGCCGACGCAGACGACAGGAGCGTGCTGACCGGCCAGGCAACCACCGCCACCGCCCGCGCTGCCCACTCGAGGCCGTGCGCCCGCAGCCTTGCCTGCTGGTCATAGGCCACCAGGACGGCAGCCAGAAACACCCACCCTGCCAGGTGCGATCCGCCGCGCGATATCAAGGGCGACAACGACAGAGCCAGCGTCGCCGCAAGCAGCAGCAGGACGAGCCACGTGGGGATGACCCAGAGTGCGGATGGAAAATCGAGTGCCAACCGCCCGGTGACCAGGTTGCCTGCCGTGGTGGCCAGCGCCAGCACGATCGTCAGCACCACGCTGCTCACCACCAGGGCCGCCAGCAACTCGCTGCGCCTCGGCAGCCTGCCGGCGATCAGATACGTGGCACCGCGGTTGGCACGTCCAGCCAACAGTAGGCAGTTGAGCAGACACAGCGCGGCCATCGCCCCCCCTGCCACCGTCACGAACTGCGGTTGGTCCATGCCATACTCGAAGGCGATCAGGGCAAAAGCCAGCGTCACCCCGAGGGGCACGACGGCGACCAGGGATCGAAACAGGTCACGCAGCATAAACATGGCCAGCACCCACACGCGAATCATTCGCCAGTTGCCTCCAGGTAGACCTCTTCCAGCGTCGCGTGCTGCTCACTCAAGTGCTGCACATCCACCCCCGCCTCGATCAGCGCGCGCAGCACCTCGCCCTTGCAAGCTACGTCATCCCCCTCCAACACCAACTGGCGCTCCGTGATCGCGATACCGGGGCACAGCGTGGTTAACGCCGGCACGATGGACGGCGGCAGCGCACGGGCCAAGATCTTGACCTGCCGCCTGGGTGCGAGGATCTCGTCGAGCGGCCCGCTGCGCACCAGCCGCCCCTTATTGAGCACCGCGACGTGGGTGCACACGCGCAGCACCTGCTCCAGTTGGTGGCTCGACAGGATCACCGTCCTTCCCGACTCGTGCATCGACGTAACCTGCTCGCGGATAAAGCGCTGCCCACCGGGGTCGAGTCCCAGCGTCGGCTCGTCGAGGATCACCAGGGGCGGGTCGGCCAGCAGGGCCTGCGCGAGCCCTGTGCGCTGCAGCATGCCGCGTGAGCAGGTGCCGAGCCGGCGCCCCGCCTCCCCCTCCAGCCCGAGCTGCGCCAGGAGCCCGGCGACGGCCTGCCGGGCCTCCCCGCGCCCCAGGCCTCCAAGCCGTCCCAACAACATCAGGTACTCGCCGATAGCAAAACGCGGTGGGTAAAAGGTGCGCTCGGGCAAGAATCCGATCCGCGCTGTGGGTAGCCCTGCGCGGTCGATCTGGCCCGAAGTTGGCAAGATAAAGCCCATGATCAGGTGCAGGAGCGTGCTCTTGCCGGCACCATTGGGGCCCAGCAAGCCATAGACGGCTCCTTGCGGCACCTCGAGCGATAGATGATCGAGGGCCAGGGTGCCGTCATACCGCTTGACGATCTCTTGAATGCGGATCATGAAGCCTGGTTACCTATAGGTATAGAACCCCTGGCCGCTTTTGCGGCCCATCTGCCCGGCGAGCACCATGCGCCGCAGCAGAGGGGGGGCTGCGTAGCGCCCGTCCTTGTACTCGTCATACATCGCGTCGGCGATGAACAGGCACGTGTCGAGCCCCACGAAATCGAGCAGCGTGAGCGGCCCCATGGGGTGATTCAGGCCCAGCTTGATCGCCGTATCAATGTCCTCCTTC
Organism: Anaerolineae bacterium; assembly: GCA_016929795.1. The sequence goes on from JAFGIA010000456.1 coordinate 33,163, forward strand.
GTCGCCAGGCCATTCTCGTACACACGCACAGCGTCGAGCAGATAGGGGATGAGCAGGCGATTCACGATGAAACCAGGCGTGTCCTTGGCCGTCACCATCGTCTTTTCCAACGACGCGCCGAACGCCCGTGCCGTCTCCATCGTCTCATCACTTGTCAGGATCGTGCGCACGAATTCAATCAGCGGCATCACCGGCACCGGGTTGAAAAAGTGAATGCCGAGCACCTTGTCGCCTCTGCCAGTCACGCTCGCCATCTCGGTTACCGACAGCGAGGAGGTGTTGCTCGACAGGATCGCGTGCGGTGCCAGGATCTTGTCCAGCGTGCCAAAGATCTCTTTCTTCAAGGCCATATTCTCTGTCACCGCTTCGACCACCAGGTCACACGCGGCCATGTCGGCGAGATCGAGTGTGCCCAGGATCCGCCCCAGTGCTTCGTCTGCCTCTGCCTGTTCCATCTTGCCGCGCTGCACGGCTTTTCCCACCGAACGCTGGATCCGGCCCAGGCCGGCGTCGAGGAATCCCTGCTCTGCTTCGCGCACCACGACGCCGTATCCCGCTCGCGCACACACTTCGGCGATGCCCGAGCCCATCAGCCCACACCCGACCACGCCAACCGTCTTGATCTCCATCTCGACTCCTCCCTTTCCTACCCGTTTGAATCATCAGAAGAGGCGCCCGGTTTTCTACCGGCCCTCCGCGATCTATTCACCCGTCCCGCGCTTGCGCGAATCACCACGGACATACTTGCTGGGGCGCGGCCACTCCGGGCTGCCCTTCCCCCCACCACGCCACGCAGGCCGGCCCACGTCTTCGACCAGCCGCGGCCGCCACTCCTGCTCCTCGATCTGCTGGGACCGGGGCTGCTCCTCCCACTCCCGCTGCTTTGAGCTCGTGGGCACGCGCAGCATGCCCATCAGCGCCTCTGTGCGCCACAATTTGGCCGCGTCGATCTCACCCAGTTCGAACAGCAGTGAAATCACCTCTGCATCCACAGCCATCTGCTTATCCACCAGTTGCGTCTTGTACCACGACACAGCTCGCTTGAGACCATCGAAAATAAACCTCAATTGCGCTCGCGCGTCATCGCGTCCAAACGCATGGGCCATCAACCTCTCGTCCAGCTCGATATCCTGCACCGGCACGTCGTGGAGACGCAAATAGCGCGACACGGGGGCAATCGCCGCCTGCTGGGCCTGGAGCAGTTCCCTCAGGAGTTCCGCTACCTCTGGCCCGGGCCCTGCCTCGAGATACTTTTCAAAAATGTGGATATAGGTCAGTTTATAGCGGAGATTGCGGGTCAATCGAACGACCACGATCGATTCTGTCATTATGACTCCCTTCCCATCGAGCATCAGATTCGCCGTATAGTAAGCGTAGAGTTTGCGTCCAGCAACACTTGCAACAGTATGCTAATATACCCTTGAGCAACTGGCATGGTTCATGGCGGGCGAGCGTCATCCCAGCCCGCAGCACCGCAGAGGCGGTCGCGAACCGGGGTGGGTCACAAATGGGCCATGCCACTTTCTCAAAATTCTTCTCCTCCTTTTGATTGAGAGCTAAGGGTTGGGCCGCCCTTAGCTCTCGA
>JAFGIA010000075.1 GCA_016929795.1 Anaerolineae bacterium
GGCGCCACCTACCTGGTCAGCTTTTACATCTGGCAGGACACACCCTGGATCGACTTTGGCATCAATCAGCCCCTCTACCGCGATGTCAGTAACCTGCTTTACAACTATTTTAACCCCGCCCAACCCTACTGGCCCCGTCCGCCCTGGGCCCCCGAGCCCGTGCAATCGACCACCGGCACCAGCTCGTGATCTCCCAAGAACCTGTCACTGCGCCAAAGGTGAGATCTTGGCCATCCCGCCCATGCTCCGCAGCCCCACGCTCTTTGCCATGTTTGCCGCTTCAGCCGTGAGCCTGATCATGTTCACCGCGGGCACCAACGGCCCGCGGACGGGTATCACCATACCGCACAGGCTCTAATCCCGCGGCACGATCCGGATCTCGTCGCCCACCTGCACCACGCCGCCTGACACCACCGAGCAAAACACGCCCTTTGCTGGCAGCAACGAGTGCTCCCTGTAGCTGTATGTGTGCGCGATCGCCAGCGGCTTGCCGATCTGATCTACCTCCAGCACCGCATGGGCGCTGATCTCCAGCCTGTCGCCCACCTGCAGTCCTTCCGTGTCCAGCCCTTCCGTCGAGAGATTTTCCGCAAAGCTCCCCGGCTCTGCCTCGATCTCCCACGCCTCGCTCGCCTGTTCTACCGCCTCCCACGACAGCAGGCTCACCTGCCACCGGTTCGGCTGCGGTGGCCCCGCGTGGCTGTCGCCCACCAGCCCCCACCCTGCGCGGAGCTCGCCCTGACCCACGTCCCGCTTGGGCTCTGTCCGTGCGTCACTGCTGCATACCGCCTTTATCCTGCCTGCCGCCATCATCCCTCCCCCTCTTGGATCACGAGCTTCAACGATGGGCCTGGGAGATTGCTTTGGCCCAAACAACGGGCCTCGCAATGACACTTTTTCGGTGGCAAAGCGAGGTAATCCCCCGCTCGCCATCCCTCTAATTGTGGCGGCACCCGCCGCCGTCGCCCGAGCAGGGTGGCCTGTCGCACCGCTCCTCCTGTCCGCAGCACGTCCGTCCCGCCGGCCGCTGTGACTCGGCACTCATCACGTGAGGCACGGAAAAGAGCTTCTCGCCCAATGGGCTGTCACAATGCGGGCAGGTCGCTGCGCTGCCTGCCGACCGCACCAGCACTTCCACTCGCCTGCCACATCCTGCACACTGATACTCATAGATCGGCACGCGACACCTCCTTGTCCTCGTGGTGCCCTGCTGGCTGCCTGGTGACCACCGCCGCGATGGCTGTCGTCAGGGGTACGCCTGCCAGCAAGCCCAGGCTGCATACCAGCGTGCGCACAATTTCCTCTGCAATCATTTCACGGTTGAGCGTCACAGACAGCGGCTCTGTGAAGACCAGGATCAACAGCACCAGCGGCAGTGCGGCGCCGACGTACGCCAGGAGCAGCGTGTTCACCATGGACGCGATATGATCGCGCCCGATGGTCATGCCGTGCCGGAAGAGCGCCCGCCGCCCCAGATCCGGATTTGCCTTGTTCAATTCAAACACCGCCGACGCCTGCCCGATGGCAATGTCGTCCAACGCCCCCAGGGTCCCGATGATGATCCCCGCCAGCAGCAGGCCCTGCGTGTCGAGCCGCACCCCGGCTACCTGCAGGAACGCCGCCTCCTCAGCGCCAAACCCGGACAGCCGCGCCGCCCCCACGAACCAGATGGCCAGCAGGCCTGTCAGCACCAGGCTTACAAACAGCCCTGCCACCGCCACGTGCGTCTTTTGCCGCACCCCATACACCAGGTAGAGGCTGGCGCCCATCATCCCCACCGACCCCGTGATCGCAATCAGGATCGGGTCCCTGCCCTCCAGGATTTGCGGCACGATAAACCCCACGATCACCGCCAGGCTGATCCCCATCCCCAGCAGAGATCGCGCCCCCTGCCACCCGCTAAGCAGCAGCGTGCCGGCTACAAAGAGAAGCGTCAGCCAAACCAGCGACCCGGTGCGCACATAGCTTGTAACGACAAACACTGACCCACCGTCCATCGCCCCCGTGCGCTCCACCACTACCCTGTCGCCCTGGCGAAAGAGCCGGCTCTCGTTGGTCACCCCCAGTAGTCCGTAGTCGACCTCTACCTCCTGCCCCTCCAGTGCGCCCTCTTCGATCCGGAGCAGGAGGCGCTGGTAGGGCTGCTCAAAATCGCCCTCGCCCACGGTTCCCTCATCCAGCACCTCCACCACCTGCGCGCGTAGACTCTCCGTCTCGCCTAGCCCGAGGTCATCCTCCATGGAGCCAGGGGCCGGGCGCTGTGCAATCGCCGCCAGCAGTACAAACGCTGCGATCGCCAGCCCGGCTCCCACTACCCAGCCAATCCTCTTCGAGTCCAAACGATACAGTCCTCCGCTTGGGTTCCGATAGAACTCCAGAAACTCGTTTGCTAGTGTCTTTTGCCTCTTTCGCGGCTTTTGTGATCCAAATACTCCCTAGCCCATCATCGGCCGTCGCGCTTCCGGCACCCGCTTTACCAGCTCTTTGGCGATCGGTTCGAAGTCCTCGGTGCTGTACTCCTCGATCCGCCCGGCGTCGCTCAGCTTGGCAATCTCCGGATCGATCGGAAGCCGGCCCAGAAAAGGCACCCCGATCTGCCGTGCTGTCTCTTCTCCATGGCTCGGCCCAAAGATCTCGAACCGCTTTCCTGTGTCGGGGCTGATAAAGAAGCTCATATTCTCGACCAACCCCAGCATCGGCGTCTCCATCTGCTGCGCCATGTTTGCCGCCTTGCGCACCACCATCCCCGCCAGCCCCTGCGGCGACGTTACGAGCAGAATGCCTGACATCGGCAGTGCCTGCATCACTGTCAGCGATGCGTCCGACGTGCCAGGCGGCAGGTCGACGATCAGATAGTCGAGAGTTCCCCAGAAAATGTCGCCCCAGAATTGACGAATCGCCCCACTGACCAGCGGCCCGCGCCAGATGACTGCCATCCCTTCGTCTTCCAGCAGGAGGTTGATCGACATAACCTTGATTCCGATCTCTGTCTGGGGTGGCATCGGCCCCAGCGGGCTCATGCCCAAACGCGCGCCTTGTGGAAAAAACATCTTGGGGATGCTCGGGCCGGTGATGTCGGCGTCCAAAACGCCCACCTTGTACCCCTGACGGCTCAATGTCACGGCTAGCAGCGCGCTCACCAGCGACTTGCCTACGCCGCCCTTGCCGCTCATCACTGCAATCACGTGTTTGATCTGGTTCAGCTCTTCCACCGCACCTTTTCCCGGTACACCGATCCCGATCCTACGCTTTTCCTCGTCTGTCATCTCGGTCAGATCGACCTCGACCTGCTGCACCCCTTCCAATGCACTGACAGTGTTCTTGACATCGTCCGCAATCTGCCCGCGCAGCGGGCACGCCAGCGTCGTCAGGGCCAGTGTCACACTGACTGTACTGCCGTCAATCTCTACGTCACGGATCATCCCGAGATCTACCACGTTGCGGTGTAGCTCCGGGTCCATGACGCCTTCGAGCGCCTTCATGATTTCAGTTTTTGTGGCCATTGCTTCCTCCCGATGCAGGTATTGGATATTAGGTATTGACTATTAGGGGTTTGGTTATTCGTCGTGGGCTTTCATATGCTCGTCGTACATCGATAGAAAATTGTGGAGCACGCGATCTGTCTCGCGCAGGTCTTGCACCCACGAGGCCAAGTAGCGGTCGCCTTCCTCTGTGATGTGATACATGCGCCGTGCGGGGCCGGCACTCCCCGTCTCCCAACGCGACGTGACCAATCCCGCTTCTTCGAATGTGCGCAGCAGGCGGTAGACGGTGCTCGAGTCCACAGGCATCTGGTCAAAGCCAAACCGGTTTACTGCTTCGAGCAACTCGTAGCCGTGTACCTCGTCGCAGTGCAGCAGCAGCAACAGACACGGTTCAAGAAACCGTCGTATCCGCCTGGGACACGGCTCTCCTTCTTTTCCACCGCCCCAACGGCGACCTCGCGGCATGCGTTTTACCTCTCCTGATCATCTATATGCAGTATACACATAGATGGTAGCACATCGCCCCACGCTTGTCAACTGTGCGGCGACAGGGAAATGGGAGACAGCAAAGTCGGCCCCCCCATTTCCCTGTCGCCGAAGCACCAACTGCTAAGCGGCTCTTTCCTTGTCCGCTTTGCTCGCTGCCAGCATCTCGCGCGCGCTTGCCTGCGTGCGCTCGGTCACCGCGCCAAGCATACTTGCCATCTCCTGCTCACGCACTGCCCCGTCCATCACATCGACCTTGGTTACTGTGCGCTCGCCCACCACCGCCTTGCTGACGTGGTAATGCACATCGCCATAGCTTGCCAGTTGCGGCAGGTGGGTGACGCACAATACCTGGTGACGGCAGGCATCGTCGCCCGCACCCACCGTCAGCGCCCACAGCTTGCGGCCCACCACGCTACCCACGCGCCCGCCGATCCCGGCGTCGATCTCGTCGAAAATCAGCGTTGGCGTGCGGTCGGCCTGCGCCAGCACCGTCTTGAGCGCCAGCATCAAGCGTGACGTCTCGCCGCCCGATGCGATGCGCACCAGCGGCTTGAGCGGCTCGCCGACGTTCGGCGCTACCAGGAATTCGATCCGGTCCAGCCCGTTTGTGTCGAACGCCACGCGCCGCCCGTCGACGTACGCTCCCTCGTCGTCGTCTCGCCATTGTACGTCGACGCCAAACAATGCGCGCGCCATGCTCAGCTCTGCGAGCTGTGCCTCGATCCCCACCGCCAGGCGCTCGCCTGCCTCCCAGCGCTGCTGCGACAGCTCTGCGCCGGCGCGGCCGATCTCTTTTAGCAATCGCTCTTCTTCTGCCTCCAGCTCGGTGGTCCGCTCTTCGCTGTGTTCGATCGTATCGAGGTCATGGCGTGCCCGCTCGGCAAAGGCCAACACGTCTTCAATCGAATCGCCGTACTTGCGCTGCAGATTGCGGATCAGTGCCAGCCGTTCCTCCACCTGGTTCAGCCGCCGTGGGTTGAATTCGACCTCATCGCGATAGTCGCGCAGCGAGCGCGCCAGGTCTTCTATCTGGTAGCTCACCGTCTCTGCCGTCTCGCTCAGACCAGCCGTCGTCTGGTCCAGGCGTGCCAACCCCGACAGCGTCTTGGCGGCTATCTGCAGCAGGTCGATCGCCGACGACTGCTCCTCTCCGCCCTCGTACAGGGTGCGGTATGCCTCGTCGGTTAGCTCGTGGAGCTGCTCCGCATTTGCCAGGCGTGCCCGCTCGGCGATCAATGCCTCTTCCTCTCCCACCTCCAGGTGAGCCGCCTCGATCTCGCCTACCTGCCACTGCAGCAGGTCTATCCGCTGTGCCAGCTCGCGCTCGTCGCGGCGCAGCTCTGCCAGCTCGCGCCGCACCGCACGCAGTGTACTCACCAGTCTTGCCACCTGCTCGCGTTGCCCCAACAGGCCGCCGTACCGGTCCAGCAGCTCCACGTGCTCGCGTACCCGCATCAACGAAAGATGCTCCGTCTGCCCGTGAATATCCACCAACTGCTGTCCGATCTCCTCCAGCACCTTGAGTGCCACCGCACGGCCGTTCACCCGGCACACATTGCGTCCTTCGTGCCGGATCTCACGTCCCAATGTCAGGATCGACAGGTCATCTCCTTCGAGTCCCTCTTCTTCCAGCATCGGGTTGACGATGGCTTGAGCTTCGACTTCTAGACGGAATACCCCCTCCACTGTCGCCCTTTTGGCGCCCGCGCGTACAAAGCTGGCATCTCCCCGTCCGCCCAGCAGCAAGCTCACGGCGTCGATGATGATCGACTTGCCGGCACCTGTCTCGCCGGTCAGCACGTTAAACGCCGGCCCAAAGCGTAGATGAAGCCTGTCAATGATCGCAAAATCGCGGATGGTTAGCTCGGAAAGCACAGCTCCCTCAAATGATCAAGATTTGTCAATACAGCCCGGAGCTCGGTCGGAGGCTGGCCCCAGCAAGTCCGCCCTGGCAGGGGCTGTCAGCGTAGCCTGGCGACCGCCGTGCCGCCACCGGTTACCAGGTAGATGCCAATCCCGATCGCCGCCCACAGGCCCAGGAAGAGAAAGACGGCGAGACCCGATATCACCATCCCACCCAGCACCACCGCCCACAAGTGCCGACTTTGCCTGCGCTGCACGGCAAACCGCACCGCCTCGGCAATGCCCACGCCGAGCGCAGGGCCCAGGATCAGCGCAAAGAACCAGCCGCCTAGCATCCCCATCAGGTATGCAGCCACGCCGCCCAGCACGAGAGCCAGCACACCACTGATGACGTAATCGACCGTGCCGCCGGTGTAAAACACTGCCTGCTGCCCGCGCACACACTGCTTGCACCGGTAGCCTACCGGCGTCAACACGGCGCACCGTGAGCAGATCGGCTCGCCGCATCGGTTGCAGCGCAGCATCGTCTCCACTTTGGGGTGGTTGACACAGTAGAGCACTCCGTCATCCGGCGGCACCTGGCCCGCGGGCGCCGGCCCCACCGCCGCGTCGAGCTGCCGCGATGCCTCGGCGATTACCATGTCCAGGTTGGCCGGCTCCTCGTCCTCTTCGAGCATTTCCAGCCCGAGCCGGGCGTCGGCACTGCCCGGGTCGAGCGCCAGCGCACGCTCGAAGCACGCTCGCTTTTTCGCTCGATCCTCTTCCACGCTGGCCAGGTCCAGCCACGCGCCCACGTTGCCAGGATCGAGCTCTACTGCCTGGCGCAGCAGCCGGCGTGCTTCTTCGCGTCGCCCAACACGTGCTGCCGCCTGCCCTCGTCGGATCAATTCCATCGCGTCCAACGTTTCTGTCATCATTCGCTCCTAAAAGATCGGCCCGATTGTACACTGAAACAGACGTTCGGTCAAGTAATCGACCTTACGGACCCTTCCCCTTAAGTTCACTGCAGCAAGCACTTTACCTCTTTCCCCCCCCTGTCAACGTCCGCCGTGCCAGCCACGCGAGAACCAGAAGCGTAGCTA
>JAFGIA010000457.1 GCA_016929795.1 Anaerolineae bacterium
CACGAACGACGGGGCATAAAGTGCCCCGTCTACGGAGCAGCGCCCGATGAATCGGGCTGACACGCCCTACACAAGTGGGATGCACCGTCCATAAAAGCCGTAACGTGCGTACGGATGGAGTCGCCATGCCTGGCGGGGCGCCACGAGGGATGAAAATGGGGAGCCGAGCAGGCGCTCGGCGATCCCAGGGGGGGGGCTATTTTCAAGGGTGGCTTGTATGCCGGAAAGAAGAGGGGATGGAGGTGGTTTCCGCGCCCGGTGCACGTCCGGAACGGGTGGCCAGGTGCGATTCTCGTTCTGGGAAAATGCCGGGGGCTTGACAACTCGCGGTTTTGTGGTACTATTGAAGCCAGGGGTTGAATGGCTCGTGACATCGCGCTGAAAGCACTTCAGCGCCCAGTTTTTGGCTTTACTCTTGCAACAATTGTGGTATAATAGGTATCTGCTCAATCATCGGGGGTTGGGGTGTGTGCGGTGCCCGCGCACACCCCAACTTGCCCCCATTGTTGAGATGATACTATCATAGTGCCAACCATCGAAGCAGAACAGTGAAATTGGGCAACGAGGAGATCAAAAGAAGGGGGGAATAACCCTACAGCACGCTCATCCCGCCGTTACCCATCGGGTGGATCTCTGCAATCGTCAACCTGGCCCGGGTGAGGGGACCGTGAGTGTGAAGGAGGTAGTGCCTATCGTACCAGCAGAGAGCAAGGCAGTCCAGTAGAGCCCACAAGATCAAACAATCTGTGGAAACTGAGGCCGAGAAAGGAGTCTCCCTTGATGAAGCTAAGTAAGCTGGTGTCTATTACAATCCTGATTGTGGCCCTCGTCTTGCCAGCAGCGTCGGCAGCCGTAGAACCCGGGACCATACAAGGCGTGGATGCGACGAAAGTGGAGGCGGCGCCCCGACCTCCTCGCGTGACCCCGTCGGAGGCGCAATATCCTGACGAGCCATCTACCCTGCTCCAGGCCTGGCAGTACGGCCCTGCTACGCCCTTCGAATGGAGCCGTTATGACGCCGCCTTTGTTCCCGGGCCCGAGGGTGAGGCCTGGGCGAACAAGGTCTACTTTATGGGCGGTCGCACGGGCTTGGCAGCGCCGTCGCCGGCCCACGACAACAGCATCTGGGTCATGGATCCAGTGACCGGTGTCTATACCAATACTGGCTACTTGATGCCCGTCAACATTTCCAACTATACGGCCAACGTCATCTTTGACGACGGGACGGCGCGCGGCCCCGCCATCTATATCATCGGCGGTTACAATGCGGATGCCGCCGCCAATCATGGCGTGGTGCAGCGCTTTTACCCGCAGGTCGGCATCGTAGAGCAGTTGCCTACCGCCGACGACTGGGTCGCGACCGTGGGAGGATACCAAGTTGGCGCCCCGGGCGTGGCCGTGGTGGACGACATCATCTATGTGTTTGGCGGGTGGGAGAGCAACGCCGCGCCTTACTTTTACGATGGCACATGGGCGTTCGATCCGACTCAGCCGTCGGGGTCCCGCTGGACGAACCTCGGGATCACTATCAACCCGCCACGCTCCTACATCCAGGTAGCGGTGCAGAACGGCATGATCTATGCCATGGGTGGCATCTATATCTACACGAGCGCGCCCGAGCTGGATCCCACCGACGTGGTCGAGGTGCTCGACACGGCGAACCTGGCGGCCGGCTGGCAGACGAGATCACCGATGCCGGTGGCCGGCGCCGAGGGGCGCGGTTTTGGCTTTGACGCGGACACACGCCTGATGCAGGTGCCGGGGCACGTCTACACGGTCGGCTCTGCCGATTGGAGTGCTGGCTCGGCGGAAGCGATGGAGTACCTGACCGGGCCTGATACCTGGAACCAGGCCTTCCCCGATCTGAACGAAGATCGCCGCGACCACGCCGGCGTGTACGTGCCGCTGATCACGGAGGATCCGAACGATGGGCTGCCCGGCATGTGGGTGTTTGGCGGGCGCTGGGATAGCGGTGATGCGCCGCCCTTTGCCCCCACCGAGTTCTACCCACTGCCCGTGCTCGAGTGCGACGTCCTGCTTGTGGACGACGACTGGGATCAGTACTCGGGCGAGCCGTACAATGGCACGGGCACGGCCTACTATACCTCCACGCTCGACGCGCTGGGCTACAACTATGACCGCTGGGACGTGTGGACGCAGGGTGACCCGACCCTGGCCGATATGCAGGGCTACGAAGCCGTCGTGTGGTTCACCGGCTACGCATGGGAGGAGACGGTCACGCCAACCAACGAGATCGATCTCGCGGCCTACCTCGACGGCGGTGGGAACCTCTTCCTGACTGCCTACGACTATCTGTACGACCAGGGGTTGACCACCTTTGGGTCAAACTACCTGGGGATCGACAGCTACGTCGAGGATACCGGGGAGGTCGATCCGATCGGCACGGCCGGCGATCCGATCGGCGGTGGCCTCGGCCCCTACTCTCTCATACTTCCTACCTCCTGGCCCTCGGGTACGACAAGCATCGACTATGCAGACTATGTCTATCCCCAACTCGGAGCGGCTACCCCCTTCTATTTCCAGGTGAGCACGGAAGAGAACTCGACGCGCTACGACGGGAGCATCTGGCGAACGGTGTATCTCGGCTGGCCGCTGGAAGGCCTCGCTAACCTGAGCGACCGCGCCGACGTGCTGGGCAACGCGCTGTCGTGGCTGTGTGAGCCGCGCAGCGGTGTGTTCCTCCTGCCCAACTTCCAGGAGCAGTTCGTCGATCAGGGCGACACCGTCACCTACGTCCTCGAGGTCTCGAACCAGACGGAGAACGGCGACACCTTTGACCTCACCTACAGCGGGAACATATGGCCCACCACCGTGCCGGCAGCCGTGGGACCGATTGCCGCCGGCGCCTCGATGACCTTCAGTGTCGAGGTGCAGGTCCCGATCACTGCAGTGGTGCCGTTTGGCGACCTCCTGGTCGTGACCGCGACCTCCCAGATCAACCCCAACATGTTGGACGATGCCACCATCCGCACGCAGACGGTGGCAGCAGTCGACGGCCACATCTATGACGCCAACACGGGGCTGCCACTGGCAGGGTACGTCACGATCTATGACAACGACAACCCGAGCATCGGCTGGGAGGCATGGGCCAACGCCGACGGCTACTACTCGTTGAAAGAGCTGGACTTTGCGCTCCGCTCCTACGACATGTACGCCGCCAAGATCGGCTACGATCGCGTCGATACCACCCTGACCTTCACCGGCGCGCAGACGACGACCGTGGACTTTTGGCTGCCAGGCGCGCTCGTCGAAGTGGATCCTGCCACCCTCGAGATCAACGCGCTCGAAAACACGGCGAGGACGGTGCAGTTGGGCATCATCAACCACGGCAGCGCCGACCTGCTGTTCCGCATCGACGAGGTCGCACCCGGCACAGAAGTGTGGCCGATGGGCGCCAGCCCGGCCAAATCGCTGGGCGTGGACGCCAAGGTGTATGAGGCGCTCGACGCGTCGATCGACGGCACGGCCGAAGTGCTGGTCGTGATGGCCGAACAGGCAGACCTGAGCGCCGCGTACGACATCTCGGACTGGGAGGCGCGCGGCCAATACGTGTACAACGTGCTCAAAGCCACGGCGGACCGGACACAGGCCAGTGTGCGCAAGTACCTGCAAGAGAATGGCATCGAGTACCAGACCTTCCTCAGCGTCAACGCCCTCGGACTCAGGACGTCCAAGTCGACGATCGAGGCGCTGGCGGCAATGCCGGAGGTGCAGGCCATCGAGCCGGCGACGACCTTCCAGATTCCCGAGCCGATCGTCGAGGAGACAGTGAACGCACCCGACGCGATCCCGTGGAACCTGGCCAATATCGGCGCCGACAAAGTATGGTCCGAGATCGGGGTGACCGGCGAGGGCATCATCGTGGCCAACATCGATACCGGCGTCGAGTACACGCACACGGCTCTCGTCGAGCAGTATCGCGGTAACCTGGGCGGCGGCGTGTTTGACCACAACTACAACTGGTGGGATCCGCGCAACGCGTGCGAGATCGCCGGCTTCCCTGCCGGCGAGCCATGCGACAACGATGGTCATGGCACGCACACCATGGGCTCGATGGTCGGTAACGACAACCCGACGGAGCCCATCTCCGCGACCAACGCCATCGGCGTGGCGCCCGGCGCGGAGTGGATCGCGTGCAAGGGATGCGAGTACGTCGAGGGCTGGCCCTGCTCGACCTTCGCGCTGCTCGAGTGCGCCGACTTTATCGTGGCGCCATGGGATAGCACCGGCGCTAGCCCCGATCCGGCCATGCGCCCCCACATCGTCAACAACTCGTGGGGTGGCAGCCCGGACGACGGCTGGTACTTTAACGACGCCCTGTCGGCCTGGCGCGCGGCGGGCATCTTCCCCGCCTTCTCCGGCGGCAACTCCGGACCGGACTGCGGCACATCCCACTCGCCCGGCGACTATTACAACTCCTTCGCCACCGGCGGGGTCGAAAACGACGACGAGATCTACTACTATTCCAGCCGCGGACCAGCCACCAACACCGGCATTCAAAAGCCGCAAGTGACAGCACCTGGTGTCAGTGTCCGCTCCAGCGTGCCGGGAAATAACTATGCTCATTACACCGGCACATCAATGGCCAGCCCGCACACCGCGGGTGAAGTGGCCCTGATCTGGTCGGCACAGCCCGAGTTGGTCGGCCAGGTGTGGGCCACCGAGCGGCTGGTGGAGCAGACGGCGATGGAGATCTTTGACGATCAGTGCGGCCCGGGCGAGCGCCCCAACTATGTCTTTGGCTGGGGCCGGATCGACGCCCACAAGGCCGTGACCGTCGCGCTGGGCTACGACTGGGACGTCAACTGGCTCGCCGTCGAGCCCAACATGGGCACGGTGCCGGCGGGTGATCATCTCGACGTCGACGTCACCGTCGACACCACGGGTCTGACGGTGGGTGAATGCTACACGGCAGCGCTCAACGTCGAGACCAACGACCTCGAGCAGGGCCTGCTCGCCATGGTGCCCGTCGAGCTGTGCATCGTCGAGTATGACCTCTTCCTGTCCAAAACCGCCGAGCCGATGCACCAGCTACCGGGCATGCCAGTGACGTACACGATCGTGTTTGGCAACAACGGGCCAATGGAGGCCGAGGGCGTGACGCTGCTCGACGATCTGCCGGCCGACGTCAGCTTTGTGTCGGCCGACCCGCCGGCCGAATACCTGACCGCCACGCACCAGGTGGTGTGGGCGGATCTCACCATCGCAGCGGGCGCGACGATCACGGCGACTATCGTCGTCCACGTCGACGCCGAGATCGCGGCGCCAGCGACCTTGATGAACCTGGCGACGCTTGTTCCCGAGCTGACGGAGCCGATCACGGCGACCATCGAGCACTATGTCGACGCACCGTTCCACTACTACTACCTGCCCCTGATCTTCAAGAACTACACACCGTAATCTCGAACCCGATCGTAGGGGCCACCGGGTGTTCCCGGTGGCCCTTTTTCATGGGCCAGGCGGGCAGCGCCAATCCTGACCGTGCTGGTCCTGCACCGCGTGGGATCGGAAGAAAAGACCCGCCTGCTGTCCGCAGGCGGGTCTCCTTGATGGTTACAAAGCGTGGGAAGGCGCTCAGCCGGTTTCCCGCAGTTCCTCTTCCTCCGGCGGCACAGACCGCCCCGATTGGGTGAGGAGCAGGGGGCGGACGCGGCGCCGGATCGTCTCGCCGTTCACCACGCACTTGACGACGTCCGGGTGCGAGGGGATCTCGTACATCACGTCGAGCAGCGTGTCCTCGAGGATCGTCCGCAGCCCGCGGGCGCCCGTCTTGCGCCCCAGCGCTTCCTCGGCGATGGCTTCCAGCGCATCGTCGGTCAGCACCAGCTCCACGTGATCCAGCTCGAAGAGGCGCTTGAACTGCTTGACGAGGGCGTTCCTGGGCTCGGTCAGGATGGCGACCATGGCCTGCTTGTCGAGGGGATCGACGCTGACGGTCACCGGCAGGCGCCCGACGAGCTCGGGGATGAGCCCAAAGTGCATCAGGTCGTCGGGCGAGATCTGGCGCAGCAGGTCGGCCTGCGTCGTCTCGCGCCGCTGGCGCCCCTCGCGGCCCGCCGCAAAGCCCACCTGTCCCTTGGCGCCGATGCGCTCGGCGACGATCTTGTCGAGCCCTTCGAAGGTGCCGCCGCAGATAAAGAGGATGTCGTGCGTGGGGATCTGGATGAACTCTTGCTGCGGGTGCTTGCGCCCGCCGTGGGGCGGCACGTTCACCTCGGCCCCCTCGACGATCTTGAGCAGCGCCTGCTGCACCCCCTCCCCCGACACGTCGCGCGTGATGCTCGGGTTATCGCCCGATTTGCGGCCCGTCTTGTCGATCTCGTCGATGTAGATGATGCCTTTGGAAGCGCGGTCGATGTCAAAGTCGGCGGCCTGGAGCAGGCCGAGCAGGATCGTCTCCACGTCCTCGCCCACGTAGCCGGCCTCGGTCAGTGCGGTGGCATCGGCGATGGAAAAGGGGACGTCGAGAATGCGCGCCAGGGTCTGGGCCAGAAGGGTTTTGCCACAGCCAGTGGGGCCGATGAGCAGGATGTTGCTCTTTTGCAGCTCGACCTCATCGAGCGACTTGCCGGCCTTGATCCGTTTGTAGTGGTTATAAACCGCCACCGACAGGACCTTCTTGGCGCGGTCCTGGCCGATGACATACTCGTCAAGCCGGCGAAAGATCTCTTGCGGCGTGGGAAGATCGATCATGCTCGCCGCGGCCTGGTCGTGCTGCTCGCGCTGTCTCTCCTCTTCGAGGATCTCGACGCACAGCGCGACGCACTCGTCGCAGATATAGACGTGGTCGGGACCGGCGATCAGCCGCTCCACTTCGCCATGGCGACGCTGGCAGAAGGAACAAATCTGAGTGTCCGGTCCTTGCCGTCGGCCCATATCGCCCTACTCCCCCGCCTCTTCTTTGGCTTCCACCAATTTCTCTGTCACTTCCTCGGGCGAGCCGAGCACCTCGTCAATGATCCCATACTCCACGGCCCTGTCGGCCGACATGAAATAGTCGCGGTCGAAATCGTCGGCGATCTTTTCTACTGACTGCCCTGTATGCTTGGCCAGGATCTTGTGCAGCATGTCCTGCATGCGCTTGAGCTCTTTGTACTGGATCTCGACGTCGGGCGCATAACCACGC
>JAFGIA010000458.1 GCA_016929795.1 Anaerolineae bacterium
ATGATCGCGTCCTGCTCGCCGATGTGGCCGATGGTGTCGTTGTACACGCTCTGCTCTTCCGTCAGGCCCATCCGCTCCAGCATGTCGCGGTAGGCCGACGGCTTGACCAGGAGCATGTTTAAAAAGTCGACGTCGGCGCGGGTGTAGGGCTCGCCGCGCTCTTCCAGGCCGCTCTTGCGCAGCGACTCGTCGACGCAGAACATCCAGTTGTCCATCGTCACTTCGTTCAGCCGGTTCTTCATCGCCTCCGGCTCGACAAGGTCGAAATAGAAGAGCCCGGCCGCACGCGTCGCGTCGGTCGGCGGCTGCACGGTGCCGCTAGCGGGGATGATGACGTGTTTGCTCATCGAGCCGTCGGCCATCAGGTGCGAGCCGAGCACGCGGTTGCGCGGCCAGTTGCGGCGCAGCAGCATTGCGCCCGCCCCCGACCCGATGTTCCACATGAACGACAGGCGTTGATTTTTGTGATTGATGAAATCGCTGACCCGGTAGCCGCCGCCGATCAGGATCGTATCCACGCCGGGGTCGGCCAGCATGATCCCCTTGGCCATCTGCATGGCCGCGATCGTGGTTGCACAGCGGGTGTGCAGGTCAATGCCCCACGCATTGGTGGCGCCGATCTCGTAGGCCAGGTGGATGGCCGTGGTCCAGAGCAGGTACTCGCGCCACTCCTCGGTCGTACAGAGTACGACGTCGATCTCTTGCGGGCCGACGTCGGCCCTTGACAGGCAGTCGAGCGCGGCTTTGATCGCCATCTCGTTTGGGTGGTCGTCGGGCCCGGCGACGTGCTTTTGGGTAATGCCCATCTTGTCGCGCACCACCCACTCGGGCAGGCCGCTCGCTTGCGCCATCTCGGCGGCCGTGATCACCGTCTCGGGCAGGTACATGCCCAGGCTGACAATGCCCACAGAGAAGTCAGAACCAGCGTGCGTCATCAGTCTCTCTCCTCATCCTGTCATTGCCAGTGCAGCAATCCCCGATCTGCCGGCAAGCAGCAGGCCCAAGTATTGTAGCGTATGGCCGTTGCGGGCGAGTTACAAATCAGTTACCGGCCTGCCAGGGGTGATACTTTTCAAACAAGCTCCAAAGCACGTCTCGGGCCGCCCCCAGTGAGGGAGGCTTGCCTTATGCGAAAGGTCTTGCTGATAGGGGGGCGCCGCGCACTCTCAAATCCGTTGTTGTGTCCCCTCCGCTCACAACAGCCGTTGGAAGAGGGTGCGTGTCTCGCTGGACGGCTCGACGTCGAGCTCGGCGCGCAGCGTGTCGACGCAGCGCTGGTACGTCTCGTGCACGGCCGGGCGGTTGCCCAGCCCGGCGTACGCTTCCATGATCAGCCGATAGGCCGCTTCCCGGCAGTTGTCGCGGGCCAGGATCTGCCGGCTCACGTCGATCGCCTCGTCGTAAGTATGCTCTGCCAGCAGGTGCCTGGCCACCTTTTCGGCTGCCGCCAGGTAGACCTCGCGCAGGTGCCACCGCCTGCCGGCGGCCCAATCCTCGTACAGGGCATCGGGCAAATAGTCGTCGCGGTAGAGATCCAACGCCAGCCGGAGCAGCTCCGGCTCCTCGGACGAAGCCAGCCGCTCGAAATCGTCGGCGTCTATGACCACGAACGCGGCCGGGTTCAGGCCATAGAGTGTGTCGCGACGCACGACGAAAAAGGGAGAAGCGCCACGCGGCCGTGCTGGCTCCAGGGCCGTGCCGATGGCGTTTAGCGCCACTTTAAAGTCGCGCTCGGCAGCATCGGGCGGCAGGTGGGGCCACAATTGGTCGACGATCTGCTCGCGATAGAACCACTGCCCGCGGTGGGTCAGCAGGAACTGGAACACCTGGCGCGCCTTTTCGCGGCGCCAGTCGCCGGCGGCCACCACCTCGCCGCCGCGCCACACGGCAAAGGGGCCGAGTGTGCGCACCGTGAGGCTGTAGCCGGGGTGAAAGTCGACGTCGGCGACGTCGAGCCGGGCCGGGGTCGCCCGGGCCAGCGCCCGGGCCACGAGCGCCGCCGCATAGGGCGGCTCGATCTCTTGCCGGCGCGCTTCGAGCAGAAGGGGCAGCGCCGCGTGGCGGTCGGCCAGGCCGAGAAAGGTGACCTCGGTCAGCAGGAAATCGTAGCCGTGGTGCCGGGCGTGGGGCAGCAGCTCACATGCAACTTGGATCGCCCGCTCCACGTCGCCCTGCCACCAGGCGTCGAGGGCGAGCCACAACCACGCGGCGGCCTGGCCAAAGGTGTCGCCGATGCGCGCAAAGCTGCCGGCGGCCGGCACCAGAACCCCCCTGGCCTGCTCGGAGCGGCCCGCGAGGGCATAGCCCGCGCCGAGGGCCAGTTGGACCAGATCCTGCAGCCACTCGTCGCCCGCCCGGCGCAGGATCTCGAGGGCGCGCTGCGCATAGCCTTCAGCCTGTGGGATCTGGCCGCTATAGGCGGCAGCGCGGCACAGGCCCCACAACGGCTCTGCCTGGGTGCGCATCACACCAAAGGTACGGATCTGAGCCAGGGCGTGCTCGTAGAGGGCCGTGGCCCGCCTGTGCGCCGTCCCTTCCCTCTTCTCCTGATCCCAGGCCCGCCACTCGTCGAGCTGAATGGCGTGCGCCAGCCGCATGAGCCCGACGACCTCCACAAAGCGCGACTCGAGCCGGCGCCCGATGGCCGCCCCCTCGCGGGCGCAGCGCGCGGCCGCCGCGCCCTCGCCCCTGAGCACGTGCACCAAGGAGAGTAAGAGGAGGGTTTCGCGGTGAAAGCGCTGCGGCCGCTGCGCGTTTGCCAGCCGCTCTTCTTCCGCCCGCTGTTCGAGCAAGGCACGCGCCTCGTCGAGCCGCCCCGTGCGCATGTGCGCGCGTGCCTCCAGATAGACGTCGCTGCCATCCACGTCGGCGCGCAGGAGCCGCGCCTCGTGGTGCAGCGCGCGCGCCTCGGCCGGGTAGCCCAGGTTTAGCTTGTTCTCGGCCAGGAAATCGAGGAGCGTCGCCGCCTCGTCGCGGTGCTCCTCCGGCTCCAGCAGGCGCAGCGCCTCTTCCAACAGGCTGTCGGCTTTGAGCGGCCGCACTGTGTCGAGGTAGACCTGGGCCTGTCCACGCAGGGCGCGGCTGCGCCCGGGCAGGTCGCCGCGCTGGCGATAGATCGCCTCGGCTTGCGTGTAATGATCGAGCGCCGCGTCGAACTGGGCACGCAGGCGCCTCACATCGCCCTGCAGCAGGTGGACGCGCGGCCGGGAGGCCTGCACCTCGGGCTGCAGGCGCGCGATCCACGCTTCCAGGCTGTCAAAGCGCCCCAGCCGCACCAGGTCCGGGCCAGCCTCTTCGATCAGCTCGGCCGCCTGGTCGTGCTTTTCCGCCCTCAGCAGGTGATAGATCGTCTCTTCCACCTGCCCGTTCGCTTCAAAGTAGGCGGCTGCGCGGGAGTGCAGCCGCTGCGCTTCGTCCGGGCTCTGCGCCAGGCGCGCCTGCAAAAAGTCGTGGAACAGGCGGTGGTAACGAAAGACGTCGTCGCCCAGGGCGGCACCCGCGGCAGCGCCCACGGCAGCCACGAACAGCCCATCCTCTTGCAGCCGATGCAGGGTCGCCACGCTCGATTCCACTCCAAGCAGCGCATCACACACGGCACCATCCATCTGGCGCAGCACCGACGTGTGAAGCAAGAAACGCTGCATCGCAGGCGCCAGCCTGGCAAGCACGTCCTCGGCCAGATAATCGAACAGCGTTTCGAGCGTCGACGGCAGCTTGCCAAGGATCGCGTCGACCCCTGGCACCGCCCCGCTCTGCAGGCTCTGCCACACCATCTGCAGCGCGATGGCCCACCCCTCCGTCTCTGACGCCAGCGCCTCTGCCTGTTCCGGCGAGAGGGGATAGCGGTAGGCGTCGCGAAAGAGGGCCTCGATCTCGTGCGCGGTAAAGGCCAGGTCCTGCCGGCCGAGCGCCAGCACCTGGCCCTTGGCGCGCCAGCGGGTCAGCGCCGCCAGGGGGGGCGTCCTGCGCGTAGAGACGACGATGTGCAAACGCGGCGGGATATAGTCCACCAGGCGCTCGAGCAGCGCCGCTGCCTCGGGCACCCCGGCCACCAGGTGGTAGTCGTCCAGTACGAGCACTGCCTCGTCGTCCAGCGCGCGCGTCAGGAGGTTGAGCAGCGGCGTCAGCAGCGCTGGCGTCACCTGCCCCCCCGCCTCTTCCAGCAACGCCAGCGCGTGCTCGCACCCGTCGAGGTCGAGGCACTCGAAGGCGCAGATCAGGTGTGCCGCAAACAAGAGGGGGTCACGGTCCGGCTCGGTGATTGTGTACCAGAAGAGGAGATCCACGGCGTGAGCAAGCTCGGTGAGCGCCGTGCTCTTGCCATAACCAGTGCCCGCCTGTACGATGGTCAGGGGATAGTCAAGCACCTCGTCCAGGCGCGCCGCCAGCCGCGGCCGGCGCACCACCCCCCGCCTCTGCCGCGGCGGCACCAGTTGGCTGCGAATGACCAGATCGTGTAGCGCCATCGTGATTGCATTATAGCGCAAAACCCGCCCCCATGCAATAGCCTTATTCCCGGCCCCCATTCTCAATATGAGCCAGAGACCAGCTTGCAGTTTTTAATTTTATTTTTTTAAGATGATATTTTTAATTTATAATTTCCAATCTCTCGCTTGACCAATCCCCCCCATTCCGCTATAATGTCCCCCATGCACACACACGGCATACCAGCCACAGCCGGCGCCCGCATCACAGAAGCGCGCATCGCCGTGCTGGCGGCTGAGCTGGGCTTTGACCTGGCAGGGGTCGTGCCGGCCGGACCGGCGCACACGTTCGAACGCTATACCGCCTGGCTCGACGCGGGGCACCACGGCGAGATGGGCTACATGGCCCGCGCCGACGCCGTCGAGCGGCGCGCTGACCCACGGCACATCCTGCCGGGTGCCGAATCGGTCGTGGTGGTGGGCCTCAACTACCACACGGTCGCCCTGCCCGCCCACCTGCGCGACGCCCCGTCGCGCGGCATTATGGCCAGCTATGCCTGGGGTGTCGACTATCACGACGTAATGACTCCGCGGCTGCGAACGCTCGCCGCGCGCATCGAGGCAGAAGCGGGTCACGCCGTCGCCCACCGCGCTTATGTCGACACAGGCGCCATCCTGGAGCGCGATTGGGCAGTGCGTGCCGGGCTGGGTTTTCTCGGCAGGAATACGGCGCTCATCCATCCACGGCTCGGATCGTGGCTCTTTTTGGGCGAGCTGCTCCTGGCCGCACCCGTTGAGCCGTCGTGGGCACCGCCTGCCACGGGGACGTGTGGGCAGTGCACACGCTGCCTGGAGGCGTGTCCCACGAACGCATTCCCTGCCCCAGGCGTTCTCGATGCCCGGCGCTGCATCTCTTACCTGACGATCGAGCTCCAGGGCCCGATCCCACGCGAGTTGAGGCCGCTCATGGGGAACCGTATTTTTGGCTGCGACGTCTGCCAGGAAGTATGCCCCTGGAACCGGCGCTTTGCCGCGCCGACGGCCCAGCCCGCCTTCTGGCCCGGCCCCGACGCCATCGCGCCGCCGCTCCTCGACCTGATCGACCTCGACGACGAGGCCTTGGGCGCGCGATTCACGGGCAGCCCCATTCTGCGCGCCAAACGCCGCGGCCTGCTGCGCAACGTCGCCGTCGCGCTCGGCAATTGGGGCGATGCGGCCGCCATCCCGGCTTTGATCCGGGCCTTGGGCGACGCCGAGCCTCTCGTGCGCGGCCACGCCGCGTGGGCGCTGGGCCGGATCGGCACACACGATGCGCGCCGGGCACTGCTCTGCGCAATGGCAGGCGAGGGCGACGACTGGGTGCGCGCCGAGATAATGGGTGCGATCCCTGGCGCGGATTCAGAATGATGAATGACGCAAGTGGGGCGTCTTTTTTTCATCTCTGGGCTGGTGTGGTATAATGGGCGCGGCCTTGAGGAAGGCATGGCGAGGCGATCAAAGCCGGACGAGAGGCGCTCACCACCGCGACGGCGCTCTCGCACTTGTCCGTAAACAAACAGGAGTTGATGGATGGTAACCAAAGAATTGGCCCGCTGGGATATGTTTGACAACCTCCCGCCCAAGATCGCCGACGCGATCCGCGAACAGGGCGAGATTGCGCCCTACGCACCAGGCGAAGTCATTATCTCTGTCGGCGAGCCTTTCACCTTTTTTGGCGTGATCATCGAGGGCGAGGCCAAAGCCTACCTGCCCGCGGCCGAGGGGGAGCCGCTCGAGCTCGAAGTGCTTGGCGCCGGCAGCTTTTTGGGCGAGATGTCGCTGCTCACCGGGCTGAACTGCCCTGTGGACCTCGTGGCCAGCGAGCCGAGCCGCGTGCTGCTCATTCCGGTCAACCTCTTTTACCGCTGGGTGCAGGAGGATCCCGCCGCGCTCCAGCGCTTTTCCAAGTCGATCGCGCGGCGCAGCACTCTGATCGAGCAGAAACAGATCGTGCAGAAGCAAATCGTGGCCGAGCGCCAGGCCGAAGCCGACCCGTATGGCCTGATGCTCACACCGGACACGCCGCAGCGCATCCTCGTCCTCAACTTGCGCACGAGTTCGCTCAAATACCGCTTCTTTGATACGGACGACGAGACGCGCAACGTCGAAGGCCAGGTGGAGTGGATCGACCAGCCGGGCACGCTGCAAACCCACGAGACCACCCGCGGCGCCTACTCCTTCGAGCTGGGCCAGGCGGGCCTGCGTGGATCGCTCCAGGCAGCGCTCGACCGCCTCGTCGATCCCGAGATCGGCGTCCTGGCCTCGCTGGACGAGATCACGGCCGTGGGCCACCGCGTCGTGCACGGCGGCACGCAGTACGCCCAGCCTGTGATCATTAACGACGACGTGCTCGCCGATATCCGCCGCCTTGCTCCCCTTGCGCCGCTGCACAACCCAGTCCACGCCCTCGGCATCGAGTGGATGCGCGAGATCCTGCCCGGTGTGCCCCACGTGGCCGTGTTCGACACGGCATTTCACCAGACGATGCCCCGCTACGCCTACCGCTACGCCCTGCCCGAAGAGCTATATACCCAGGACGGCATTCGCCGCTTTGGCTTTCACGGCACATCGCACCACTATGTCGGGCTGATGGCCGCAACCTATCTCAAGCGCCGCTTTTCACAACTGCGTTTGATCACCTGTCACCTGGGCGCCGGTGCGTCGGTGTGCGCCATCGATCATGGGCGGTCTATCGACACCAGCATGGGCTTTACGCCTCTGGAAGGTATGCCGATGGTCACCCGTTCGGGCAGCATCGACCCGGCCATTGTCACCTACCTGGTGCGCAAGGGGATGACGGCCGACGAGATCGACCGCTTGCTGAACCGTGAGAGTGGGCTCAAGGGCCTGTCGGGGCTGTCGGGTGACACACGCGAGATCGCCGACGCCGCGAACGCCGGGGATCGGAAGGCGATGCTGGCCGCCGAGGTGTTTACCTACGAGCTGCGCAAATATATCGGGGCCTACTATGCCGCACTCGGCGGGCTCGACGTGCTCGTCTTTACCGGCGGCATCGGCGAAAACGCGCCCGGCACGCGTTCGATGGCGTGCCAGGGGTTGTACCAGCTCGGCATCCTGCTCGATGCCGTCAAGAACCGCGCGGTCGTCGGCGTCGAGGAGGGCGTGGTAGATATCTCTCACCCCGATTCCCAGGTCAAGATCCTCGTCGTTCACTCTGACGCGTCGCGCATGATCGCGCGCGAGACAATCCGCATCCTCGGCTACGAGGCGCTCAGCCGCCAGCTCCAGGCGAGCCAGATCCCGATCCCGATCGGCGTCTCGGCGCACCACGTCCACCTCAGCCAGCAGGACGTGGAGCGGCTCTTTGGCCCCGGCCACCGCCTCACGCCGCGCAGCCCCCTGTCGCAGCCAGGCCAGTTCGCAGCCGAAGAGACGGTCAAGCTCACCGGCCCGCGCGGCAGCATCGACCGCGTGCGAGTGCTCGGACCCGAGCGCAAGGAGACCCAGATCGAGATCTCGCGCACTGAGGGTTATCGCCTGGGCATCAACGCGCCGATCCGCATGTCGGGCGACATTGAGGGCACACCCGGCTTGACGCTCGAAGGGCCAGCGGGCAAGGTCGAGATCGAAGAAGGCGTGATCTATGCCTTGCGCCACATCCACATGACGCCGACCGATGCGCGTCGCCTCGGCCTCGAAGACGGCGACACGGTACGTGTCCGGGTGGAGGGCGACCGGGAGCTGATCTTTGGTGACGTAGCGGTACGCGTCTCACCCAAATTCCAGCTCGAGATCCATCTCGACACGGACGAGGCCAACGCGGCCGAGATCAACTCGGGCGATGTGGCCTTCCTCGAAGGCATCCAGAAGCGGGGAAACAGGGGATAGGGAAAAAGAGATGGGGACAGAGCGCCTGCCCCCTAGCGCCCCTTTCCGTCCAATGCGGCGCGCACCTTGCGCGTCAATGTCTCCACCGTGAAGGGCTTGGATAGAAGATAGGCGATTTCACTGCCCACGCCGCGCTGGGCAATGACACTGCTGCCATAGCCCGACATATAGATCACCTGCATGTCGGGCCGCCGTCCCTGGAGCCGCTCAGACAGCTCGCGCCCGTTCATCTGGGGCAGCACGACGTCGGTGAGCAACAGGTGGATCGGTGCGTCGTACGCACCGGCGAGATCGAGCGCGGCCGGTCCCGAGCTGGCAGTGAGCACCTGGTAGCCGTACGCACGCAAGATTTCGCACGCCATGTCGCGCACTGCTATGTCATCCTCTACAACCAGCACTGTCTCGGTGCCTCCCGCCGCCTGGATCGTCTCGACGTCGGCCCGATCATCGCGCACCTCGCCCACGACGCGCGGCAAATAGATCTTGAAGGTGGAGCCTCGATCCACTTCACTGTAGACGCCAATGTGCCCGCCATAGCGCTTGACGATGCCATACACCGTGGCCAGGCCAAGCCCGGTGCCCTTGCCCCGCTCCTTGGTGGTGAAAAAGGGCTCGAAGAGATGGGACTGCACCTCCGGGCTCATGCCGATGCCCGTGTCGCTGATCGCCAGCAGCACATATTCGCCTACCTCGACATCAACGTGGCTGCCAGCGTATCCCTCGTCGAGCACTATGTTCGCCGTCTCAATGTCCAGCCGCCCGCCGCTCAGCATCGCATCGCGCGCGTTGACCGCCAGGTTGACGATCACCTGATCAAGCTGGATGGGATCGATCTCTACATGCCACAGATTCTCTTCCAGTGTCGTCACCAGATCAACATCCTCGCCGATCAGCCGGCGCAGCATCTGGATCATATTCACGACAAGCTGATTGACGTCGACGATCTGAGGCTCGACGATCTCACGCCGGCCAAAGGCAAGAAGCTGGCCCGTCAGGCGCGCCGCCCGCTCGGCTGCCTCGTCGATCTGGCCGACGAATTCAAGAAGGGGGTCCTCGACGTGAAGCTGTCGCTGGAGGAGCTGCACACTGAGGCGGATGATGGTCAGCGCGTTGTTAAAGTCGTGCGCGACGCCCCCCGCCAGCCGGCCGATGGCCTCCATCTTTTGGGCCTGCAGGAACTGGGCCTGGGTGCGCTTGAGCTGATCGAGGCTCTCGGCCAGGTCGCGCAGCAGGTGGGCCTTGCGCCAGGCAGCCGCCATCTGGTGCGCGAAGGCCGTGATCGCCGGCACATCCTCCTCGACCAAGTCGTTGGCATACACCGCCAGGATGCCAATGGCCTGATCCTCTACAATCAGCGGCGCCGCGATCAACCGCCGCGCTGCATAGTCGGCGAGGTGCTCCTCGTCCATCTCTCCCAGGGTCACAGGTCGCGCCTCGCGTAGAACATCCAGCAGCTCCATATAGATCGACCGGCGCTCGCAGAGCACGTCCCGAAAGACGCTCACCACATCGACAGGAAAGCGTGTCGCCTCGGGTCCGCTCTCTACCAGGTCATCCACCATGGCAGCGGCTGCCGCCTCGTGGCTGAAATAGGCAAGCCGCAACTCCTGCTCCGGCCGGTGGAGCAGCAGCACAGCGCAATAGAACCCGAGCTTGGCAAACTCGCTGCCCAGGGCGTCGAAAATCGCCTCGACCGTCAGGGCCTGCTCGACGGCCAGTGCCGCCTCGTTCAGCGTCTGGAGCAGCCGCTCGGCACGCTTGCGCTCCGAGATATCGGTATAGAGCACCACGATCCCGATCAGCCTGCCGTCGACGACGATCGGCGACCCGGCAATGATCACATCCACCGGCACGCCATCCTTGCGATAGCGCACCGCTTCCATGGGTGGCACGTCCTGCCCCCCCAGGAGCACTGCGGTGAGCTTGCGGGCCTGCTCGACCGTCGCGCGGCTATTGATCAGATCGTCGAGATCGCGGCCGATCACCTCCTGGCGGGTGTAGCCAAAGAGTCGTTCCGCGCCTGCGTTCCATTCGACGATCCGATGCTGCGGATCGAGGCTGACGATGGCATCTGGGGCAGCACGCAGTACCCGTTCCAGGTAGGTACGCCGCTCCTCCACCTCACGCTCGGCCAGCTTGCGCTCGGTAATGTCTGTCGTCACCACGTAACGCCCAACGATCTTGCCATCTTCGATGCTCATCGAGTAGCGATTTTGGATACAACGCCGCGTGCCATCCTGGCGCTCGATCCAGAACTCGAGCTCGGACGGCATCTGGCCCTTGGTGCGCGCCAACTCGGCAATGGCGCGCAGGCGCTCGCGCTCTTCGGGCACCGCCATACCGAGCCCCGCGAGCTGCATCACCTCGTCTCTCGGGTAGCCAAAGATCTCGCACACGCGGTCGTTCACGTACACCACTTTGCCATACTCGATGATCGCCAGCCCATCCTGTATGTTTTGCGCCATCTTGCGAAAGCGAGCCTCGCTTTGCCGCAGTCTTTCCTCTGCACGACGGCGCGCCTGACGTTCCCTGGACTCTTGCAGCTCACGGCGCACGGCAGGACCGAGGCGGATCAGGTTGTTCTTCATCACATAGTCGTGGGCACCAGCCTTCATCACTGCCACGGCCGCTTCCTCGCCGATCGTGCCCGACACGACGATAAACGGCAGATCGAGCCCTCTGTCCTGGATCATCTTGAGCGCCCGCGTGCCACTAAAGCGTGGCATGGAGTGATCGGCAATGATCACATCCCACTCCCGGCTATCCAGCGCGGCCTCCATGTCTTCTGCCGTCTCGACGCGGTGGACCGTCAGGTCGTACCCTGCTCGCCGCAATTGGCGTGCGATGAGAAACGCGTCGTCCTCCGAGTCTTCGATGACAAGTACCGCGAGTGAGTCGTCCATCTACAGATTCCTTCCGCCTGGGGGACCCTGGTTCAGGATCAGCCAATACAATCCAAGCTGGCACACCGCCTCGCTAAAGCGCGCAAAGTCGACAGGCTTCCGAATATAGCTGTTCGCCCCCAGGCGGTAGCTGTCGACGATGTCGCGCTCCTCATCTGAAGAAGTGAGGATGACGATGGGCAGCAGGCAGGTACGCGCATCTTCCCGCAGCCGCCGCAGCACCTCCAGGCCATCGATGCGCGGTAGCCGCAGATCGAGCAAGACCACCTGGGGCAAAACGCTCCCATCGCGCTCGGCATAGGGGCCTGTGGCAAAAAGATAGTCGAGGGCCTCGGCCCCATCACGCACCACCACCACCTCGTTGACGATGTGGCTTTTTTTCAACGCACGCAGCGTTAGAAGCTCGTCATCCGGGTTGTCTTCTACAAGCAAGATCACATTGGTCACTGTTTGCCTCCCACGGCTTGCAGCGTGAAATAGAAGGATGCCCCCCGCTCCACGGCGGCCTCGGCCCATACGCGCCCCCCATGCCGGCGCACCGCACGCCGCACCAGGGCCAGGCCCATTCCCTTTCCCTCGAACTCGGGCGCCAGGTGCAGACGCTGAAAGGGGGCAAAGAGCCTGTCGGCATAGGTCATGTCAAAGCCGACGCCATTATCGCGCACCCGGTATACTGTCACTCCATCCTCTGCCTGTGTGCCAAACTCGATCCGCGCCTGCGCCCGCTGCGACGTAAACTTACAGGCATTGGCCAAAAGATTCTCGACAACCACCCGTAGCAGATCGAGATCGCCATCGGCCCATACCCCCTCCTGGATCTCGAATGTTACCCGGCGATCCTCGTCTATCGCTTGGAGCCTGGCCGCGACGGCGCGCGCCAAGCCCGTCAGGTCCACCCGCTCGTGATGCATCGCACAGCGACCCAGGCGCGAGAGGTGCAACAGGCCATCGATCATGTCGCCCATGCGCCTGGCCCCACTCACGACCCGCCGCAAATAGTCCTGCCCGGTGCTATCGAGCAGCGCGTTATACTCCTCGAGCAACACCTGGGAAAAGCCTTCCATGGCGCGCAGAGGGGCGCGCAGGTCGTGAGATACCGAATAGTTCAGCGCCTCCAGGTCCTCGGTCAAGAGCTCGAGCTGAGAGGAGAGCTCGAGCACGCGCTGCCGGAGCGCCTCTCTCTCTTCCTGGTATGTTCCAAAATCGCCTGCCATAGTTCTGCCCCTGCCCCCTCTATCCTGGGCTGCCTGCCTACAGACCGACATTCAACACCAGCCAGTAGAGACCGAGCTGGCGTATCGCCTCGCTGAACTGTTCAAAGTGAACCGGCTTGCGGATATAGCTGTTGGAACCGATGCGATAGCTCTCGACAATGTCCTTCTCTTCGTCCGACGAGGTGAGGACGACGACAGGCAGCAGCCGCGTCCGCTCGTCGGCGCGCAGCCGGCGCAGCACCTCCAACCCATCGAGCCGCGGCAAACGCAGATCGAGCAAGACCACCTGCGGCATCAGGCTCGTGTCGCGGCCCGCGTATTCCCCTTCTCCAAACAGGTAGTCGAGCGCCTCGACACCATCGTGCGCGACGACGACGTCGTTCAAAATCCGGTTCTTTCTCAGCGCGCGCACAGTCAGCAGCTCATCGTCCGGGTTATCTTCTACCAAGAGGATGATCTTTTCACTCACTACCTCTCCTCCTATCGGGGCCAAGGGTGAAAAAGAAGGTTGCTCCCTGCTCCACGGCCGATTCAGCCCAAATCTGCCCGCCGTGCCGGTGGATGATGCGCTGGACAGTGGCGAGGCCGACGCCCACCCCCTCAAACTCGCGCACACCGTGCAAGCGTTGGAACGCGCCAAAGAGCTTGGAGCGATAGGCCATGTCAAAACCGGCTCCATCGTCGCGCACAAAGAAGGCTGACACCCCCTGCCGCTCCTCCATGCCAAACTCGATACGCGCCGTTTCGTGCTTGGCGGTGAATTTCCACGCATTGCCCAGGAGGTTCTCAAGCACGGCGCGCAGCAAGCCCGGATCGGCGTATGCGACGAGGTCTGCGCCCAAAACCCATTCAACTTGACGGTCGGGTGCGCTCCTCTGCAGCTCGGTAGAGATCTCGCGCGCAAGGTCGCTCAGGTCAACATCCTCACGCACCGGCTCGCGGCGGGTGAGGCGCGACAGGTGCAGCAGGTCATCGATAAGGCGCCCCATGCGCTGGCTCGACGTCCTCATGCGGCGCAGATACTCGGCGCCCACGTCATCCAACACCGAGCCATAATCCTCGAGCAGCGCCTGGCCAAAACCGTCGATGCTGCGCAACGGCGCACGCAGGTCGTGAGACACCGAGTAGGCGAACGCTTCCAGCTCCTTATTCACCGCACGCAGCTCTGACGTTTGCTCGGCAACCAGGTCTTCGAGGCGCGTCGCGTAGCGCTGCACCTGATCATACAAACGCGCGTTCATGATGGCGTTGGCGATCTGGTCGGCCATGGCCTGCAATGTCGCCACCTCACTCGCCGCGAACGCCTCCGCCCGGGTGCTCTGCACAGACAGCCCGCCGATACACTCGCCCCTGCCGATCAACGGCAGGGCCACCTCCGAGCGTGTTTCCGGGAGCAGAGGATTGTCGAAACGGATCGCCTCATCTCCAACGTCCGAGGCCACGCGTGGCTCACCATCGGCCACACAGCGTCCGATCATCGACACCCCACCCACGGCCAGCTTGTGCCCACGCGCCAGCATCTCGCGCCCGGCATCGCCGGTGCCGGCGCGCAGCATGGCATACTCGCCCGCCTCGTCGACCGTGAAGAGGCCTACGTAGTAAAAGCCGAAGCGAGATCGGATCAATTCCACCGTCTCGGCCATGAGCACATCGGGGTCAAGGATCGTGCTGGCCGAATTGGCTATCTCCACCGCCGTCAGGAGCTGAGTGCTGCGATTCATCAGGTCAAGCAGGAGTGCCTCACGCTGGGCCTCGGCTCGCTTGCGCTCGCTGATGTCGCGCACAATGCCTTGCAGGTGCAACGGCTGGCCGGCAGGGTCGGATACCAGCATGGCGTGAATCTCTACCTCTACCTCGCTGCCGTCGGCGCGCTGCAAAACCGTCTCACGATGGGGCAGCCCCCGGCCCTCACGCAGCGCTGCAACCTGGTTGACGTGCGCCTGCTGCTCACGCAGCACCACCCACTGCCTAAAAGGCTGGCCGATCAGATCTTGGACATGGCAGCCCAAAAGCCGATCAGCACGCGGATTGGCGGCCAGGATCAACCCGTCAAGGTCGAGGATGAACACGGCGTCGGTCGTGTGCTCGAACAGCGCCCTGTAGCGCTGCTCTTCCTGCCGCAACAGCTCCTCTGCCACCTTCCGCTCGGTGACATCCTCGACCGTGCCCTCGTAGTAGAGGACCGTGCCATCCCGATCTCGCACGGCGCACGCGCTTTCCCGGATGTACACCACCCGGCCATCCGGGCGCAGCCAGCCACTCTCCAGGCCGCGAATGTGGCCCTCGCGATCGAGGCACTCCTTGAACTGGGCCCGCGTATAGCCGGGTGCGTATCCCTCCTCCTCAAGGTTTCGTAAGGCGAGAGCCTCGAACGATTCATAGCCCAATATCTCGACCAAGCTCCGATTGGCCGCGAGAATGCGGCCCTCTGGTGTCGTGCGGAAGAAGCCGATCGCCGCCTCCTCGAAAGGCTCACCTGGTACGTCGGTCTGGGCCTCGGGCCCAGACTCGGCTGCGCCGCGAGCCAGGTACCACACGCCGACAAGCAGCAGCTCGGTCGCCAGGCCAAGGATCCAGGCGATGGCGGATGGGCCGTGCCACAGCGTAGCGAACAGCACCAGCAAGGCCGACAAGACCATCGCCCCGAGCAGCGATACCTGCACCCACGTGCCGCGCTGTGTGTGATCTTTTGTTTCTAGAAACGTGAGGGCATCCATCTGTCGCATGGCCCCTTCGCTTTACGACCCTGCTCTTGCCTGCGAATCCTCACCCACTGAGCTACCTGCCTGATCAGGTCCATGCCCCGCTCTGTGGTCTCTAGCGCGAGCCACTGCCTGGGGGTGGCCCCGGCAACTCTACTCCGATTATACCCGAAAAGTGTACAAAAGCCAAGAAGAGGGTTTAGCCGTGAAGTGACAAACGTTTGCCGCGGGCCTCCTTTTCATTTATAATGAACCAATGAGCCTATCTGTCCATTTTTTATCTCCACCACGCGATCTGGCTGCCCTGCAGGAGCTGTGTGACCGGCTCGAGCCGGGCGTTCATCTCACTACCGGCGCCGAACTCCCGTCACCCCCCGAGTACGAGGTCCTGATTGCCGGCCGGCCCGAGCGCGCCCAGATCACTGCCAGCCGGCGCCTATTGGCGCTGATCATTCCCTGGGCCGGCGTACCAGAATCGACACGAGATCTGATGATCGAGTTCCCCGAGATCGCCGTCCACAACCTGCATCATAATGCCCTGCCTGTCGCCGAGCATGCGTGCGCACTCCTTCTCGCGGCAGCCAAGTGCATTGTGCCCATGGACCGGGCGCTGCGCGCACACGACTGGCGGCCACGCTACCGCCCCAACCCGAGCATCCTGCTCGGGGGCCGCCTGGCGCTCGTGCTCGGCTACGGCGCCATCGGCCGCGAGGTGGCACGCCTATGCCGCGGGCTGGGGATGGAAGTGGCTGCAATCCGGCGGCACGTGACACTGCCCGGCGCGCAGGTCGACGGCGTCACCCTTTACCCACCCGCATCGGTACACAGCCTGCTGCCACGCGCCACCACTGTCGTCGTCTGCCTGCCTCACACGCCCACCACGACAGGCTTTCTCGGCGCTGCCGAGCTCGCGTTGCTCCCATCCGACGCAGTTGTGGTGAATATCGGCCGCGGGCCGATCGTCGACCAGGCGGCGCTCTATCACGCTCTGCGAGAACAAAAGATCCACGCAGCCGGGCTCGACGTCTGGTACAACTATCCACCGGACGAAGCGTCGCGCGCCGACACGCCACCATCCGACTATCCATTTGCTACACTCGACAACGTGGTGATGAGCCCTCACCGTGCCGGCGGCTCGACCGATAGCGACCACCTGCGCATGATCCACCTGGCCGAGCTGCTGAACGCCGCGGCGCGCGGCGACGAAATGCCAAACCGCGTCGACCTCGAGGCGGGCTACTGATGAAGCTCAAAATCTCGAAGGAAGCAGCACGCCGGCTGGCGCTGGCCTTCCAATTGCTGGACGGTGAGATGTCCACACTGCCAACAGGCCAAGAAGGCGTCGCGCGCACCATCGAGGCGCTCGGTTACGTCCAGATCGACACCATCGCCGTCATCGCGCGCGCCCACCATCACACCCTCTGGACCCGCCGGCCCGACTACCGGCCGGATATGCTGCACTCGCTCCAGGTGGACGACCGGCGCATATTCGAGTACTGGGGGCACGCTGCCTCCTACCTGCCGATGGCCGACTATCGCTACTACCTGCCGCGCATGCAGCGCCACCGGGCACCCGATGATGGATGGGTGAGCCGCAGGCCCGAGGTCCTGGACCTGCTCCATCCCGTCCTCGAGCGCATCCGCGCCGAGGGCCCCCTGACGGCACGCGATTTCGACCCGCCGCCGGGCACAAAGCGCAGCGGCTGGTGGGACTGGAAGCCGGCCAAGTCGGCGCTCGAGCTCCTCTTTTGGCGCGGCGAGTTGATGATCTCGGAGCGGCGCGGCTTTGAAAAGGTCTACGACCTCACCGAGCGGGTGCTGCCCGCCGGGGTCGACACCCGCCTGCCGGGCGACGACGAGGTCGCTCGTTTCGTCGTGCACCGCGCCCTGTCGGCGCACGGTGTCGCCGCCGAGCGCGAGATCGTGGACTATATCCACGCCGCGCCCAAGGGGGCCGTATCCACGGCGCTTGCCGACATGACTGCCAGCGGCGAGGTCGTCCGGCTCCAGGTCGGGGAGATCACCTCGCTCTACTATGCGCTGCCTGCCACCCTGGAAGGGGTCGACCGCCCAGGCCCCTCGCCGTCGCGGGCTGCCCTCCTCTCCCCCTTTGACAACCTGATCATCCATCGCCAACGCATG
Source organism: Anaerolineae bacterium (assembly GCA_016929795.1). The sequence continues at coordinate 17,274 of JAFGIA010000458.1, forward strand.
TCCGACCTGTTCGACTTTGCGTATTCACTCGAGTGCTACACACCTGTCGCAAAGCGGCGCTACGGGTATTTCGTCCTGCCAATCCTGTGGGGAGACAGGCTCGTGGGCAGACTCGACCCCAAGGCCGACAGGAAGGCACGCCGGCTCATCGTGCGCAGCCTGGCAATGGAGCCCGGCTTTGACGAGTTCGACGCGTTTCTGCCCGCCTTTGTCGACGCGCTCGCGGCGTTCGCGTGCTTGAACGAATGCGAGCGAATCGTCATTGAGCGCGCCGCACCCGAGTGGCTGCCCGAAGCAGCCGACCTCGCGATCCATCGTGCCCTGGCCGCGTATGGTTGACAGCCGCGTGTCGATGCACGAGTTTGGCGGCCACGGCCCGGCGCTGCACATTGCCCACGCCAACGGCTTTCCGCCAGGTAGCTATCGCCAGCTCGCCATCGCGCTGGCGGACAACTATCACGTCATCGGCCTGCCCGCGCGCCCGCTCTGGCCTGGCAGCCGCCCTGGCGACACACCCACCTGGCGGCCGATGGCCGGCGACGTGGTGGATGAGCTCGAAGCAAGCGGGATGGCGCCCGTGATCGGCGTCGGCCACTCGCTCGGCGGCGTCCTCACCCTATGGGCGGCCATCGACCGGCCTGACCTCTTTCGGTGCGTGATCCTGGTCGATCCGGTCATCCTCCCCCCACGCTGGTTATGGTTGGTGCGCATCATGCGCCGGCTGGGGCTGGAACGCCGCCAGCCCTTTGTGCAGGCGGCGCGACGCCGGCGGCGCACATGGCCCAGCCGCCAGGCGTGTTTTGACCACTATCGCGACAGGGCGCTCTTTGCGCGCTGGCCCGACGCGGCGCTGTGGGATTACGTCAACTCGGTCACAGAGCCAGCCAGCAGCGGCGGCGTCTCGCTGGCCTATCCACCCGAGTGGGAAGCACACCTCTTTGCCCGCGTCCCCACGCGCATCTGGGAGGATGTGCCCCGCCTCCGAGTGCCGGCCCTCTTCCTCCGGGGGGAAAAATCGAACACCTTCCTGCCAGAAGCCGCAGCGCGCGTGGCGCGCCTCTTGCCGGCGGCGCGCCACGCCGAGGTCGCAGGCACAGGCCACCTGCTGCCGATGGAAAAACCGGTCGAGGTAGCGGCCCTGATCCGCACATTTGTCCGCGACACCTGCGCCATCCTTTCGTAAACAACCCGTGTAGCGCAAGCTCGGCCCCTCACAGCTTGCCACCCGGACAAAAACCTGTTATAATCCCCTCTGGGCGGCAGATGCGCGCCAGCGCCTTGTGCTCGCTCGTAGCTTGCGACCTGTTACTTGCTGCTTATGACCAACCAGGAGATAGCCGGGGTCTTGCGCCAGATCGGCGACATGATGAACATCCTGGGCGAGAACCGCTTCAAGGTGATCGCCTACCAGCGCGCGGCTGAGAATATCACGAACCTGGGGCAGGACATCCGCGCCTACTGGCGTGCCGGCACGCTGCAAGAGATCCCCGGCGTGGGGCAGGCGATCGCGGACAAGATCGACGAGCTGCTGACCACGGGCCGGCTCGAGTACTATGAGCGGCTGCAGGAGCAGATCCCCGCCGGCGTGGTGACACTCCTCACCATCCCCGACGTCGGCCCCAAAACGGCCAGGCTGTTGTGGGAGGAGCTGGGCCTACAGAGCGTGGCCGAGGTCGAAGCGGCAGCCCGGGATGGGCGCCTGCGCGATCTACCCGGGCTGGGGGCAAAATCGGAGAACAAGATCCTGGCCGGGATCGAGGCCTTGAACCGGCGCAGCGATCGCATCCCGCTGGGCACGGCCTGGCCGGCCGCGGCCGAGCTGCTGGCGCAGCTCGAAGAGGCGTGCCCACAGGTGGCCCAGGCAGCGGTGGCGGGCAGCCTGCGGCGCATGCGCGCCACGATAGGCGACATCGACCTGCTGGTAGCCAGCCACGAGCCCGCCGCCGTGATGCGCGCCTTTGCCGCCCTGCCGCGGGTGGCCGAGGTGGTGCTGAGCGGCCCGACCAAGACGACGGTGCGGCTGCACAACGGGCTGCAGGTGGACCTGCGCGTGCTCGAGCCGGAGCGCTGGGGGGCCGCACTCCATTATTTTACCGGCAGCCAGGCACACAACATCCGCCTGCGCGAGATGGCCATCAAGCATGGCCTGAGCCTGAGCGAATATGGTTTCAAACGCGAGGAGACGCCGGAGGAGCCTGGCGCCGGGACCCGGGCGAGCGAGATCTTGTGCGCCACGGAAAAAGAGGTGTACGACACGCTCGGGCTGCCCTGGATCCCACCAGAGCTGCGCGAGGATCGGGGCGAGATCCAGGCGGCGCTGGCTGGCGAGCTGCCACGCCTGGTCGAGCGGGGCGACATCCGCGGCGACCTGCACGCGCACTCGGATTGGAGCGACGGCGCCGCGCCCCTGGCCGAGATGGCTGGCGCCGCCCGCGCCCTCGGCTACCACTACCTGCTGATCTCGGATCATACCCACGGGCTGGCCGTGGCCAGCGGGCTGACGGCCGAGCGGCTGCGCGCGCAGCGCGCCGAGATCGAGGCCCTGAATGCACAGTGGGACGATTTCGTGCTGCTGCAGGGGTGCGAGATGGAGATCCGGGCCGACGGCACCCTCGACCTGCCCGACGACGTGCTGGCGGGCCTCGACCTGGTCGTCGCCTCGGTGCACACCTCGCTGCGCCAGGAGCCCGAACAGATGACCCGGCGCGTCCTGAATGCCATTGAGAACCCCTACGTGGACCTCATCGGCCACCCTTCCGGCCGGCTGCTTGGACAGCGCGAGGAGAGCACGGTTGACCTCGACGCGGTGATCCGGGCGGCCGCACAGACCGGCACGGCCCTGGAAGTGAACGGCGGCCCATCGCGCCTGGACCTCGACGATGCCCACGTGCGCCGCGCCATCGAGCTGGGGGTCAAGATCGCCACCAACAGCGACGCGCACCACCCGGAGGGGCTGGGGAACCTGGTCTATGCGGTGGCCACTGCACGCCGGGGGTGGGCAGAGCCATGCGACGTGTTGAATACCCTGGCGCTGGACGAGCTGCGCGCCTGGCGCCAGGACCGGATCGAACGACAACGATGATCGAGCGAGGAGGAAACCGATGACAGAGTACGATGCTGGCCCCGGCGAGTGGAGTGATCGCCCCTGGGAAGACCCCGACAAGAAACAAAAACCTCACGCCAAGCGGCGCCGAGTGGCGCTCCCGCCCTGGGCCTTGCTGGCTATTCTCGTCGCCATCATCATCGCCCTGTGCGTGGGCCTGATCCTGGTGGTGCAAGCCATCCGGGGCAATGGGGATGAGACACCGACCCCGGCGCCCACTGCCACCCGCGCCGTGCTACCCACCTTTACGTCACAGCCGGTGGCCCCCACGAGCGAGACGCTCCCCACAGCCACCGTCGTGCTACCGGTGGGCACACCGGCCGGCACGGCGGCGACGACAGAAATCGGCCCCGGGGCACTGGTGGTCGTCCAGGGCACCCTGGGAGCGGGGCTGAACCTGCGCTCAGAAGCGAACACCACAGCGCGCGTGGTCACGAACGCGCGGGAAGGCACTGTGCTCACCGTGCTCGAAGGACCGGAAGAGGCGGATGGCTACACCTGGTGGCGCATGCGCGCACCAGGCGGTGAGGAAGGGTGGGGCGCGGCCAACTGGATCGCACTCCAGCCATAGGGAGCTGAGCCGCCGCGCGCAACCAATCTGTGCCTGTTGCGTAGAGGGGGTAGGAAATTCGAGTCCTCGACAGATCGAGGCACAGATGGTGGCCTGGGAAGGGAGCGAGTAAAATGAATCAGTTGAGACGATCGCGAACCAACCGCGTGATCGCAGGCGTGTGTGGTGGGCTGGGCGAGTTCTTTGGGATCGGTGCCTTCTGGTTCCGGCTGCTTTTTTTGATCCTGCTGCTGCCGGGTGGTGCTCCGGGCATCTTGCCCTACCTGCTCTTGTGGCTCGTTATCCCCCTCGAACAGCGCTAAATAGCTGCACCCAAGTGAACCCTGACAGGTCTTCCGAGACCTGTCAGGGTTGTCTCTCTACTCCTCTTCTGCCTCTGCTTCTTGCGCCGCGTGCTTGAGCTGCTCGTACTTGCGGCGCCGGCGGTCGGCCCAATAGCCGCCCTGGACCACCTCGCGGCTCACCTTGCGCGCAAAGACCAGGTAGCCCGTGTGCGCCACCATCCGGTCGGCCGGGCGCAACCGCCCGGGCACCGGCTTGTAGGGGCGCACGAGCACTTCTTCGACCTCGATCGAGCCAAAGCCTTCCTGCCCTTCCAGGCCGAGTAACAGGTCGTCTACCTGGTTGGTGGTGGGCACGATGGCGCCAAAGAAACCGCTGTCCTTGAGCGTGGCGGCGACGTGATCGAGGTAGGCCCACGGCCGCCGCAGGTCGAGAAAGAGCGCGTCGACGCCGTGCTCGTCAAACCCTTCGCCTACGTCGCGCAGCTTGAAATCGACCCTGCTGCCCAGCCCAAGCGTGTCGAGGTTCTTTTGCGCCAGCCGCAGGATGTCGGGGCGGGCCTCGTACGAATAGACCATCCCTTCCTGCCCCACGGCCCGCGCCAGGGCCACCGTCAGCCCCCCGCTACCGCTGCCTGCCTCGACGACGCGGCTGCCGGGCATGATATTCAGGCGCATCAGGACGTAGCCAATGTCCTTGGGGAACATGATCTGTGTTGTGCGCTTGAGCTGGCGAATCAGGTCAAAGGTGCTGGGCTCGAGCACGACAAAGGAATAGCCCAGGTGTGACTTGATCTCACGCCCCAGCGGCTGTCCCAGCAGGTCATCGTGGTCGATGGTGCCCCTGTGTGTCTGGAGCCGGCCTCCCGGCCTCAAGCACACGATGAACTCTTTGCGATCCTGCCCGAGGAGCAGGACGAGGTCATTTTCTCGAGCTATGTTCATGATCTCCCTCCCGGCAGCGCGCCCCATGGCCCGCGTGGAGCCCATTATAGCCTGTCGCGCCCGTGGGGGCAACTGGTCCGCAGTGCGCGACTGGCCCGGCCCCCATCTGCTCATCTGGTTGTTGACCCACCGCCCAAGATATGTTATAATCGTATCATCTCAATAAAGAGGGGGAAGTTGGGGTGTGTGCGGTGCCCGCACACCCCAACCCCCGATTATTGAGCAGATACTTGTAATCGATTTGCATCGACGGTGCTGCTTGATTGACATCATCTTCGAATAGGAGTTGACAATATGCAAGAGAACTACCCGGTCGTCCCCACCGACGAGCGCCTGGACGTGGAGCCACCTGAACCCCAGGGCAAGAGCAACACAGGGAGAAATATCGCCATTATTGCCGGAGTCATTGTCATCCTCGCCCTCGTCATCCTGTCGATCTATGGCATGGCCACCCACCCCGGCGTGACTGAGGTGATCCGCGACATCGCGATCATTGTGCTCGCCCTGGTGAGCATCGTGATCGGCGTCTTTATAGTCATCCTCACCATCCAGGTGTGGCTGTTGACACGCCTGGTTCAGGACGAGATCAAGCCGATCCTCGAGTCGACGCAGCGCACGGTCAATACGCTGCGGGGCACGACGACATTCATGAGCGAAAAGATCACCAAGCCAGCCATCGAAGCGGCGAGCATCGCGGCCGGGATCAGCGCCAGTGTGCGGCAGGGGGTCAGCCTGCTGCGCGGGAACGGTCGCCGGAAGCGGGGAAAGTCATAGAGTCGGATCGTTCCGCCTGTGCGGGCCGGGTGTGACGCGACGGCGCGCACAGGCTCACGATGAATAGATCAACAGTGAAAGGAGCCGTATCAATGAGTGATGATACCTACGCCGTCGAGTTTGTAGCCGGATTTCTGATCGGTGCACTGGTGGGCGCCGCCGTAGCCCTCCTCTTTGCACCCAAGCCCGGCGAGGAGACGCGCAGCCTGATCCGCGAGAGAGGGGTCGAGCTGGGCCAGCGTGCAGGAGAGCTGCAGAGCCAGGCCAAGGAAAAGGCCGGCGAGCTGCAGAGCCAGGCCAAGGAAAAAGCCAGCGATCTGCAGAGCCAGGCCAAAGAGCGGGCCAGCACGTTGCAGAGCCAGGCCAAGGAAAAGGCTGACGAGCTGCAGAGCAAGGTCAAAAGTGCCGTCGAAGAGGGCAAGGCGACTGCGGCTCAGAAGCGACAGGAGCTCCTGTCGCAGTTGGACCAGCAGCAGTCCGACCTGCCCGACCTGGAGATCAGCTAGAAGATCGGTGTGTCTCTTTTGTATGAAAAGGCTCCACCTTCCGGTGGAGCCTTTTCATACAAAAGAGACAAGTGCTACCCGGTGCGTCTCGGCGTGCCGCTGAGCAGGCCCTGGCGATTGCGGAAGGGCTCGAGCACGTCGACGCCGCCGCGCTTGATCTCGAAGCGGCGGATGTTCTTGTCGTGGTCGCTACCCCTCGTTTTCAGCACCGCCACGGCGCGCTGCATCACGCTGTCGATCTCGACATAGCGGAGCAGGATCACTGAATCGACGACAAAGGCGACGCGGCCGCGGTCGCTGCGCACTACGTCTGGCCCACTGTCCTCGCTGAGGAGGATGCTGGTGATCCCCTCGCGCCGCAGGCCGTTGATCAGGTGATTGTAATAGGCGCGCAGCTCCACCGGCTGGGTGGTGAGCGTCTGAAACTGCGTGACGCTGTCGATCACGGCACGCTTGACGCCCATGTCGCGAATGGCGCTGTTGATGGGGCTGATGGGCGACTGCAAGCTGGTAAGAAACACCTGGGGCGAGGTGAACACAACGCGCAGCATCCCCTCCTGCTCCAGCTCGCGTAGATTCCACCCATGGGTCAGCGCGTCGCGGTAGAGCGTGTGGGGAAACTGCTCAAACGTCACCAGCAACCCCGCCTCACCGTGCTGCCTGGCCCCTTCGTGCAAAAACTGCATGCCCACCGTCGTCTTGCCGGTTCCGGGCGCACCCTGAAGCAGGGCGATGGAGCCCGTGATCAAGCCACCGTCCAGCATCGCGTCGAGTCCGGAAACGCCCGTCGGTGTACGTTTCGCGTCAGCCATGTTCACTCCCTCCTTGTGAATCTGATCCGCTCACCACCATGTCTATTATCTCACATTGCAGCCAAACGGTCAACAATGCCCCGCGCTCTTTCCACCAGTTCGGGCGCCATGTCAAACACGGCCACGCCCTGCCTGTCGGCCTCGATGGCGTCGGCATCGCTCGGCAGAAAGCCGAGGAGCTCGAACTCGGGCAGCTCGCCGGCGATAAAGAGCTCATCTTCGGGCGTGCGGATCTTGTTGCCCACGGCATAGAGCCGCTTGATGCGCAGGTCGTGCGCCAGGCCGGCAATGGCGTGCGCCGTTTGCAGGCTGCGCTGGCCGGGCTCGACGACGACGACCAGCGCGTCGACCGCTTCGGCCGTGCCGCGCCCCAGGTGCTCGATGCCCGCCTCCATGTCGAGGATCAACACCTC
>JAFGIA010000011.1 GCA_016929795.1 Anaerolineae bacterium
CAAAGAAGAGGTGAACCAGTGGACGCAGGATGGGTGCAAAACGACGCAGGGTGAACGCCTCCTCGGAGAGGCGTGCCAGGATTCGCTCCCTCGGATGGTAGAGCAACTCACCAATCTCCCAGACGTGCTCGACGCGCGCCAGCGGCACCTGCGCCAGAAAGCGCTGAAAGCCGCCCCAGGTAAAGAAGCGGACGTGTTGATAGTCCCACTCGTCGTAGAACTGTGTGTGATCGCCAAACGGCGTCTTCCACAGCAGGCCCTTGCCGAGGAGCAGGCGGAGTCTCCCCCAGAAGAAAAAGTGGTTTGGCACATTGATCACCATCGTCCCACCATTCCCAAGAATACGGTATGACTCCCGCAGGAGGTGCGCAGGATCGAGCAGGTGCTCGAACACATCTTTGAGGATCACCACGTCAAAGCTGCCCTCCTCGAAGGGTAGAATGCCTTCCGCATCACCCACGAGCACCTCGATCCCTGCCGCACTGGCTCGCCGGAGCGTCTCTGCCGAGATGTCGATGCCGACGACCATGTTGTCGGGTGCAAGGTGGGCCACGTCGAGTGCCGGGCCACACCCGACGTCAAGCATGCGCTTTCCCGACACCGCCGCTCCTGCCGTAATCTCCAGATCCGGCTTGTCGCCAGGCTCCCCGCTTGCTTCCCGCCCAGGCAGGACCGTTTCGTGGGTTGACACTACAAACTGCCTGCGCTCATTTGCCATCGTTCGCCTCGCTGTTCCCGATTGACGCCCCTGCTCGCCTCATGTGGACTCGCTCATCCTTAACGGCCCCGCTTCGCCGTGATGTGCACGCCCAGAGCCCACGGCCACCTGCCGAGCAGTCGCGACTCGACGTAGGTCAGCGACTCTACCACCTGGCGCGCGCGTAGATAGATATTCGTCACGCCTCGACTGCCCAACGCAGAACGGTCATAGTACGCGTCCGGTTTCTGCGCGCCTCCACCGCGCCTTCGAAGGATCATCTCTCGCGCTGCAAACGTTGCCACGTCGAGCGCCTGGCCCAGGAGGTGGTAGCTGTACTGCATGCTCATGATTTCGAATCCCGCCTGCTCCACCAACGCTGCGACCGCAGCGTGGTCAAAGTGCTGTACGTGCCCGGCATGACGCGCTGTCCACGCGTGAACCTGCCGTCGCATCAGCCTGTGTAGCGTCTGCCACTGCCCCTCACACGGCACGTAGCCGTGCATCACGCTTCCCCGCGACAGCACCCGTGCGAACTCGGCAAGGGCTTCCCCGGGCTGTGGGAGATGCTCCAGCAGATCGAAAAACACGACAGCATCAAAGCTGGCGGAGGCATACGGGAGCGAGATCGCATCGGCAACGGTATATACACCCCCACCCTTGTGAGTAGCTTTTGCAACCGCTGCCGCGCTCAGGTCGAAAGCAAAGATTTGAGCTTCAGGGAGGTGTGTGGTGAGCGGTAAGGTAAATCGCCCCACCCCGCATCCTGCTTCCACGATTCGTCCGGTGCGTGCCTCCGGGCACGATTCCAATACGCGCAGTGCGCGGTCCAGGCGCATGCCCCCCAGGTTGTAGTCGTTCCGATTCAGAGCCCAGCCGCTGCCAAATACCACCCGCTGGTAGTCCAAGTCCTCGCTCAAGGCAGCGTCCCCCACATCCCATCTAGCACTCCCCGGAGCAGAGGCTGGATCTGGCTTGCTTGCTTGTGCGCCAGGCACCGAAAGCCATCGATCATGGCCTTGACCGTCACACAACCAGGTATCAGCCACCGCTGCGGGCCGCGCATGTGGCGGCGGTAGATCCAGATCTGATTTCGCGTCTGCCAGTAGCGCATCCTGGCCGAGACCTGGCCCGCACTCGTCGACACCTTGTGCCACATTCGGGCACCTGGGACTGCGACGACCCGGTATCCGGCTGCTTTGATCCGGATGCAGAGGTCCACGTCTTCACCGTACATAAAGTAGCTCGTGTCGAAATATCCGGCCGCTTCCAGGGCACTGCTCCGCAGCATCATACCGCATCCACTGACGAAATCGGCTTCGACGATTTCCACCTCTGTGTTCCAGATGTGGACAGGCATCGGTAGCCAGCGGTGCCAACGTGCAGCGAGGTGCCACGTTTGCTCCGGTCGATCAAAGTAGAGGATGCGCGGCGAAAGGATACCGATCCGGGGGTCTCTCTCGGCGGCGCCGATCAACCGCTGCAGCAAGTCGGGCGCTACCGTCGTGTCGTTGTTCAGCACAAGTGCGTACGCACACCCGGCACTCATCGCCCACCCGATGCCCTGGTTGGCTCCCGCTGCAAAGCCAAGGTTCTCGTCATTCACAATCTGGGCGGCTTTTGGATATTCCTGGGCAATGCGCGCCACCGAGTCGTCTGTCGATCCATTATCGACGACGACGACTTGGAACTCCGAATAGCTCATCCGATAGACCGAGTTGAGGCAGGCGAGGGTATCGCTCACCAGGTTCCAGTTCACGATGACGATTCCAACCCCCGGAGCAGCTTCCGCGGCTGGCGCGCCACCGTGGCTAGCGGCATCCATGCTCAGCTCTCATCCTCGATGACACGGATAAACTGCGCCACTGCTCGCTCCCACGTGAATTCCAGAGCCGTGTCGCGCCCCGACGATGCCAGCGACTCGGCCAGAACCGGGTCCCGGAGCACACGGTTGATCGCCTCGGCCAGAGCCGCCGGGTTCTGAATCGGAGTCAGCAGGCAGTTAACCTCGTGCCGCGCATATTCGCGCACACCGCGCGAGTCGGTCATTACCACCGGTACCCCCCAGGCCATCGCTTCGAGTGGTGGGCGACCAAAGCCCTCCCACCACGAGGATGCGACGAACAGGTGACACGACCGGTAAAGCTCCGCAATCTGCTCCCAGGAAGGGCGGTGATACAGGTCGTATCGAGCCGGTGTCTCGAGTGGACCAGGGTCTTTGCTGACGATCGCCAGCCGTATGTCCGGGTGCTGTTCGTACACCAGGCGGATCGCGGCCATAAAATCATCCCAACCTTTGCGGGGGCGCTTGTCTCCGAGGTACATGATCACCTTTTCACCCTCAGGGCGCACCACCTGCTCGGGCAGTTTGCCACCGATCGAGTAGCCCTGTGGCACCACCCGCGCTTGCACGCCCGAGGTGCGTTCGATCTCGTCGGCGCAGGCTTGCGACACGGTCACCACGCTGTCGAACCAGGAAGGCGCACGCCGCAGCAGCCACTGTTCCAGTGGGCGCCCCTCGAACATTTCCGGGTAATCCTGGTGGAGCCAGATCATCCGCGCTCGCCTGCGCCGCAGGCTGCGGGCGAGCATTGCAGGCACCACCGCCGGCGTGTGCGTGGCAATGAGGATGTCAGAGGGGGGAACGAGGCGCACCATTTGCCACGCCAGCAAAAACTTTGGTACGGGCGTGGCCGCTTCCTCCAGGCTGATGCGTGCCGAGAGGATGCCGATCTTGGGCGACAGCTTTTCCTGCACTTCGGCGTCTACACCTCCCGCCGACGTGACGAATGTCACTCTGTAGCCGCGCTCAACGAGGCCATTCGCGTGGTGCGCCAGCACCAGCACGCCCCCTGACAGGCGCATGGAGCTGGTAAGAAACGTGATGACGCCCTTAGCAGCCATCTTTTGGATCTCCTGGCTTGCGCACCTTGATCACGAGATGGACGCTGTGGCGTACGTCCAGCCGTTCAGCGATCCTCGCAAGAACGGGCGGCAGTGGATAGTAGCCGTAGCCTCTTGTCGATTCGACGACGAAACCGTGGCCGACAAACGTATTGATCGCGGTTCGATAGGCCAGGACGACCAGGTGACGGTGGACGGTTTCGGCGCCCGGGGGACGTTCTGCCTCTCCCTCTTCCGGCATATCGTACGCACGGCGGTGGAGGCGGCGTACGAGATCGATCTCGCCATCCGTCATGTCCGTGACGCTCGGTCCCGAGAACGGCTGCAGGCCCAGGAACAAGGCAAAGACGTTGTGCCAGGCCGCCAGGTTCGGTGTGGCAATCACGGCATAGCCACCTGGCTTGAGGATGCGATACAGCTCGCTCACAAACGTGGTGGTGCATGAAAGGTGCTCGATGACGTCTGCAGCAGTTACGACGTCGAACGCATTGTCTCGTATCGGAAACGAGTGGTTCAAATCTCCCTGGAGCCCACGCACCCCCCGCGTTTTCCAGCCATCTGCCAGCAGCCCTGCATCATAGTCGATTCCCCAGGTGGTGGACAGGCCCGCCGCGGCTGCAAGCCGCGTCGCGTTCTCTCCTGCGTGGCAGCCCAGGTCCAGGTGCAGACCCGCTCCCTGAGGCTCCATGATGGCAGCTTCTGCTGCGAGCAGCCTGTCGACCATGTCGAGATAGATATGATGAAAGTAGCGGGTGACGGCGCGTTGAGTCAGGTGCAACAGATCATCTCCCCAGTTTCGGCTTGCGTACCAAAAACTGAACGTACCAGGTCAGTACCTCACCCACCCACGGCAAGCGAGCCACGTTCAGTGCCGTAAAGCGGGTAGAGATGTCTTCGATTTGGAAGCCAGTGTCCAGGATCGCGCGCTTGACGCCACGGATCGTGCGCCGGTAGAGCCCGCCCCGTGCGTGGCTGTCGGCATAACTGGTCGCTCCACCCCCTTTGAGTTTCAGCGCCAGTCCCTCGCCGAGCAGGTGAAAGGGCTTGAACTGGTGCCCGCCTGCCGGGCTGTAGAAAGGTGGGAACCCGATGTATCCGGCTCCACCGTGTCGTATCACCCGGTACACCTCGCTTAGCACCGCTTCCGCATCTGGAACGTGCTCGATGAGACTGCCGCAAAATACAAAGTCAAAGCAGTTATCCCGCAGCGGTGTCCGCGTCGCGTCAGCGTTGAGAAACGTTGGCCAGCGGCCCGCTGGGATCTGCTCGTCCACCGTCAAGTCGAGATAAGTGATCGAGGCACCTGCGTCCGCCAGCACCTGTCCATAGGCCCCCCACGCAGCACCCATGTCCAGCACGTGCAAGCCTGGCATCGACACGCCCTTTTTTTCGAGGTGGCGCACGACGCCCTGTGCCATGAACTGCTGAAACCTTTCATACTGCGCCAGCGATTCACTGCGCCTGCGCGCCAGGCGCCACAATGTACACAGGTCCGCGGGCGAGCCGGTCATAGCCGGCTCCGCTTGACGATCAGGTCCGCCAGGAGCCCGATCGCTCCAATCTGAATTGCAGTCACCAGCAAGGTCAGGGTGATGGCTGGAACGTAAAAACCCTGGTAGTAGAAAAAGTCGCGGACCATCTTGATTAGGCCTACGACCAGGAAAAAGAGGCTGATTGGCAAAAACACTTTTAGCGGGTTAAAGTAGGTCACAGAGCGCACGACGAGAGAGACATAGTTGTAGGTGTCGCTGAAGGGATGGAAGGACGAGCGGCCCTTCCGTGGAAAGTAATCGATTGGATGCCACGTCACGGGGTGACCATCGCTCAACATGGCGATCGTAATCGTGCTGACCCAGGAGTGGGTGTTGGGTAAAAGATTGATATAGCTCAGCGCCACTTCTCGATCGAACGCACGCAAGCCCGAGTTCAGATCCGGGATGCGCGTCGCGGTGAGGTACGAGGCGAGTTGCCGGATGAACCACTTGGCCGGCGTGCGTAGCCAGCGCATGGTTCCAGCCTCCCGCCTTCGTGCACCGATCACCATCGTATATCCACTCTGCACCAACTCGACGAGCCTCGGCATCTCCTCGTTCGGGTACGTCCCGTCCGCGTCGGTCATGACAACGATCTCCCCCCTGGCCGCCTTGACGCCGGTGGTCCGTGCCGCACCCGTCCCACGGTTGTGTGGATGCTGAAGCAGTTGCACGCGCTCAAATCCGCGGACGATTTCAGCGCAGCAGTCAGTAGAACCATCGTCGACGACCAGGATCTCGTACTCGAGCCCGCTGGCGTCCATTGTTTCCTGGATCGTCTCCAGGTCATCGGCGATGGCTGCTTCTTCGTTGTACATTGGAATAACGATACTGATCACCGGGGCCTCCTACGGAGACAGGATAAATATCCACACGTCATTTTCGTGATAGATAGTGCGGTAGTAAGCGCTGGATTGCATTACCTGGGCATCGAGCAGAGGGGTGTCCGGATCATTCACACGTCCTCCTTGTGCCCCGACGTAGACGTGGGTGATCCCCTGGGAGCTCAACCACTCGACGGTGGCAGGATCGTCCAGGCTGGCGCTCGTCACATAACTGGTGAACGTCTTCACGTCCTCGATGTACTCTGGCTCAACAGCCGCTTCTGTTGTGTAGAGGAGAGGGGGGATCGTGTTCTCCCTTTGTGCCAGCAGCGGGATCCACCATCCGCCGTCACTCCCTACGACATAGTGATCCGAGAATGCGAGAAATCCATTCACCAAAAAGCGGGCGTCAGGCGGCGTGTTGGCTTGGATCCAGCGCATTGCCGCCGCGTCTGCCTCTGTCATGATCTGAAACTCGGGTTTGAGCACTTGGGCCTGTGTGCGTGCTCCTCCCACCCCGAGGATCACGATCAACACTGCGGCTGCAGCGAGCACGACGCGGGAACGCCGGGCTGCAAGCTTGGCCGCTTCCACCCCCAAATAGCCCACGAGCATCGACACGGGCATGTACAACCCCAGGACGACAAGAAAATTGTCTACCAGGCCAGTACCGGGCAGCCCGAGCCAGTGAGGGTTGGCAAGCAACAAGAGCATGATCGTCCACGCACCCACCAGGCTCATGGCACTGCGCCTGGCGAGTGCGAGCGCTGCGGCCACCACCGCGAGCGCTGCCAATGGCAAGGGCACCCATTGTGCCAGGTCTGCGTAAAGAAACGCCTGGTTCAGCGTCTCACCAGCGTTGGGTTGGTTTAGCAGGTTGGCGGCAATCGCCGGATACACGCTGCAGGCCAGGTGCCACAGCCAGGGTGTGAGAACCAGGATGCTTACGCCGCCACTCGCAACAAGCCCGAGCGCCAGCCGGCGTGCGCGGGTCTGACGCCGAAGGGCGTGCCACACGAGGTAGGGCAGCAGAAAAGATGGCAAAAATGTCGCGACGCGGTAATGAGTCAGTGCCAAGCCTCCCACGGCCAACCCCGCCAACAGCCACTGTCGAACCCCCGTTTGCCCTTCGTCGAGTGCTTCCATCATCAACCAGAGCGCGATAGGCAGCACGACCTGTGCCGCCAGTTGTGTGTAGCGCCCCCAATTTACGTAAAACGCAGGCATAGGCATCAGCAGTCCCGTGATGAATACGGCCAGGATGCCTACCCACCGGCTTTTGCCCAACCGCGTCGCCAGTGGGTAGAGGCTGAGCACTGCCATCACGTTGAGGTATTGCCCCACGAGGACAACCGCGCGTGGAGTGGCATCGCCGGTTAGCCACCCAGTTGCCCACTGAAACAAGGCGACTGTCGAGTGAAAGCCAAAATGATAGCTGAATGTGCGCAGCGGCGCATAAGGCGCCCACGACTGGAACAGGCCGCCACGATCCAGGATCAGTTGGACGACCATCGTATGCTGATACGAGTCACCCCACAGGCCATAATTGATGCCGCGCACCGGCCACAGGCGCGTCACGACGACGACGATGGTGAGGGCGGCGAGGATTATCAGTGGTGCGTCGACCCAGGCAAGCTGCTCCCGCCACGACACTCCACGCTGTCGCGCATCCCGCCACGTCACAGTCCCGTGCCACACGGCCACGGCTGCGCAGAGTGCGAGCACAGCCAACACCGACGCCGATCCGATTTGCAGTCCAAGTAGATAGAGTGCGAGAATCGCAACAGGTGTCAGAGTGACCGTGAGACCGGCTGCGAGGACCATCTGTGAGGCAACATCGGGACGGCTATCAGGGGACAGCGACTCCCACGGAAGCAGCAGCTTGAGCAGCGCCCAGCCGGGCAGCAAAAAAACAAACGGGGCGGCAAGAGTCGCTGTCGCTGTGCCCCAGGTAACTTCACTCAAATCGCCGAGCTCCTCCTCGCTGTCCCAAAATCGGTTTCCAACCACCTATCTTATCATGAGGCGACCCTGTTGCCAAATCGCACGCCTACATCGACATGTCGGTTTTCGTAGCTGCTAGTCGCCAACATCGAGTTTCTCGCGCACGTGCATGAGGATCTCTGCATGGTCGAACGCCAGGGTCGGCAGCGCATCCAGGTCGAACCATCCTACATCCCCTGCGTCGCTGCCCGCGTGCGGCTGCCATTCGGCTGCCTCCTCCTCGCTCACCCGCGCCAGGTGTGCCACGCTGATCGTCCACCCGCGCGGGTCGCGGCCCGGCTCGCCAAAGGTGTGCACTTGCTCCAGATGTGCCGCCTCGATGCCCGTCTCCTCTAGCAGCTCGCGTCTCGCTGCCACCTCCAGCGGCTCATACGGCTCGACGAATCCGCCTGGCAGTGCCCATTGCCCCAGAAACGGGGCACGCGCACGCTGCACGAGAAGCACCTGCCAGCCCCCTCGACGCGGCGCCACCACTGCCATGTCTACCGTCACCGCCGGCCGCTCATGCACTCTGGCTGCCACTTCTCACCTCCGCCTCTGCGATCGCCTGCCAAGAACTCAGCACCTCCGCCACGGTCCACGCTTGCGCCAAGCACCCGCGCGGCGTGAAAGGGGCATCTCCGTCAAATATCTCGCTCAGGCTGCCCACCCCATGGCTCTCCACTTGCGACAGCAGCGGGTGGAGGTAGGAGCGCGCCACCTCTGGGTCACCGTATGCCCTCAGGTGCGCACGCACAAAGGGCCCGATCAGCCATCCCCACACCGTCCCCTGGTGGTAAGCTCCGTCTCGCATGCGTCGATCGCCCCCATAGTGACCGGCGTAGCCTGGCTCGCCAGGCGCCAGGCTGCGTAGCCCATGCGACGTCAGCAGGTGCTTGGCGCACGCACCTACGATCGCCCGTCCCTGCTCCGGTGTCAGCGCGCTGTGTGGCAGCGACACAGCCAGAAGCTGGTTCGGGCGCA
>JAFGIA010000459.1 GCA_016929795.1 Anaerolineae bacterium
AAAGAGCGCCGTCCGCGCCGAGCCGACGTGAAAATAGCCGGTGGGACTGGGCGCGATCCGGACGCGTACCGGTGTGTCGGCCACGGGAACACCCTCCTCAGAGTCGATTTCAATTCAAAATGAGATTATATCAGACTCGGCGCGAATGCGCAACCTGGTGCCAGCGCCCGAGTATAGTGCCAAGTCGCTGGACCCCCGTGACACAACCCTCGTGCTTGACGTTTTGTGTTATTCCCACTGGGTAATTCATCAAACAGCCGAACAGTGAGCCCCTTTCTCCCTCCCGGGGGGGGAGAGGGAGATCCTCCCCTAACCTGGGCGCAGCACCTCTTCCACCACCTCTTGATACGGCCTGGCCGCTGCCTGCGCCCAGGTCTCGGCGAAAGCGGTCTCGCCAAGCTGTGCACGGCAGGTGGCGACGGCAGAATCATGGGCGGCGTGATCCACGGGGGGGAGTGGTGTGCCCAGATCCTGGCGCAGGGTGTGCGCCGTACTGAGCAGCATCGCTGCTTGCACACCATCCCCCTGGACCGCGCTCACTGCGCCCAACTCCTCGAGCGTGTTGGCCATGCCCAGTTTGTGGCCCAGTGCTCGGAACAAAGCCAACCCTTCCATGAGCAGCCGGGATGCCGTCGAAGGATCGCCCAGTGTGTGCCTGACGCGACCCAGGGCCAGGAGCGACCGCGCTAGCTCGGGTTTGTACTGGCCTTCCCGCGCCAGCGCCCTCGTCTCCTCCAGCAACCTCAAAGCGGCCACGGCATCCCCTTCATAGTGCGCCAGCACGCCCCGGCAGTAGCACACCACCATCTGGAGCCATTTGTTCTCGGATGTCTCCAAGAGGCTAGATGCCGTCTGGAGGCAGCTTCGCGCCGTGGACAGGTCTCCTTGAGCGATGGCGTTTTCCGCCAGGGCGCACAGCACATAGCTCCCCCATACGGTGTCCCCATGTTCCTGATACACTTGTAGTGACTGCTCAAAATAGGACTGAGCCGTGGAATAATCCCCTATGGTCGAGTAGACACGGCCGAGATCGGTGAGCCCGTCTGCTATTCCCCATGGGTGTCCCACCTCTCGGGCAATCGCGAGAGCACGCTCAAGACGTGCGCGAGCCGCCGTGTACTCCCCTACATCGATGTCAAAGCTTCCCAACGAGACCAGTGCATTGTTGAGTACGACCTTTTCCCCCAGGGCCTCCAGGATCGCGACGCTTTCTTCGAGCATGGCCCGCCTTGCGGGATCGCCGGCGCTATCCATCTGGGAGACCCCTAACCGGTGCAGTGCCCGAGCCTCCCCCCACCGGTCGCCTACCTTGCGGCAGATGGCAAGGGCCTCCTGCAGCCGGTCCTCGGTCAGGCTTGCTTGACCTTGCCAGGCCAACGCGAGCCCCATGAGTGTAAGCGCCTCCGCCAGGCGATGCTGATCGCCCAGCTCGCGGCAGATCTCCGCGCTTTCCTCTGCCGATAGGCCCGCCGTGCCCAGCTCTCCCAGTGCGTATGTGAGCATGCCTTTTCCAAGCAGAGCACCGACCCTGCCCAATGTGCGTTCTTCCGGGTGCTGCCCGAGCGATTTCGTGAGCCAAGTGAGCCCTTCATGAAAATGGCCGCGCATCCGCCAAAACCAACGCAGCGCTCCCGACAGCCGCAACGCCAGTTCGCCCCCACCCGGCGCCGTACAATCGCTCTCAAGAGCCCACGCCAACGCGGCTCGCAGATTGTCTTGTTCCTGCTCCAACCGCCCCAGCCATTCCAGTTGATCGCGTCCCCTCAAGCCCAGGTCGGCAGCCTCGGCCAGGGCCAGGAAGTGGTGATAATGGCGCTTCTGCGCCGCCGCTTGCGCCTCGGGATCGGCCGCCAGGATGACGGCGCTGTACTGGCGGACCAGATCGTGCAGTCCGTAGCGGCCGGCTGCCGCTCGCCTGACCAGCGTCCGGTTGATCAGGGTGGACAGCACAGGCAACGAGGCGCCGGCCACTTGCTCGGCCGCTTGACGAGTGAACCCACCATGAAACACCGAGAGCGCGGACAGCACCTGCTGCTCCCTGGCCGACAGCGTTCGCCACGTCTGGTCGAAAACCACCCGCATGCTGCGGTGCCGCTCCGGGAGATCGCGCACCGAAGCGCTCAGAAAATCCAGGCTGCCTTCGATCTCCTTGGCGATTTCCGCAGGCGATAATATCCTCAACCACGTCGCAGCCAGCTCGATGGCCAGGGGCATCCCCTCCACCAGACGGCAGAGGTGGGCTATCCCTGCCAGGTCTGCCTCATGGAAGGCGAACCCGGGTGAGGCCCGCCTGGCGCGCTGGATGAATAGCGCGACAGCAGCGTACTCATCCAATCTTCCCGTTGGCTCTGTCTCAGGAAATGCCAATCCCTGGACTTCAAAGACCCATTCCCCCTGCAGGTCGAGCACTTCTCGCGAGGTGACCAACAGCTTGACCCCTGGGGCGCGCTGCAGAATGTCAAGCATGAGCCCCACGATATTGGCTTGCGAAGGCTCCTCTGTCAACAATTGCTCCACGTTATCCACAATCAACAGCATCTGCTTTTCACACAGGTGATTGAGGAGCTGTACCTTCGGGTCGTCCGGACCATAGAAGCGAAGACGGATGGCGCTTGCCGTGGCCTTCACGGCTGCTTCGACAGAACCCACAGAAGCCAGGGGAATGAATGCCACCCCATGAGAAAAGTCAGCCCGGTGCTGCTCGGCAGTCTGCAGAGCCAGGCGCGTCTTGCCGATGCCGCCCGGACCTACCAGGCTGATGCACCGGCATTCCGGGTCGGCGATGAGCCGGCCCAGGTCCATCATTTCCTGCTCTCGTCCAAGAAAGGAGGTCAACGATACGGGCAGGTTGTGGACGGGGGCGGTGGGAAGGGAGGAGGGCGGCTCAGCTCCAGTCCCGAGCTCTCCGGCACGAACCTGCTCGTACAGCTCGCGCGTCCTGGCCGATGGCTCCACGCCCAGCTCCTCAGCCAGAACGCGCCGGCAGGTCTCGTATTGGGCCAGGGCGGCCGTCCGCTGCCCATCCAGCGCCAGGGCACGCATCACCTGGCAGTGCGCTTCCTCACGCCATGGGTCCAGCTCCAACTGCCGCGACGCGTGGCGCCGCGCCGTCTGAAAATCCCCGTGCCGCTCATAGTATTCGACCAGGCAACTGCACGCTTCCAGGACGTGTTGGTGCACGCTCTCGCGCTGCACCAGCGCCCACTGCTCAAACTCGGCGCTGTCATCCAGGAAAAAGTTTTGCAGGAACTCGCCGCGATAGAGCCGGACCAGTTCTTCCAGCCGGGCTGCATGGATCGCTGGATCCTGGACACCCCGGCTCCGATTCTCTTCGCATTCGCGCAAAATCGCGTTGAATTGGGCCAGGTCGAGCGTAAAGTCGCTCGCGCGGTTGAACTGAATGGCGTCGCGCGAGATGAGGAAATAGGGAGGCGTGGCGGTACGGTCGCCGATCGCCTGGCGCAGGCTAAAGAGGGCTTGCCGCAGATTGTGACGGGCGACTGGCTCGGGGCAATCGGGCCACAGCAAACCAACCAGTGACTCTCGCCGGTGCGGACGGTCAGCTTCTACCGCCAGGTAGACCAAGAGCGCACGAGCCTTGTCCGATTCCAGCGTGGCAACCGGCGTATCATCTACCAAGACTTGCAGTGGACCCAACACGCCCAGCGACAGGTGTGGCATTCGGCCCTTTCGTATGCAACGCTGCAAGAGCTTATGATAATAAATTATACGACAAAAAGGGCGCACTGTCAACACCAAGAAATCTAGCCGCGGTACAACTCTCCTGACGAACCACTGACGGTGCACTGACGATACATTGATAAACTGGATACAAATGAAGAAACAACCGGGACGAAACCGTGAACAGCGGCAACCGGTACTCAGCCACTCGTACATACTCCGGCTGTGGTGCGTGACTGAGCCACAGGCAGCCGTGTGGCGTGCTTCGCTGGAAGACCCATCCACCAAGGAGCGGTTCGGGTTCTCCAGTTTGGAGCAGTTGTTTGCATTCCTGATGGAGCTAAGTGAAAGAGATAATCTAGGAGAGAAACAATGAGTACGTTTCGCGCAATTCGTCACTCCCTGTTTGTCGTCCTGACGCTGATCCTCACTCTCAGTCCCATCTTGCCCGCAGCCGGTTCTACCACACTCGTGCACGCGGCGGGAGACGTAGAAGCCGACCCCAAGTCGACAGGCACCGGACCGGGGTGGGCCGAGTCTGCACCCGTGCCGGCGGCCGCGTGGGCGGCCGCGTCCGAGCCCATGTCGGCTGCGCCGGACCGCCTTTACGGGCCCCAGCCACATCCAGCTCTGTCTGCGCACCGACCTGCCTCGCCCCACAGGCAAAGTGCACGGGCCAGGGCCGTCGTCGGCGCCAGGGTCGGCGGCGCCAGGGTGGCCGCCAGCGCTCTCACTGCGGTTGATTCCATCACACCCACCATCTCCATCCACCCCGCCACCATCGAGGAGACGATGCCGGCCGACAGCTCGCGTGTGGTGTCGCTTACGATCGCCAACGCTGGCGACAGCGACCTGGTGTGGCATGCGTCTACCGTCGATCGCGGGACCACCCTGCAGATGGCAGAAAGAGCCAACACGGTCACGTTGCCCGCTCCGGGCGTGGCAATCCCCTCGCCGCGAGCCAAGCTCGCCCCCCCTGCCCGCGCCCGGCCGGATGGCAAGGTCACGATCCAGCGGCGCGGCAGCTTTCTGAACAGTGGCCCCCGGGTGCTGCTGGTGGTGGCCGACGATGACGTTGACTTTGGCAGCCCGATGCAGGGTTTTCTGCAAGCGTACGGCGACCTGGACACGGTGGATTTGTTCGACGCAATCGATGGCACGCCCACCCTGGCGGAGCTCCAGGCCTACGACGTGGTGGTCACCTGGAGTAGCTACCACTATGATGACCGCGTGGCGATGGGCAACGTGCTGGCCAACTATGTGGACACCGGGGGAGGCGTGGTGGTCCTGCAGTATGCCCTGCACGGGTATACGATGCAGGGCCGCTTCATGACCGAGGACTATATCCCGCTGAGAGGAACCGGCCACACCTGGAACCCCTCCTGCCTGGGCAGCTATGACGCGGACCATCCCATCATGCAGGGCGTGACCACGGTCTGTGAACCCAACCGCGTCACAGGCACCTACCTCACCGCCGATGCCACCGCGGTCGCCCGCTGGCAGGACGGCAACATCTTTGTCGCCGTCAAGGATCAGTTGCCGGTCATTGCCCTCAACGCCTATGTCGGCGTCTACTACGAGTGGACCGGCCAGATGGCCGACGTGCTGCACAACAGCATCCTTTCCCTGATGGGATTCTGGTTGAGCGTCATGCCTGAGGCGGGCACGGTGCCTGGCCACTCTTCGATGCCGGTCACCGTCACCCTCGACACCACCGACCTGATCAGCGCTACCTACCTGGCCGACATTGTGATCGAGAGCAACGATCCGCTCACGCCCGTGGTGACGGTCCCGGTGACGATGCACGTTACCGGCCAGCCGGCAACCGTAGTGACGCCCGCGCTGCTCGACTTTGGGCAGGTGTACGCCGGCTACACCCGCACCTTGCAGCTCCTGGTCGAGAACGCAGGGACGGCAGACCTGGTGGTGTCGGGCATGGTTGCCAGCGACCCGGCGCTGTCTGCCTCGCCTGCCAGCTTTATCGTTCCCACCCAGGCTACGGGGCAAGTGGTGACCATTACCTATGCCCCGCCGCTCAGCGCCACCCTGGCGGCAACCCTGGCGATCACGACCAACGACCCGGTCAGTCCCGTGCGGATGGTGCCGGTGGTCGGCAGGGCAGTCGCCCCGCCGACCATCGGCGTGTCGCCTACCCACTTTGAAGAGGCGATGGCCGCGGGCATGACGCGCATACTGACGCTCACCATCTCGAACCATGGCCCCACCGACCTGGTGTGGGACACGTTTGTCCCCCCGTACAGCGTTTCGTTGCCGGCGAGCCAGGCGGCCGGGATGGAGACATCGCCGCCCGGCAACACGCTCAACGGCCGCCCCCGGGTGCTGCTGGCGATTGCCGACTATGACAACCTCTGGGGCAGTCCGATGCAGGGTTTTCTGCAGGCGTACGGCGACCTGGAAACGGTGGATCTGTTCAACGCGAACACCGGCACGCCCACCCTGGCGCAGCTAGAGGCCTACGATGTGGTGGTCACCTGGAGGAATATGGCCTATGCCAACGCCACAGCGATGGGCGATGTGCTGGCCGACTATGTAGATCGCGGGGGGCGAGTCGTCGTCCTGGTGTTTGCGGTCAGCGGCGGCCTCCAGGGCCGGTTCATGACCGAGAACTATACCCCGCTCAAAGGCAGCGGCAACACGCAAAGCACGTCTTGCCTGGGCAGCTATGACGCCGACCACCCGATCATGGCGGGCGTGACCGCGGTGTGCGACTACTATCGCCTGGCAGGCAGCTATCTCACGCCCGATGCCACGGCGGTCGCCCACTGGCAGGATGGTAACATCTTTGTCGGCGTCAAGGATCAGTTGCCGGTGGTCGCCCTCGGCGCATTCGTCGGCTACAACTACCGGTGGACCGGCCAGATGGCCGACGTAGTGCACAACAGCATTCTATACCTGTTGCAATCGTGGCTGACCGTCACACCCGAGGCGGGCACGGTGCCGGCCTACTCTTCGATGCCGGTCAGCGTCACCCTCGACACTACCCATCTCGTCAGCGACACCTACCTGGCCGACATTGTCATCGAGAGCAACGATCCGGTCACGCCGCAAGTGACCGTCCCGCTGACCCTGACCGTGGGCGGCGCGCCGTCCGCCCAGGTGACGCCAACGCTCCTCGATTACGGGCAGGTGTACGCCGGCTACACGCACACCTTGCAGATCCTGGTCGAGAACGAGGGGCGAGCGGACCTGGTGGTGTCGGGCATTGCCTCCAGCGACCCGGCGCTGTCGGCAGCGCCGGCCAGCTTCGTGGTGCCCGCCTATGCCGGCGGGCAGGTGGTGAACGTGACCTATGCCCCGCCTGCCAGTGCCACCCTGGCCGCGACCCTGACCCTCACGACCAACGACCCGATCCTGCCCGTGCGGACGGTGCTAGTGGTCGGCAGGGCGGTCGACCCGCCGGTGATCGGGGTCGCACCTGAAGCCTTTGAAGAGACAGTATCGGCTGGCGATGTCTTTACGCGCGCGCTCGCCATCAACAACAGCGGTGGCAGCGAGCTCACCTGGGCTCTCCAGGGCGCCACGGACTATATCGTGCGTAGCAGCAACGACCCTGACGGTCCGGCGTTCAACTGGATCGAGATCCGTGGGAGCGGAACGCCGATCCCCGGCCTGGATGATGACACCTATGCCGGCCCATTCGACCTCGGCTTTGCCTTCGATTTCTACGGGGTCCAGCAGACCCAGTACTATGTCAGCGGCAACGGCTTTCTGTCGTTTGGCGAGGGAGCGAGCGCCCATCAGGCTCAATGCCCTCTGCCTGATCCCACTCCGCCGAACAACCTGATCGCCTTGCTGTGGGATCACCTGTCCTCGGACTATGTCAGCGGCGGCGTGTTTCGGCAGACCTTTGGCTCCTGCCCCATCTACCGCGGACGATGCACCGTGGTCGAGTTCTACCGGTGGAACCATTGGGGAGGGCATGCCGCCGGCACCTTCGAAGCGATCCTGTTCGACAGCGGCGCGATTGTCATCCAATTCGCCGATGCTGGGCTCGAGTCAGGGCTTTACTCTACAACCGGCATAGAGGGGCCGGAAGGCAGCCAGGGACTGGCCTTTGCCTGCCGCGAACCCATCCTGACCGACGAGCTGGCAGTTTCCTTCTCCAGGCTGCCCCTGTGGCTGCACGCCGCTCCCAGGAGCGGCGCGATCCCGCCCGGCGAAGGGGACCTGGTGACCGTCACCTTTGACAGCAGTGGACTGATCAGTGGCACCTACTCGGCAGGCCTGCTGATCGACAGCAACGATCCAGTCACGCCACAGGCAACGATCCCGGTGACTCTGCACTTCACAGGCAGGCCGGCGGCCGCGGTGACGCCCACCTCGCTCGACTACGGGCAGGTGTTCGCGGGCTATACCTATCCCTTGCAGCTCCTGGTCGAGAACGAGGGCACGGCGGATCTGGTGGTGTCGGGCATTGTCGCGAGCGACCCGTCCCTGTCTGCCTCGCCGTCCAGCTTTGTGGTTCCCGGCTCCGGCGGCAGCCAGGGGGTGACGGTGTCCTACACACCCCCCGTCAGCAGCCCCCTGACGGCGACCCTGGCGATCACGACCAACGACCCGGTCACACCCGTGTGGAGTGTGGCTGTGATCGGCAGGGCGGTTGACCCACCCGTCATCGCTGTCGAGCCCGCCAGCTTTGAGCAGAGCTTGCCCCCGGACGTCACCCAAGCGCTAACCCTCACGATTTCGAACGCGGGCGGCTCGGAGCTGGCGTTCGACCTATCAGGAACCTATCCTCAATGGCTCTCGCTCACTCCAGAGGCAGGTACGGTGCCCGCCTCTGCGTCCGTGCTTGTCACAGTGACCCTGGACACGACCGGCCTCATCAGCGGAACCTACTATGGTGCGGCGGTCATTGGCAGCAACGATCCGGTGACACCACTGCTCACAGTCCCGCTGACTCTGCACGTCACCGGGGCGCCGGCGGCCGTGGTGACGCCCACATCGCTCGACTATGGGCAGGTGTTCGCGGGCTATCCCCACCCCTTGCAGCTCCTGGTCGAGAACGAGGGCACGACGGAGCTGGTGGTCTCGGGCATTGTCGCGAGCGACCCGTCGCTGTCCGCCTCGCCTGCCAGCTTTGTGGTTCCCGCCCTCGCCAGCGGGCAGGTGGTGATCGTGACTTATGCACCCCCTGTCAGCGACTCTCTGACGGCGACCCTGACGCTCACAACCAACGACCCGGTCACACCCGTGTGGAGTGTGGCTGTGATCGGCAGGGCAGTTGACCCGCCGATCATTGCCGTGTCTCCCACCCGCATTGAGGAGACCCTCAGCGCGGGCACGACACGCGGGATGACGCTCACGGTCACAAACAGCGGCGGCAGTGACCTGGCTTTCGAGATCTCGAATCTCGCCCCGTGGTTGAACATCCCCCAGCCCACGGGGATCGTGCCCGCCCACTCCTCCGCGCCGGCCACAGTCATCCTGCAGGCCACCGATCTGGTCAGTGGCACTTACTATGCCGACTTGCAGGTTCGCAGCAACGATCCAGTCACCCCCGAGGTGACGATCCCGGTGACGATGCACGTCACCGGCAAGCCGGACGCGTCGATCGATCTTCTCATCGACTTTGGGGATGTGTTCTTCACCTACCCCCACACCCGCTCTCTGCTCATCGAGAATGCGGGCGCCGCAGATTTGGTCGTCTCTGATATCCACAGCGACAACCCGATCGTGATCGCCCTTCCTGACCACCTGATTGTGCCGGCTCTAGAGTCGGGTGACGTGGATATCATCGCGACGCCGGCACTGAAGGGGCCTTTCAGCGCCACGCTGACCGTCAGCAGCAACGATCCCGTCTCACCTGTGATCAACGTCGAGGTTGTCGGCACGGCGGTCTATACGCCGGCGATCCGCATCAGCCCGACTGCGTTTGACGTCGTCGTGGAGACAGGCCAGGTGACCACCCGGACACTCCTCGTGAACAACGATGGCCTTGGCACGCTCCACTTTGTGCTGGATGCCCAAAATGACCTCGTCGCCATGGACCCCCTCGGCGGGGCCATAGTGGAGTTGGGGCAGATGCCCGTGACGGTCACCTTTGACGCGACTACGCTGTTGGATGGCAAGTATACGGAGCGGATTGACGTCGCGTCGAACGACCCGGCCCAGCCGCTCATCTCCATCCCGGTTAGCTTGACGGTGATCCTCCTCCCCCCCGGGGTGCCGTCCCTGGTGAGCCCACTGGACGGTGAGGTCAATGTGCGCATCGACAAGATGCTCCAATGGCAGGCATCGCCGCGCGCCACTACGTACGATCTCTACTTGTGGCCAGACGGCACCTCCAAACCGGGCACGCCGGCGCAGAGCGGTTTGACCTTGCCCTACTATGATCCACCTTACACTTTCGAGACCCTCACCACCTACCACTGGCAGGTGATGGCCCTCAACGCCGCGGGGAGCACGGCAGGGCCCGAGTGGACTTTTACCACCGAAACACTGCCTGACCTGGAAGTGACAGCCGTGACGGTTCCGCCGTCCGGCTTTGCCGGCCAGCCCGTAGAGGTGAGCTGGATCGTGATCAACAACGGCGAGAGGGGCACGACCCTGCCCACCTGGTACGACCGGGTTTATCTCTCGCCCAGCCCGGTCTTTGACCTGGCCACTGCCACTCGGTTGGGTGATCGAATCAACCCGGCCTACCTCGGCCCGGGCGAAAGCTATCTCAACACGGCGACCTTTAATCTGCCGCAGGGCACGGAGGGCGACTACTATGTCTTTGTCCGCGCCAATGCCCAGGGCGTCATGCGCGAAGCGGACCAGACAAACAATGTCGGGCGCAGCGACACGGCCATCGACATTTCGCTTCCCCCCTTGCCCGACCTCCAGGTCAGCGGGGTCAGTGGGCCGGCCAACGCCTTCTCCGGCGACAGGATCTTGGTCAACTGGACGGTGCGCAACGAGGGGGCCGGTGCCACGGGGGTCGGTTACTGGTTTGACGCCATCTATCTGGCCGTGACCACCACGCTGGACGTTGACGATGCCTATCTACTGAGAACAGTATACCACAGCGGGGACCTGGGCAGTGGGCAGGCCTACACGCTGACCATACCAGTGACCCTGCCGCAGGCGATCTATGGCGCCTGGTACCTGTTTGTGGCCACCGACATGTCCAATCGTGTGTACGAGCACGTGTGGGAGAGCAACAACACCGGCGGCCCCAGCGGTCCGCTCCATATCACCTTGACGCCGCCGCCCGATTTCCAGGTCACAAGCCTGAGCGCGCCTGCCACGGCCAACTCGGGGGCAGACATCCGTGTCCAGTGGACGGTGACCAACCTGGGCGCCGGTGCGCCTTTCGAGCCCCTCTGGTACGACCGCGTCTACCTCTCGCCAGACCCGGTGTTGGTCGTCGACGACGCGTGGGTCCTGGGCACCTTCGGCGTCGGGGAGGCACTGGCGCCGGGGGACTTGTACACAAGGACCCGGGATCTCACCGTGCCCGACGGCATCTCTGGCATTCACTACCTCCACGTGTGGACCGATTGGGACGGCCGTGTATTCGAGTACATGGACGACGATAACAATGTCACGGCGACCACCCTCTCCATCGCCCTGTCTCCTTCGCCCGATCTGCAGGTGAGCAGCGTCTCGGTCGATGCGAGTGGTACGGCGGGAACCCTGTTCCACCTGTCGTGGTCTGTGCTCAACGATGGAAACGCCCCGGCTAACCCGGTGTGGCGCGATCGCGTCGTGCTGTCCACGGACATCTACCCGAGCGCGGGCGACATCTTCCTGGGGATCTATGAGCACCAGGCCGGCCTGCCAGTCGGGCAAGTGTATACCGAGACCCGCACGGTGATCCTGCCCGACGCCCTGGCCGGGACCTACTACGTCCTGGTACTGACGGATTCGACCATGGACCTCTACGAGCACGAGGGTGAGGACAATAACGTCGGTCAGAGCCCGGCCGTGCCCATTGCCGCACGCCCCGACACCGACCTGGTGCTCGGTGGGCTGAGCGCGCCGGCGACCGGATCTTCCGGCCAGCCGATGATCATCACGTGGGCGGTGACCAACACGGGCACGATCGCGACCGGGGTCTCCTCGTGGACCGACGCCGCCTACCTGTCGGCCGACACGACGCTGAACAAATCCACCGACCGGCTGGTCGACAGTTGGACGCGATCGGGTAGGCTCCCGGCGGGGGAGGCCTACACGCGGATCGAGATGCCAAATCTGCCCGACGGCCTCGAGGGGGAATTCTATCTCTTCCTGGTCGTCGATACCCAGGGGCTAGTGGACGACCCGGATCGAGCCAACAACGTCGGCTATGCCACGCCGCCGATCGTCGTCACCCTGAGCCCCTCGCCTGACCTGCAGCCCGCGGCGGTGAACCCACCGGCGGATGCCTTCTCGGGGCAGCCGCTGGCGGTGGAGTGGGCCGTGCACAACGGTGGGCCGGGCAATGCCAGAGCGCCCTGGTATGACGCTTTTTACCTCTCGGCGGATCCCGTGGCGAGCGCGGGCGACCTGCAGCTTCTGAGCCAGCGGCACCTGGGCGACCTTGCGTCGGGCGCGACCTACACCGCCACGGCGTCGCCCGAGATACCCAGGTGGGCTGCCGGTCAGTACTACCTCTTGCTCAAAGCCGACAGCCGGGACGAGGTCTATGAGGGCCTTGCCGAGAACAATAACGTCACCGCCTGGCCGGTGAATGTCACCATGCCGCCGCCTTCTGACCTGGTCGTCATCTCGGTCACGGTGCCCTCCACGGCGATTCCGGGCGAGGCGATCACCATCGACTGGACGATCCAGAACCAGGGGGTCTACCCCGCGATCGGACGGATGTGCGACGCCGTCTACATCTCGCCCGATGCCACCTGGGACCTGGCCGACGCCTTCGTGGCCAACAAGTGCCAGAACATCAATCTGGCCCCCGGCGAGACCGGCCTGGTCGAGGTCGAAGCGGTCATGCCGGATTATGAGGTGCTCGCCAACCTGAGCGGCAGCCTGCCGGGCGTCACGCCAGGCACGTACTATGCCATCGTCCGCACCGACGTCCTCAACCAGATCCGTGAAAGCAATGACGGAAACAACATCGGCATCTCACAGGATACAATCAGCGTCGATGTCACCGCCCTGACACTGGACGTGCCTGTCGAGGATGTGTTAACCACTGGCACCAGCCACTTCTACCGGCTGGATGTGCCGGCCGGGGAGACCCTGATCGTGACGCTGGATGGGAACCTGGCCACCGCCTCGGACGAGCTGTACGTGCGTTATGGTGGGGTGCCCAGCCGCGGCAACTTTGACTTTGGGTACACCAGACCCTTTGAGGAAGATCAGGAGGTGTATGTACCCTTCACCCGAGGTGGCACCTACTACATCCTCGTCTATGGGGCGGACGTGCCCGGGGGTCCCGCCGGTTACTCACTCATCGCCCGGATTCCAGCCTTCTCGGTGCTGAACGTGAATGCTGAAAAGGTGGGCAACGCGGGACAGTCCACACTAGAGATCCAGGGCGCGCGTTTTGGGCGCGACACGACGTTCCAGGTCATCTCCCCTGACGGCGTTGTCCTCGATGCCGGGAGCGTGATCGTGCGCGATGCCAGCACCGCCTTTGCGGCGTTTGACTTTACAGGTCAGACGCCCGGCCTGTACGACGTCCGGGCGACCCGCGAGGGCGGCATGGTGGCGCTGCTCGAAGATGCGTTCCCCGTCACCGTGGGCACCGGGCCGCAATTCGTCGTCCGATTCGTCGCTCCGAGCAGCATCGGGCTCAACCGCAACTATCTGCTCTATATCGACTATGGCAACATCGGCGACGCCGACCTGGTCTCGCCGATGCTGGTCGCCTACAATACCACCGACACGCCCGCGGGTTTCAGCCTCGACTCGATGACACCCGGCCAGGTGTTGCAGCTTCTGGCGGTCAGCCGTGATGGGCCGGCCGGCATCCTGCGCGCGGGCGAGTATCACCGCATCCCTGTCTACTTTTACACCTCGACCCCGCGTGTGAGTTTTGAGCTGTTCTCGGTAGACAACAACGATCCCCGCCTCATCAACTGGCCGGAAGTCGAGAGCATGCACCGGCCCGC
Organism: Anaerolineae bacterium; assembly: GCA_016929795.1. Next base: position 13,746 of record JAFGIA010000459.1, read on the forward strand.
CGGCATCCCGGAAGAGGAGTGGGCCACCATCTGGGCCAACATCCAGGCGCGGGTGGGCACCACCTGGGGCGATTATGCTGCGACCCTGGCTCAGATCGCCACGCGCCTCTCCGAGCGCGGCGAGGTGACCTTTGCAGTGCGCGACCTGTTCGCAGAGCTCGTCAGGCAGGAAGCGGGCGTAGGCTACAGCGTCATCGCCGGCATGCTCATCAACCTCGACAGCGGACAACTGATCGACGAGGCGGTGGTGGTGGCTCGCTACGAGCAAGACGCCGACACGACGTTCATCGAAGCGGACATGACCGATGACGCCGGCCAGTTCTCCATCGACGAGCTGGTCCCGGGCAGGTACGACATCTATGCCGAGGGCTACTACTTTGACGAGACGCCCACCTTTACCGTCACCCAGGAGACCGACGTTCTGGGCGCGACGTTGTACGCGCACACGGTTCCGCCCCCCGAGCCGGTAGAGCCAGTCTACTACGAGGTGTCGGACAGCGACCCGGCGCTGGCAGTGGACGACAGTGGCGACGTGCACCTGGTGTGGCAGCGCGATGAAGAGGTATGGCACTCCGTCTACAGCGGCGGGGCCTGGGCCCAGACCGCGCCGATCAGCCACGCCACGGGTACAGTCCCCGACGTCACCTTCGACCCGGCGCTGATCGGGGGCGCCGACCCCGGGCTGGCGGTGGTGTGGCAGAGTGGATTCGGCAACGACGCGACGCTGCACTATGCCGTCGGCCAGGCCGGTGCCGGGAGCGAGTACACATGGAGCGTACCCCTGACGCTCACCTCCGACAGCTATGGCGACAGTCTGCCCGTCCTCGCCGTCACGCCAGGCGGCGACCTGGTGATCCTGTGGCTGCAGCAGGACTGGGACATCGAGGACGACCAGGACCTCTACTACGCGCTCGTCGAAGCGGCGTCCATCCCCCTGCAGTGGCCGTCCCTGCCCCCGGACCGGGGCATCTCCTCGTCGATCCCCATCCCTGACGGCGCGGCGATCGATGCGCAATGCATCTCGGTCGACCTGTCGGTAGGAGAAAATGTGCCTTTGCCCTTTGTCGGCGGCAAGTACGGCATCACGATCAGTGGGCAAGCGTGCGGAGAGTCGGGCTGTGATGGTGCGAGCGTCAGCGGCCAGCTATCGGCGAAGGCCAAGCTGGGCGACAACGTCGAGGGCAGCGGTGGGGCGAGTGCCAGTGCCAAGTGGCTGATAGACAAAGGGGCCTGCCAATACGTGTTCAACTCGGCCGAGGCCAGCGCGTTTGTCGGCTTGGTGGGCCAGATCCCTCTGGCCATGGTACCCATCTTCTGGCCAGACATCCGGTTCGGCGTCCAGGTCGAGGGACAGGTGGCCGGCACACTGGGCTGGCAAGCTGCCAATTGGCCCGGCTGGCCCAGCGACGGCTATGTCAGCGTGCAGGCGGGCCTGGGACCCTATGGCAAGGTTGTCTTTGTAGAGGACAAGGCCGAGGCAGCCATCACCGGCATCGGCAGCGTCACGATAGGTTGGAGACCTCCGACGCAGATGCGCCTCGAGTGTGCCGAATTCAAGTTGTCGGCAGAAGCCAAGCTCTGCCTCCTCTCGTACTCCTGGTCCAAAAGTTGGAAGGCAGGTCCCTGCGCCGCCGGCATGTCGGCCCTGCTGCTCGATACGATTCCTGTCCCGACCGACGATACCATCGTCATCCATGACACCACCCAGGGCGACAGCTTGCTGAGTGAAAGCCTGACGATCATCCGTGTCGAGCCCTACACCGGCACGGGGGCTATCTATGAGGGCACGCCCGTGCTCTCGGACACGATCAGCACCGACGTGCGCCACGACGGGGCGCCGGCCATCGCCCGCAGCAGCAGCGGCGAGCTGCTGGCCGCCTGGACCAAGGATTCGAGCGATTGGAATACGGCCGTCGGCAGCTCTGTGGTGGTCGCCGAGTTTACGGGGAGCACGTGGGATGCCCCGATCGAGATCCAGCCGGCCGACCACTTTGGCCGCAATCCCGCCCTGGTCTTTGCCGGACCCTCGGGCGACACCCCGGTCCTGCTGTGGCCCAGCGCTCCGGCGACCGTCACGCTCAGCTCGCCCGTCACCGACGTCGTCGAGGCGATCGCCAAAACCGACATCCTCTTCTCCACCCGTGCCGGCGACAACTGGACCGCGCCAGCGCCGGTGGCCGGGCTTCCCGGCGAGGATACGTCGGTCCGCACCGCCGTCGATGGGGCCGGTCAGGTGATCGCGGCCTGGCTCAACACCAACGATGAGATAGAGACGCTGTACACCTCTATCTGGGATGGGAGCAACTGGTCAGTGCTGAGCACGATCCCCGTCACCAGCCCGGTGGGCACCCTCGACCTGGCGGCCACGGGCGGCACCACGCCGCTGCTGGTCTGGTCGCAGGAGTATACCAGCACGCAGACCGGGGACTATGTCCAAAGCCTGTACTATGCGACGTGGAATGGCAGCGCCTGGTCGGCGCCGGCGCGCTTTACCAAGCCCGCCATCGAGGTCATCACTGGCTTGGGTGGCGAGGCGAATACCTCTTTGTCGCTGCCGCGCACTCTGTCTTGTCAAGATGTCCCGCTCGACGATGGAGTGACAAACCTGGCAGCCCCCGATGTCGGCGGATCGGTTGCGACCCTGGCTGACGTCCCGCCACGGTTCGAGCCTTTGTCCGGCTCCGCCCTGTCTGCACCTGCGTCGGTGCAGGCGGGAGCCGGCTCGGGGACCGCCGGGATGGGCACGACCACAGAGTCGCCAGGCAGCATCTCTCAGCAGCCGGCCCCGACGTCCACGCCGGCGCCTCCGCGCGCTTCCGCGCCCACTCCAGCGCCAACAGGCACACCCAGCGCGACGCGCGACGAGGCGCGGGTGGTTGTCCCTGTCTCCACACCGCAACCTCCGCGCGACAGCAACCACAACGCCGGGACCGGTGTGCAAGGCTTTTTCGCCCCACCTCCCGGTTGTTGTGAGACCGAAACCCCCACGCCTACGGCCACGCCAACCTCGACCGGTGAGCCTACGCCTACGGCCTCGCCAACGTCCGAAACCCCGACCCCGACGGTGACCCCATCGCCGGACGCTACATACGAGGCAGTCGTCATCACCGCGCACGATCCCAACGACATCCTCGGCCCAGAAGGTTTTGGTGACGCCCACTGGATGGCCGTCGATGGGACCTTCGACTATACGATCCGCTACGAAAACGACCCCCTGCTGGCCTCGGCGCCGGCACAGCGCGTCCTCATCACCCAGACACTGGACGTCGATCTGGATCCGCGCACCTTCCGCCTGGGCGCCTTTGGCTTTGGCGACCACCTCCTCACCGAGCCGGACAACCGCTCGTTCTACTCGGCGCGCCTGGGACCCTTCATCATTATGACCACGGTGCCGACGACCCACACCTTCAGCCTGTACGTGGACGTCAACGCCGGCATCGACGTGGTCAGCGGCGAAGCCTTCTGGATCTTCCAGTCGATCGATCCGGCCACGGGAGCACCCCCGGTCGACGCGACGGTTGGGTTCCTGCCACCAAACACGAGCAGCGGAACAGGCGAAGGGTTCGTGACCTACCGCATCCGGCCCGATGCCTCGGCGCAGACCGGGGACGTGGTCGACGCGTGGGCGCGCATCTTCTTTGATGTGAACGATCCGATCGATACCCGCGCCATCTTTAACACGCTCGACGCTGCGGCTCCGACCTCGGCCGTCAATCCTCTGCTCCCTGAAACGGCGGGCGCCGAAGTCGTGCTCACGTGGCTGAGCAGTGACGACGTGGCGGGCTCGGGCGTGAGGGATGTGGACCTCTACGTTTCGAGCGACGGCGGCCCCTTTGCCCTATGGCGAGCCGGTGTCCCGCTGACGGCCACGGTGTTCGCCGGCGAATCGGGCCACACCTACGGCTTTTTCGCCATCGCCAACGACGGCGCCGGCAACCGCGAGCCGATGAAAACCGCTGCCGAGGCGGTCACCCTGCTCTTTATGCCCGGCGCACCGGCCAGGCTCAACGTGACCGCCGATCCCACCCTCATCCCGCCCGACGGTACGAGCACGAGTGTGATCTCGACCACCGTGCGCAACGGCCGGGGGGATCTCCTGCCGGCGCAGACAATCAATCTGACCTCGACGCTTGGAACTCTGAGTTCCATCACCGCCATGACAGACGTGAGCGGCACCGCCGCCGTCACCCTCACCGCGGGCCTGTCGCCAGGTACCGCCGTAGTGACCGTGATGACCAGCGGCGCCCTGGGCGAGATTGTCGCCACCACGGCCGTCACCATCGAGGAGGCGATCGCCGGCTTGACCGCCGTCAACAACAGCCCGACAGCGCTCGGCTACAGCACCACCCTGACCGCCTCGATCGCGGCCGGCAGCCATGTCACCTACGCCTGGTCCCTGGGTGATGGCGCCGCCACCACGGGCGCCGTCGTGGTCCACACCTACCCGGCGCCCGGCATCTATACGGCTCTGGTCACGGCGACCAATGCGGTTAATGTCCTGACGGCGACGACGGGGGTGACCGTCGAGGAAGCCGTCGCCGGCCTGGCGGTCACCAGCGACAGCCCCACCCCATTGGGCGCCGCGACCACCTTGACGGCGACCCTCGATGCGGGCAGCAGCGTGAGCTATACGTGGGCGTTTGGCGATGGCACCACTCCGATCACTACCACTGCGACCCTGACCAACGGAGTCGTGCTCACGCATACCTATCCCGCGCTGGGCGTCTATACGACGGTTGTCACGGCCAGCAACGACGTCAGCTTGCTTACGGCGACGACCACCGTCACCATCACGAATGAGCCGATCGCCGGCCTGGCTGCGATCAACGACAGCCCGACCCCACTCGGGAGCGCCACGACCCTGACCGCGACCGTCGGCACAGGCAGCAACGTCACCTATACCTGGGTGTTCGGCGATGGCGAATCGGGCAGCGGTGCGGTGGTGACGCACACCTATCCGGAGATCGGCCTCTACACCGCGGTTGTCACCGCGGCCAACAGCACCAACGAGCTGACGGCGACGACGGCGGTGACCATCACCGATGTGCCCATTGCCGGACTGGTGGCCGTCAACGACAGCCCGACCCCACTCGGAAGCGCCACGACCCTGACCGCGACCGTCGGCAACGGCAGCAACGTCACCTACACGTGGGCACTGGGAGATGGAGGTGCTGGCCATGGCGGCGTCGTGACCCATACCTACCCGCTCACCGGCGTCTATACCGCCGTCGTCACGGCTGCCAACAGCACGAACGAACTGACAGCGACGACCACGGTCACTGTGAGCAACGAACCGATCACGGGGCTGGTGGCGACGAATGACAGCCCAACCGGATTGGGCAGCGCCACGCACCTGACGGCCACCGTCGCGACGGGCATGGGTGTCACGTACACCTGGGACCTGGGCGATGGAGCGCAGGCGGGCGGCGCCTCGGTGGCCCACATCTATCCAGAGATCGGGATCTATACCGCCGTCGTCACCGCAGTCAACAACTTTGATGAGATGACGGCGACGACAAAGGTCACCGTCACCGAGGTACCGATCGCCGGACTGGTCGCCACGAACGACAGCCCGACGGCATTCGGAGAGCCGACGACCTTCACGGCCACCGTCGCCGCCGGCAGCCACGTCACCTTTACGTGGGCCTTTGGCGATGGCGAGCTGGCGATCAGGGCGCTGGTTACCCATACCTATCCGGCCACCGGCACCTTCACCGCAGTCGTGACGGCGCTCAACAGTGTCAGCACGCTCACGGCGACGACGCCCGTGACCGTCACTGCGCCGCCGCCTGCCTGTCCCCAACCTGTGGCTGCCGTGCGCGTGACCGGGCCGACCATGGGCATGACTACCACCACGCCATACACCTTCACCGCCATCATCAGTCCGGCGGATGCGACCGCACCGATCACCTACACGTGGGCACCAGAGCCGGACAGCGGTCAAGGGACACCTGGCGCCAGCTACTCGTGGGCTACAACCGGCGTATTCTCCGTTGCCGCAGCCGTGGAGAATTGCGGCGGGTCCGCCAGTGACATGCACTTGCTCCTCGTTGGCCCGGGCGCCCTGGCTGAAGTCGATCCGGCAAGCGGTGGCACCCTGGTTTACACAGACACTCAAGGGCTGACCACCACGGTCGACGTGCCACCCAACGCGGTAGCCGATCTCCTCACCCTCGTTTACATCCCTGTCGACGCCGTGGTCCCTTCTCCTGGGTTCTCGTTCGCGGGGCACGCCGTGGACCTGGATGCTTACCGTAACGGCATTCTTCTCCCCAGCCTGGACTTGACCATTCCCGTGCTGGTCACGATCCACTACTCGGATGCCGACGTTATGGACATCAAGGAAAACTCGTTGTTGTTGGGAAACTGGGATGGTGATACATGGGTGGACGCAGCCTGCGACGCGTACGACAGGGATCTGGGCAAGAACTGGCTGACCGCGCCCATTTGCCACCTGAGCCGATTTGCCCTGTTGGGGGAAACAGCACACTACGTCTACTTGCCACTGGTGTTGCGACACACGCCATAGACGCTTGTGGTGCACGACACAAGGGGCGCCTGGCGGCAGGCGCCCCTTTACTTGTGCGCACAGGGAGATGGATAAAACTTGACGGCCCGCAATGCTGTTGTATAATCTGGTCGGTCGCTAGAGTCGCAACCAGGCACGACGTTCGGAGCAGCACAATATCGCCAGCCGCGACGGCACACGAGGGACTGAAATGCTAGTGACGAGCTACGAACCCGAGATCGGCCTGCCGGCGTGCAGTGCCGACAGGGAAAAAGTGACCATGATCGGTCACGTCCACACCGACATCAGCCCGGTCTTCCCCTACCTGAACACCATCCTGCCCGACGCACTCTTGCACACCCGCGCCGAGATCCTGCGCTTCCGCTTCGAGGGCCACCCGGTGGCCCTCCGGCCCCATGAAATGTCGCTCGGGGGCTTGGAGGATGCCGACGAAGGGGTCGAGACAATGACCCGCCTGCAGCAATTTCTCAATGACACGTGGGCGCGGCGAGACGAGATCGTGCCCACCACGGTCGAACGACGGCGCCTGAGCCCCTTGCCCGTGTACAAGCTCCTGCCCGGCACCAACTGCGGCGCCTGCGGTTGTCCCACCTGCCTGGTCTTTGCCAACAAGCTCGTCGTCGGCCAGGCAGATCTGGCCGAGTGCACGCCTCTGTGCACAGAAGAGGCTTATCGCGAACGGCGCGCTCAGTTACAGACCTTGATCGACGCGGCGCCTTCTACCTGAGAGGGATTCCAACACACCGGGGCCGGTCAGAGCGAGAAAAAGCTGGGTAGGCCAGCATTTGCTGGACGCGCCAGGCGCTGCACCAAGCCCCGTGGCGCCCCGGCCGTGATGATCCGCGGCGCAAACCCGCGCGCGGCCCAGAACCCCGCCGCCTCCTCGTTGCCCGCCACGTAGCGCAGCGACAGATCCTGGACCCCTTCCGCCGCAAAATAGTCGCACACGGCTGCCACCAGCCGCGTCGCCACACCTCGCCGCCGGTGGTCGGGGCGCACATAGGCCTGGTCGATCGAGCCTGCGCGGGGTGGATCGTAGCGGCTGTTCGTCACCACCCGGCCGAAAATCACGCCCACCACCCCGTCCGCCTCGTGCTCGGCCACCAACGCGCACCCATTGGGCGCCGTCAGCCGCCCGGCGGTGATCCCCTTCAGGTTCGCCCGCGCCTCGCCATCCATGCGCCACAGATCGCGGTTCGAGGCTTCCAGGTGATCCTGGAGGGCCAGCAGCAGATCTGTCACCCGGTCGAGGTCCTCGTGCTCCGCAGGGCGGATGGTATAGCCAGGCAGGCTGGGATATTCCAGGCGGGCTCCGTCCCCATCACCGTTCATCTGTCACCCCCAGGCACGCCGCCGCGCGCCGCGACCGCCACTTCAGTTGGTGCCTGTATCGCCTGTGAGGTTGGAACGGCCGCCGGCACTCCTCCAGCGTCGCATTGCCCACCATCTCGATCTCGTCCAGGTTGGCAGTCCCCAGGCCCATGAGGGTGCAGTAGTGCAAGTAGCCCACCTGGCGTGCGTCAAAGCCCATCAGTGCCGCGCCCACCACGTCGACAGCCAGCGCGTCGGTGCCTGCCACTGCGGCGCGCAGCGGCACCGGCGTGCCATCTGTCGGCCCGTTGCCCTCCATCGCCTCGTACCCGTCCAGCACGGCCAGATGGGGCATCACGCGTGGCGCCAGCAGCGCCAGGTTGAGGTTGATCACCGGGTAGCTCTGGTGCATCTTTATCTTGTCGCTCGGCTCCACCAGGCGCATAGCCCGAAATTCCGCCCACTCGACCGGCGCCAGTCCGCGCACCCACTTGGGCACCATGTCCTTGAGCCTCCTGCCGAGTTGGCCGAAGGCCATGCCGCGCCCATGGTGGTCATTCGCGGGCGCATGCGCCAAGCGGCTGATTAGCGCCCCCATCACCATATTCTTGATGCTGAGCGTCACAATCACCACGTTGTGCGTCTTGAGCGGGCCAACCGAGATGCGAAAATCGCTCTCGACCACGCGGCGAGCCATCTGGAGGTGCAGCGGCCGCAGCCGCCAGTCAAAGACATCCACCCCCACCGTCTCATCCCGGTTCAAGTCTACCAGATCGGCCTCATACTCGCGCGCCAGTTCCTCGTAGCCATAGCGCGCGAACGCTTCGGCCGCAGGCTGGATTGCCGGCCCTTCGGCGATCGAGATCGGCCCATCGTAACGGCGGCGGATGAACTCGAGCACTGCGCGTGTAGCACCGGCATGGGTCGTCGCCAGCGGCCTGTCCACCTCCACCAAGTTCGGCTTGATCAACACGTGGCGCTTGCCCGCCAGGTCGATCTGCTCGTCGAGGGCGTCAAGAGCGGCAAGCAGATTCGCGCGCCGGTCCTCGCCGCGGATGAGAGAAACCCGCGCCGGCATCAATCAAACTCGAGTTTTTTATGGCGCATGGCGACGCTTTCCACCAGCCCGATACCCACCATCAGTGTCAGAAAAGAGCTGCCGCCATAGCTCACAAAGGGCAGGGGGAGGCCTGTCACAGGCATCAGGCCGATGTTCATGCCAATGTTGATCACCGTCTGGAAAAAGATCAGCCCGGCCATCCCGGCACACAGCAAGCGCCCAAAGGTGTCGCGCGACAGCTCGCCGATGCGCCCAATGCGCCACAGCAGGAAAAAAAGGAGGCCGACCATTGCGACCGCCCCCAAAAAGCCAAGCTCTTCGGCCGTCACGGCAAAAATGAAATCGGTGTGGCGTACCCGCAAAAAATGGAGCTGGCTCTGGCTGCCCTGCGTCAATCCTTTGCCCGTCCATCCCCCGGATCCGATGCTCACCAGCGCCTGATGCACATTGAAATAGGCGTCGGGGTCGCTGTTCGGATTGAGAAACAGGAGCAGCCGGTCGCGCATATAATCTTCCATGTTCAACCATAACAGAGGCAGGGCCGTCACTGCCCCGCCTGCCAGCAGCAACAGGTAGCGCAGGGGAATCCCTGCCATCCACACCATCGCCAGCCACATAGCGCCCAGGCTGAGTGCCGTGCCCAGATCCGGCTGCAGATAGATGAGGACCATCGGCAGCGCCACCAAGCCCAGCGACGTGATCAGGGTGCCCAGGCTGTCGATCCGCCCTTCCGCCTCTCGCTCTGCCAGAAATTTGGCCACGATAATGATCAACAAAATCTTGGACAGCTCGGAGGGCTGCACAGCGCCGGCGCCCAGCCAGCTCTGCGCGCCACCAGACACCTGGCCCACGATAAAGAGGACAGCCAGCATGGCCAGCACGGCGAGGTACACCATGTTCCCCAGCATGTCGGCAAAACGCAGCGTCAGGCAATCGATCAGGTAAACGACAGCCACGGCACTCACCAGCAAGTAGGACGGGAAGAGAGGAGACGCACCCCACGACGAACGGCTCAACACGACGTAGGCAGCTCCTGCCATACCGATCGTCACCACCGCCGCGAACAATCGGGGGAAAGCCAACTCCAGCGTCCGTATCCAGCACTCATCGGCCAAGAATACGCCCGCCACCAAAACCAATCCCAACAACACCGCCGGAGCATCTGCCCGAAACAGGCCAAGTTGGAACCCCGTCACCGCTCCAACGGCACTGGGGGCTGCCTGAACAGTGCTTGCGGCTGCCTCGACCTGGCCCATACGCCACACGACGACGATCCCGGCCATCGCGAACCCTACCACCACCGGCGAGAGCAGGCGAACCCGGTGCTGGAACATCTCCAGCAGGCGGTAATCGACCGCCGCCGTCACCAGCAGCACAACGGCACCGACGACGACGTATACAGCCTGCCGCCTGGGTGCAGTGCCCAGATCGATCGTGTTTAGCGTGGCGCTATAGATCATGGTCACGCCATAGGCGGCCAACGCCAACAGCGCGATCAAGAGCAGATAATCAAAATTGCGCCACTGGCGCCTGGCCATCCCCTCGGCTCCTTACGCTGGCTGCTGCCTGTCCCGAGTACCCCTCGGGCGTCGAGTACCCCTCGGGCGAGGCATTGGGATCCACCTACGATACCCCGGCCCGGGTCCGTCCCGCGGGACCCACCACCGGAATGTCCGCTGTCAGCCGGCTCTCGCGCCGGCTCTGGGTAAAGGTCACCTCTACCCCCGATGGATCGATTTCGACGTAGCGCGAGATCACTGTGATGAGCTCATCTTTCATCTGGTCGAGCATCGCCGCCGACAGTTTGACCCTGTCGTGCACCAACACCAGCTTGAGGCGCTCCTTGGCCACCTCGCTGCTCGCCGGTTCCTGGCGTCCAAACAAACGCTCCAGAAAACCCATCCTCGCTTCTCCTTTCCCGGCAGTTCGGACCTATCGAGGATCGATTAGATCCGTCATCTTGATGAACAAGCCACTCTATCCACGCAAAAAGCGAGCCAGCCGGTCCAATACCCCCTGTGATGCTTCCAGTGGCATAAATGGGATATCTTGGCCCATGAGCCGCCCGGCAATATTGCGGAACGCCTGGCCCGACGACGTCTTGCCATCGAGCGCCACCGGCATCCCACGGTTGGTCGAGATCACAATCTCTTTGTCTTCCGGCACGATGCCCAGCAGGTCGATCGCTAGCAGCTCCACCACGTCGTCTGTACTCAGCATCTGCCCGCGGCGTACCATGTCCGCATTCAGCCGGTTGATGATCAACATCGCCGGTCCCTTTTCACCCGCCTCGACCAGGCCCACGATCCGATCCGCGTCGCGCACAGCAGACACTTCCGGCGTGGTGACGATCACCACCTTGTCGGCGGGTGCCACGGCGTTGCGATAGCCCTGTTCGATCCCTGCCGGCGAGTCCACCAGGATAAAGTCGAAATCGGGCCGCAGCTCTCTGCACAGATCCGTCATCTGTTCAGGGTTGACAGCCGACTTGTCACGCTTCTGTGCTGCCGGCAGCAGGTACAGCTCCGACAGCCGCTTGTCGCGGATAAGCGCCTGCCGCAGGCGGCAATGTCCCTCCACCGCGTCGACCAGATCGTAGACGATCCGATTTTCAAGGCCCATCACCACGTCGAGGTTGCGCAGGCCGATGTCGGCATCGATGACGACCACGCGCTGGCTCAACATTGCCAGTGCCACGCCCAGGTTGGCCGTCGCCGTCGTCTTGCCCACCCCTCCCTTACCCGAAGTCACAGTGATCACCGTCGCACCCATCTGCCTGCTCCTATCCTGTTTCGTTCCAACGCTCTACGACGATCTGTCCGTCCTGCACGCTTGCCATCTCGGGCACCTCGGGGGGCCGCCCACGCTCCGGGGGACGGGCGATGAACAAGCCGATCCGGATCTGGCTTGGAGTGAGCTGCAGCGCGCAGATCACCGCGTCTTCGTCGCCCATGGCGCCCGCGTGCGCCGTGCCCCGCAGCCTGCCCCACACCACCACGTCGCCACCGGCCACGATCTCGGCCCCCGGGTTCACGTCGCCGATGACGACCACGTGTCCCGCGTGGTGCACCGCCTGCCCTGACCGGATCGTGCGCCGCACTACCAACCCAGCCATCGCATCGCGCCCCCCTGCGTGCGCCGGCTCGGCGCGCGCCGCGGGCGAGTCGTGCACCACCACCTCCAGACCCAGGTCACCTGCCGCCGTGCACGTCGTGGGATGATCACTCTCCACCGCCCACAGCGACATCCCCAACCCTTCCAGCAGCCGGCCAATCGAGCTCAACTGCTCTGACGTCAGCGCGCGGTCGCCCGTATGCAGTGCCACACGCCCGCCGCGAAAAAAAGATGCCTTTGCACGCAGGCGCGCCTCGACCTCTTCCAACACCGTGTGCAGGGGGCCAGTCCCCAGGCTGATGATCAGCCCCTCATTCGTGCCCCTGATCGTGACCGGTCGAGGGGAGGCGAGAGTACTCGCCTTCAGGTCAGATTCCTCCACTTTGTGCATCTCTTAACCCTGCTCGCCACTCAATCATCCCACGCTGCGACCTCGATCGCCATTGGCCCAAAGTAGCCCATGGCACGCTCGAAATCGGCCACCAGGTAATAGTCCTCGCCGCCATCCCATGGATCGTTCGCCCACACCCCCCCGGCATCATACCCCGTCACCACGACTGCGTGCTGGTAGGGTACGAGAACTACCAACTCCCCCCCTACGGTCACCTCCACCGGTGTGCTGACCAGGCAATCATACGTCACCCACGCCACCACTGGATTGCCACGTGCCAGCGCGGCCCGGACGCCACCCAATCCACCTTCTACCATCTGTGCCTTCAGCCCATAGCTTGATAACACCGCGGCCACCGGCGCGGCATAGACACCATAATCGATTGTACCGCCTGGTGCCCCGTCCACATTCCCCCGAAAGCCGAGAGATGGATTGTCGTTGTGCGGAAGCGCCGCCAGCACATCCTCCTCGCTTACGTCCACTCCATGGTAGCGTGCAGCCATCGACGCGGCGGACGATTCACAGCTCAGGTTGTGGCCCTGCTTCTGTGCCTCGACATCCAGCCTCACCATGTCGGGCCACGCCTTTGGGCGGGGTGACCCCGCCCCTACTGGCGCTCCATCCGGCTCGACCCCACTCGCTACACCCGCTGCGTCAGCCGCGCCCGCTGCGTAAGCCGCGGCCAGCACCGCCACCTGCCGCTCCAGCTCGTCGACCCTGGCAGCGAGCGCAGCCTGCTCGGCGAACACTTCTGCCCACGCGGCTGGCTCGCCCACGGCCGGCTCTGCCGTGGGCTCGACCGGCAGTTCTGCCGCCCACTGCATGGCGCGCTCGACAACTACCAGCCGGGCGTCCAGAGCGGCGGCCGTGGCCTGCGCCTCTGCCAGGCGTAAATCAGCCGCCAGCTCATCAACCTGCGCGCGCAGGCGTGTCACCTCGCCTGCTTGTCGCTGCCAGGCCACCACACTCACACCGACAGCGCCAAGCACCACGACCACTAGGCTCGCCACGATCAACCAGGCGGCAAGGCGGGCACACGATCGCCCGCTCTCTCGCTTCACGACGTGCTGCCTCCCCGCGCTCGGCTGAAATAATAGCCCAAGATCTCGTTCGCGATCGGCACCGCCGTGCCCGAGCCCTCACCCCCACCATAGACAAAGACGACCAGTGCGATCTCTGGATCCTGGTAGGGTGCAAAAGCAGTGAACCACGCGTGCGTGGGCAATGTCCCGTCTTTGTTTCGATCCGGCAGCCCATCCTTGTTCTCATCGGTGAAAAATTCGGCCGAGCCTGTCTTGCCTGCCACCGCCACACCTGGCACATTCATCCTATACGCCGTTGCACCGGCACCTGCTACCGCTGCACGCATTCCCTGTCGCACAATGTCGAAATTCTCTGCCGACGCGGGCACACGCCGGATGACGTCGGGGGCGAAGGCTTGCACCACCCGTCCCTCGGCGTCGACCACCTCGCGCACGAGCTGAGGGCGGTAGAGCGTCCCGCCATTGGCCACCACCGCCGTCGCGTTCACCACCTGCAGCGGCGTCGCCAGTACATAACCCTGCCCGATCGCCATGTTGTAGGTATCGCCTGTCACCCACGATTCGTTATAGTTTGCCCGTTTCCACTGCGGGTCGGGCACGAGCCCTGTCGTCTCTCCGGGCAGGTCAATGCCCGCTTGCCGGCCATAACCAAGCAGCTCGGCATAGTAGGCCAGGCGCTCCTGCCCGAGACCCTGAAACCGATCTCGGTAGCCGCCCGCCACCTGGTAGAAATAGATGTCGCACGACTGTCCAATCGCCGACACCAGCCCCAGTGCGCCGTGAGCACCGTGGTAGCCATGGTGGATCCAGCAATAGAAGGGCTGCGCCAGGCTGGGGTCACCAGGGTAATAAAAGTTTGGCAGCCACAAGATCCCGCCACACGACAGCCGCGTCGCCGAGGTCACCACGCCCTCTTCCAAGGCCCCCACGGCGGCGACGAGCTTGAAGGTGGATCCTGGCGGGAACATGCCCGAGATGGCGTGGTTCACCAGCGGGTGCGCCGGGTTATCAAGCAGCGCTTGTAGTGTCTCGGGCGAAATGCCGCCTGTAAACGCATTATTGTCGTAACTCGGCAGCGACACCAGCGCCAGGAGCTCACCCGACTGCGGGTCCATAAGGATCACCACACCCTCTTTTTTGCCCAGGCTTGTCAACTGCGCCTGCAAGATATCCGTCACTGTGCGCTGCAAATCCAGGTCGATCGTCAGGTTCAGATTATACCCGGGCTTGGTCGCCGCTAGCTCACCCACCGTTTGCACCTCGCGCCCGGCCACATCCACTTCGACCAGTTTTTGCCCATCCTCTCCCCGCAGCTCTTCCTCGTGCGAGTATTCAAGCCCCTGCAAGCCCACCAGGTGGCGGTTGGCATCGTATCCCGCCTCTTCGTACACCGTCACCTGTTCGCCGGGAATCGGACCGACGTAGCCAACAAAGTGCGCGGTAAGTGGGCCATATAGGTAATCGCGCACCGCCTCGGCCTGCACAAGTACACCAGGCCAGTCGAGGTGCTCCTGCTCCAGTACCATCGCCACGTCACGCGCGATACCAGACTTGAGCGTCACTGGCCGGTACGGGGCAAGAACCGCCTCCTCAAGGATGTCCAGAATACCTGGATCGGGCTCGACAGAGCGCTGCACGACGGGCGACACCCTGCCCGGCACCTGTCCATGCGCCGGCGGGGCAGTGAGCGGCATGTCGATCAATGTGGCCAGGTGCGCCAACAACTCACGCTGCTCCGACTCGTCCTCAGGAAGGTAGGCGGGCACGATGCTAACCGTGAGACGCGGCATGTTGCGCACCAGAAGATGCCCGCGGCGGTCGTACATCACCCCTCGTGGGGCGAGCGTGTGTTCCAGGCGAAAGCGATTGACATCGGCTGCCTCCTGGTAATACTCGGCGCGTGTCATTTGCAGGGCACCCAGGCGCCCCACGAGCACCACGAACGCGAGTGCGAGCGCGATGCGATAGGCCACGACCCGGATGCCGATTCCCCTTGCGCCTACTTGCTTCATGCTAGTACTCGATCTGCCCTCCACTGAACCATCTCGACAGCCAGCGGGCGATGACAAATATCACCGGGACCATGATGGTGTTAAGCGCTGCCGCGGGCAGAACCAGGCGCAACAGCGTCTCGCCCCACAGCACAGCCCCCCCCAACAGGTGGACAACGCCCATAAAGATCAGGTCGTACACGAGCGTCCCCACAAAGGCGGCCACGAGGGGCAAGGCCAGGTGGCTGCGGAAAACGGTCGGCTCTGCCAGTCCGGCGAGAAACCCCGCGGCGATCATCGACAGCGTGCCGGCGCCAAATGGGGCACCCGAAAAGATATCGAGCATCACCCCGCCGATGAATCCCCACACGAGCCCCTGCCTCGCCCCCCTGAGCAGGCCCCAGCTTACCACCCACAACAAAGGTAGATCGGGAAACACCCCCCACACGTCGACGTGCGCAACGATCGTGGACTGTACGAGGACGGCTGCGAGCAGGAGTGGAACCACCAGGTAGATGGTCATTTTATCTCCCCTCCGCCTCGTTAGGCGGGGGGACCCCGCCCCTACACAGGCTCCCGCCCCTACTGCCCATCCTCGTCCTCTATCTCCTGGAGCGGATCGACCGCCTGAAACTCGGTGAGCACAAGCACCACCTCCAGGTGGTCAAAATCCACGGTAGGCTGCACGATGGCTACCTGGTAGAGCTCATAGTCCTTGCGCTCTACCTCCGTCACCTGCCCAATGGGAATCTGGCGGGGAAAGTTGCCGCCGAGTCCCGAGGTAAAGACAATATCGCCCACGCTCACCGTGTCGGCCTGTGGGATGGCACGCATCTTGAGTGTGCCATCAGGCTGTCCCTCCACCAGTCCGCTGGCGCGTGTGCTCTGGGTCAGCGCGTGCACCGAGCTGCTGCTGTCGATGAGGAGCAGCACGCGCGACCAGCCCTCGCCGACTGCCGAAATGCGCCCCACCAGCCCACGATCTGTGGCAACCGGCATGTTGCGCTCGATCCCGCTTTCGCGCCCTACGTCCAGGGTGATGTAGCGCTGGATGTTGGTCGGTTCGCGGCTGATGACACGCGCCAAGACGTGCGCGCCCTGGTAGCCGAATGCAGGATTGTCCTGAACGAAATTGAGCAGATCACGCAGCAGGCCTGCCTCGACCATGATCTCTCGCAGCCTCACATTTTCCAGGACGAGCCGGGCGTTTTCTGTCTCCAGCTCTTCGTTCCGCCGCCGCAGATCTCTCAGGTCTCGTGCCGTCTGGGCGATTTCTCCAAACTGATCGACCACCCCACTCGCCGCCTCCTGAACGGGTCGGGTGATCGACACCACAAACCCCTCGATCGGCTGCAACAGCCCGCTTCTGTGGAGTATGATGCCGAGCAACGTCGCCGCGATCAGGAAAATCGGCACCAGGCTGTAAAGGCGCTCACGAGTCATCGCGGGTTCCTATCCCAACACCACGCTCTTTGCCTCGCCGTTCTCCTCCTCCCACGGCGACTGCCACACAGACCTTCCAGGTGGGGTGATGGGCACTTCCCTGCCAGAGAACCGCGCCCAGGCGCGCACGACACACAGGCTCTCAAAGAGCTAGTGGACCGTGCTGCCCCGCTGCAGGCTGGCCAACACCTTGTGCAACCGGTCCAGATCCTCGAGCACCTTGCCGGCCCCTCGCGCTACACAGGTCAGTGCATCGTCAGCCACATAGACACGCATCTTGGTCTCTTCCGACAGCCGCTCGTCCAGCCCCTGCAGCAGCGCCCCGCCCCCTGCCAGCACGACCCCCTGCTCCATCAGGTCAGCCACCAACTCTGGCGGCGTGTCGTCCAGCGACTCGCGCACCGTCTCGACGATGATGTTCACCGAGTTGGCCAATGCCTCACGGATCTCGACACTGCTCACTTCCACCGATTCCGGCAACCCCGTGATCAGGTTCCTGCCCTTGAGCGTCATCGTCTTTTCTTGCGGCAGCGGATAGGCCGAGCCAATTGTGATCTTGACCCTCTCAGCCATCCGCTCGCCGATGAGCAGGTTATACTTCTGGCGCGCGTACTGAATAATGTCCTCGTCCATTTCATCGCCTGCCACGCGCAGGCTGCGGCTGACGACGATCCCGCCCAGCGCAATCACGGCCACTTCCGTCGTGCCGCCACCGATATCCACCACCATGCTACCGAGCGATTCAGTAATCGGCAGCCCGGCGCCGATCGCCGCCGCCATTGGCTCTTCGATCAAGTATGCTTCGCGCGCACCCGCCGACAGCGTTGCGTCGTGCACCGCCCGCTTTTCCACCTCGGTTACACCCGACGGAATGCCCACCACCACGCGCGGGCGCGGCACAGGCAGCAGCGCCTGGTCATGCACCTTCTTGATAAAGTAGTGCAGCATACGCTCGGTCACGTCGAAATCGCTAATGACGCCGTCTCTTAGCGGGCGGATGGCGACAATGTCTGCCGGGGTGCGGCCCACCATCTCTTTGGCATCAAGCCCGATGGCCAGCACCTTTTTCGTCTTTTTCTCGATCGCAACCACCGATGGTTCGTTGATCACGATGCCCTTGTTCCGGACATTCACCAGCGTATTGGCCGTGCCCAAATCAATGCCAATATCCTGAGAAAAGATGCCAAGGATAAAATTTAAAGGACTAAACACGTATGGTTCCTCTTTTTGTCACAGTTATGCCGGCCCACGCCGGACCTGGTCGTCGATCATATTGCACAATCCGGCCCATTATACTCGAAAAGCCGGTTCACGGCAAACAGGTACGCTGCACGCGCAGGGTACACTTCCAACCTTCCAGGGCCAACCATTTGCCAGCGCTTGCTGAACGTGGTATAATCCTCTGCTGTGGTCCAAACCGGGCCCCAATATCGAATACAAAATACCGAGTACCTGTGGAGGTTGTAGTGACCGGTTTTCTGCCCTATATGCATGCCATTCAAATCATCGTGTCGGTGGCGCTCGTCGTCGTAATCCTGGCCCAGGCCAAAGGTTCCGGCGGGCTGGGCGGCATCTTTGGTGGCGAGGGAGGCGTCTATCACACCCGGCGCGGCGTCGAGCGCACCTTGTTCAACGTCACCGTCGGCCTGGCCGTAACCTTTTTCGTCGTTTCACTGATCAGTGTGATCATCGCCTGAGCCCGTGACCCGGCACCTTTTCTGGCAGGCCATCCTCGCCCTGCTGGGGATTGCCATCGTCTCTTTTATCCTTTTCCACCTCGCCTCCACTCCCCCACCCGAGGCAGAGGTCATCCCCGAACCGGAACCCACCATCGTGCCAACGATGGTGCCGGCCACTGGCGGCACCTACGTTGAAGGCGTCCTGGGCTATTCCGAGACCATCAACCCCATCCTCGCACCGCGCGTGGTAGCAGGGAACCCCGTCGACCAGGAGCTAAGCGCCCTCGTGTTCGATGGACTGACTTCCCTCGACCACACAGGGCGCATCTCACCCAGCCTCGCCGTGGAGTGGGATATCTCAGAGAACGGCACCCTCTACGAATTCAAACTGCGCGAGGGCGTCAAGTGGCACGACGGCGCCCCCTTTACCGCTGCCGATGTCGCCTTTACTGTCCAGGCGATGCAAGATCCAGCCTACCAGGGCGATGCAGGCCTGGCCGATCTGTGGCGCAACATCCTGGTGACCCAGATCGACGAGCATACCGTGCGCTTTACCCTGGCCGAGCCATTTCCCTCTTTTCTCGAGTACACGACCATCGGCCTACTCCCCGCTCACCTGCTCGGCAATGTGCCCGCCGACGAGCTGCCCGCTGCCCAGTTCTCCCGTAGACAACCCATTGGCACCGGCATGTTCCGGGTGACCGACGTATCACCCGACAGGGTGGTGCTCGCGGCCAACCCGGACTATTGGGACACGAGGCCCCTCCTGGATGGCATCGAGTTCTGGTTTTATCCAAACTGGGAGCGTCTACTCGCTGACTATGAGCAGGGGGCCATCCACGGCTTTCACCCCCCCGAAGTAGAGTACCTGCCCGACCTGGCTGGCCAACCCAATTTGCAGATCTATTCCGCCGAGTCATCAGGCTATGGCATTGTTTTTCTGAACCTGGCCAGCGATACCACCCCCTTTTTCCAGCAGATAGAGGTGCGCCAGGCTCTGCTCTATGCACTCGACAGGCAGCGCCTGATCGACCAGAACCTCTATGGCCAGGGCGTGGTCGCCCACTCCCCAATCCCGCCGATGATGTGGGCATATGACGACACTGTGCGCCAATACAGCTACGATCCCGAGCGGGCCATCGGCCTGCTCGATGCCAGCGAGTGGCTCGACTCGAACGGAGATCGAATCCGCGACAGGGAAGGCACCGACCTGGCGTTTACCCTCCTGGTCGTCGACAGGCCCTCCATGATCGGGCTTGCCCGCACCATGGTCAAGCAGTGGGTGGCCGTCGGCGTCGACGTCACCCTCCATCGCGTGGCGAGCAACGATCTGGTGGATGCCCTGCGCAGCCGCCAGTTTGATGCCGCCCTGGTCGAAGTACTTCTGACAGGCGACCTTGACCCCTATCCCCTGTGGCACTCGACACAGGCCGAGACCGGCCAGAACTTTTCCGGATATGCGGCCGAGGATGCAGATCTGATCATGGAAAAACTGAGATCCACAGCAGATCCGGAGGAGCGCCTCAGCCTCTACCACTCCTTCCAGCAGCTATTTGCCGAGGAAGCACCCTCGCTCCTGATCTACTGCCCGGTCTATCTGTACGCCGTCGACAGCCGCGTGCACCAGGTACAGATCTCTCCCCTGCTACACCAGGGCGACCGCTTTCGCAACATAGAGGCGTGGTACGTCGACCCCCAAGATCTCGTCGTCAACGATCCAGGGGCGCTTGACAAAACCGATGAATAATGGTACACTATGCTCCGCGTGCCGAAGTGGCGGAAATGGCAGACGCGCTGCGTTCAGGGCGCAGTGGGCGTACGCCCATGTGGGTTCAACTCCCACCTTCGGCACCAAAGCCGGCCTTTGTGGCCGGTTTTTTTCTTTGCCCACGATCTTTTGACTTTTCTCGCAACCTGTTGTAGACTAGAGATGGAGACATCATGATCAATCGTGCCGTGGGCAGGCAGGTTTTACTTTTCTGCATGGCCGTCGTCGTCATCTATATGGGCGCCGGCTTTGTCCGCCAGACCCTCGTCGGGCGCCAGCAGCGCGAGGTGCTGCGCGGCATCGTATCCCAGATCGGGACAGAGACACAGGAGCAAGCTTCGCTGCAGGCGCAGCTTGAACATGGCTTGTCGCCGCAGGCAGCCGAAGAGTGGGCGCACCAGAACGGCTTGGCCCGTCCCGACGAGCAATTGGTTATCGTCGTCGCCCCCCCCGGCGAGCCGGCTTCCGGTGAAGAAGTGGAAGCCCTTGCCGGGCCGCCTGCTCCTGAATCACTCCGCCAAACCTGGTGGGACCTTTTTTTCGCCGACCGCTAGCCCCGCTTCCTTTCGAATAAGGCTCAAGCCCCCGTCCCCCGGGGGCGGCCCGAGACGGGCCTTGGAGCTTGTTTGCGAGGGACTGCCGCCCGACCCGCCCCGGAGATCGGGGAACACGCTGTTTGACAGAATCCGCTTCCTATGCTATACTGGATCAACCTTGTGAGAGGAGCAAAAGAGGCAGATGCAGCATCACACGATCATTAGCCGAACCAAGCACCCCGTCGGTGCTCGGTTTGCCATGCGTGGTCGTAGTGCGCCCTGACGCTAGTTAACAATAACAAAGCCGTGGGCGGCTAGACCGAGCCCACGGCTTTTTTGATCTCCTTTTCCTCTATTGCAGGACCGAAAAGCTGTGGGCACCGCCGCTCGCAGCTTTTATGATGCCTGGAGGAGGTCAAGATGGAAACAACTGTACAACAATGTGCTACCGCACTCTCGATTCGAAACGTCACCAAGACGTTTGCCTCGGGGAGCGGCGTTTCGCTGCTCGATCGGGTGCGCCGCAGAGCAAGCGGAAACGACCACCGTAGAAACGGAAATGGCGCGGCCGGCGCCGAGCGCAACGGCGACCGCGCCAAGGCCGCGCGCAAGCATGTCTGTGCCGTCGACGGCGTGAGCCTGCAAGTGCGCCGCAACGAAATCTTTGGCATCCTGGGGCCCAATGGCTCGGGCAAAAGCACACTCATCCGCCTGATGGCCACCCTGCTGCTGCCCGACAGCGGTGCGATCGAGGTCTTTGGCCTCGACGTGATACGTGATGAGATGCAGGTCAAACGCCTCATCAACCGCGTCTCTGTCGACGCGGCCTTTTTCAAAAAGCTGTCGAGCCTGGAGAACCTGATGTACGCCGGCCGCCTCTATGGTCTCTCAGGCCGCGAGGTGCGCGAGCAGGCATTCGAGATCCTGCATCGCCTCGGTCTGAAGGACAAAGAGATCACCGGCCCACTCGAGGACATGTCGCGTGGCATGCAGCAAAAAGTCGCCATCGCGCGCGCTTTTCTATCGCATCCCACGCTGCTCCTCCTCGACGAGCCGACGACCGGCCTGGATCCCAGATCCAAACGTGAGGTGCAGGCCTTTGTGCGCGAGCTGCGCGAGACGCACGATGCCACCATCCTGCTCACCACCCACGACATGCACGAAGCCGAGGCACTGTGCGATCGGATCGCCATCCTCGACGAGGGACGCGTCGTTGCACTCGACACGCCTGAGGGCCTGAAAAACCTCGTCCTGCCGCAAAATGGCCACAGGCCAACACTCGAAGATGTATTCATGGAACTGACCGGCAAGGAGCTGATCAAAGAAGAGGACATGGTCACTGTGTAATAAAAGTGAAAGGTGGCCAGTGAAAGCTATTCTCACTGGCCACCTACTTGTTTCGCCTCGTTTGCTAGTCGCCGTCCGCCCCGACGATGCTCTGCTTCTGATCTGGTGTGGCGACGGACTGCGCCACTTTGCTGAGTGAGCCGAGGATGCCGCCCACCAGGCGCTCGGCCCCTGTGCGCAGCAGCTCGTTGCGCAACGGCTTGCCCTTTTCCGAAAAGAGATAGGAGCCCAGTGAGCGAACCACCGTACCGGTGGTAAACTCGCCGTGCAGTTGGCCAGCCATCCCTGCCAGGTCCATCAACCGCATGAAATCGATCCCTCTACTCCCGCCGTTGCGCATGCCCGCCACGAGCTGCTGGCGGGTTTCAGAGCCTTCAGACGAAAAGAGAAACGACACCATCCGGTCTACGATGCGCCTGCCTGACAGGCTCGGATCGGCTGCCAGGAGGGGGGCCAGGTTCACCATACGGTTGCCATTCCCATCGGCCGGATTCATCAGCTCGGCGATCAGCGCGCGGCGCAGCGCCGAGCCCTCCGGCGACAGGATCATGTCAATCGCCGGCTCTACCAGGCCCTCGGTCTCCAGTTGGAAGGGGGTATCGTGTGCGGCCAGCGCCACCAGGCTCTGCAATCGCTGCCAGTCCAGCCCACCATCCTCCGTAAGCAGCTCGTCGAGCAACCGCTGGCGCAGGCCTGGGTCGGGGAACGTGAGCATCATGCGCGCCGCATAGGGGGCCGTGACGGCAAAGATATCGAAATCGGGGTCGAGCTGCAGGCTAATCCCTTCCAGCGTCATGATCGCGCGCACAATATAGGCAAAGTTGAGCGGGATGCGAAACTCGTACTCGTATAGCAACGGCGCAAAATTATCCGTCACGTCGCGAAAGGTGTAGCGCCTCTCCGCCGAGCCAAAGATCGACTTGAAAAGATCAGTTGCGATCGGCGCCAGCTCCTCCCAGCGGACGTCGGGCCGCAGGGCGCCGAGTGCGATCAGGTTGTCGCGCAGATTCTCGGGCCGCTGGTTGATTACGTCGATAAACAACTCCAGAATGCGCAATTTTTGCTCGGGTGGAACGATGCCCATCATCCCAAAGTCGAGAAACACGAGCGTCCCATCCTCCGGGCACACCAGCAAGTTGCCCGGGTGCGGGTCGGCGTGGAACAGGCCATCCTCGAAAAGCTGCTTCAGGTTCGCGCGCACGCCCTGGCTCAACAGCCGCCGCGTGTCGACCCCCGCCTCTTCGAGCAATTCCTTATCGGTGACCTTAATGCCCCGGATCAGCTCTGTCGTGATCACGCGTCGTGCCGTGAAATCCCAATACAGTTTCGGCGCACTTACCCATTGGAGATCCTGGACATTTGCACCAAACTGCTCCGTCAGGTAACCTTCGTGTACGTAATCCAGCTCCTCGAACAGCTTGGCGCCAAACTCGTCGATGATGCTCATCCACGGCTGACCATGGCTCAGCTTCGGGTAGCGCTCGACAAGCGCCGCCAGCCGCCGCACCAGCGCCAGGTCGAGGCTGATCACCCGCTCCAGGTCGGGGCGCTGCACCTTGACCGCCACCTCATCGCCCTCGAACGTCCGCGCACGATACACCTGTCCGAGGCTCGCGGCCGCAAAGGGCTTGGGATCGAACTCGTCGAACAGCACCTGCGGCCGCCAGCCCAGCTCGTGCTCCATCGTTGCGAACGCCACCGCGTCGTCGAAAGGCGGCAGCTTGTCGTGGAGCAGCGATAGCTCCTCCACATACACCAGCGGCAGCAGGTCGGGCCGCGTGCCCAGCGACTGGCCTACCTTCACAAACGCCGGCCCCAGCCAGATCAGGCGCCCGCGCAGCCAAGCCGCACGACGCTGCTGCCGATCCTCGACCATCTCGCCACGCCGGTAGGTCCACTGCCAGCGGTCGACCAGGCCGTAGAACAGGCCAGCCACAATCACGCTCGCGATCTGAATCACCCGCCACAGCGCTCGCCAGAAGCCGGCCTCGCGCAGCCGCGCCTCAACATATTCAGGTGTATAGGGTTGTGCTAATGGTATTTCCTTCATGACACTGACATTATATCACACTGTGACCGTTACGCAAATCAGATCTCTGCTTGGGTTCCCCACTTCTATACGTGCACGGCAGCGGGCAGTTGCACGGGCAGGTTGGAAGGCTGGTCAGCCTTCCAATTTACAGCATCTCTACAAACGCCTGCAGACGCGTCCTCAGCGCCTCCACGCTTGGGGTCTGCTCCATCTCCAGCATCAGGCGTGGCAGGCTGGCCTCGTCGAGAGCATGGGCCACCAGCGCATAGTCGAATGCGTGAGGCTCGCAGAACTTTTCCACGACAAACACGACGCCATCGGCGCCGGCTGCGCGCGCCTGCTCCACCACATAGCGCGCCGGGTCGTGCGCCGGGTGGTACTTGGCCGGACAGGGCGGGCGAGTCAGGTAATAGTCGGCCAGGGCCGAAAGGGGATCGCCATCCGTGCCCACCTGCCCGAGGAAGTGACGTGAGCCAGTACATAGATCGTCGCCAACCACCCTGGCCCCCAAAGCATCGATCAGGTCGAGCAGCCGTGGCTCGTCGAGCACGGCGCCTGTCAAAAAGAGGCGCACTCCATGCTGCGCCGGCGCCCTCCCTTGCCGTTCCGGTGCATCCTCCATCTCTGCCAGCAGTGCTGCCAGCATCGGGTTCAGCACGTCGCGCGGCACCACCTGCACCGCATCGAGCACGGCGAAATAGTCGGCTGCGCTCAGCCTGCCGCGCATCGCACCCAGCGCCTGCACCAGGCGCCGCGTCTCGTCATAGGTGGCGATGCCAGCACGCAACGCCTCGTCACCGATCGGCTGCCCCGTCCACTCACCGAGGCGGCGGCAGAAGCGGGCCAACTCGGCCAGGAGATAGGGCCTGGCCGCCGACACGCCGAGGTGTGTCGGCTGCATCACCGTGGCTACCAGGTGGCCATCATCCGCATTGATTCGCCACAAGTCCGCCTGCGCCTGCAACGTGTCGCACGTATGCGCAAACAGTGTGCCCGCCAGAAATCCGAGCTGCCCGGTCAGGAGCTGATCGAGTGTGCTCCTGCACAGCGCGCATGTGAACGATTGCAAATGCGCATCCACCTGGCGCAGCGGATCGGCATTGCCGCGCACGCGCACGGGCACCAGGCCAGCAGCATAGATCATCTCCTCCGGCACGTAACTGCACAGGTAGCCCACGGCGCACCGGCCCGGGTAGCGCGTTGGCCACGCTGCCAGTGGCGCACGCCCAGCATCAATCAAGGGTTGCAAGAGTTCGAACTGATGCATCGCTTCCATGTCCATTCTGTTCCACTCGATCCAGTGCGTCGAAATCGCCGGGCTCGGGTGCCAGGGTGCAGCCAAGAGTGGAGAGCAGATGGTGCGCCTCGACGCTCGCTACGTCGTCCGGCCCCTGGTGCACGATCCAATCCCCGACGTAGGGATCGAGATACTTGGCGACCAGGACAACCTGGCCTGCGGGAGAACCATTACCATCGAGCCAGACGCACCACACCTCGGCAGGGGGAAAAGGCAGGGGAGACAGACTGCCTGCGTCTATATCTGATGCGCCCAGATCGGTTTGGAAATGCACGCTGCTACCAAATGCCGGGCCAGCCATTTCGACCGTCAGTCGCGACGGATACGCCGCCCGGTCGATCGCCGCCACCGCCATCCGGCCCCCGGGAAAAGCGTAGGCCAGATACTCGTCCAATCGCACCTTTGCCCGTGCTGGCAGGTCGCCCTCGCCATGCAACAACATCGCGCCGAGGAACACCGCAAGCCACAAAAGCATGAGCAGGAGCCCCGTGAGCAGGCAGCCTCTCCTGTTACGGGCCAGCCACCTGGCGCCCGGCAGGTCATGGGAGCTCGGGAACCATGACAGCGGCCAATCCTGCTCACGACCCATCGCACTCTTCCGGCGCCAGCCATTCGACGTCCATCGCCCGGTATGGCGCACGCCGGGCCTTGATCTCGGCCCGGCGTTCCATAAAGCGCGGGCCCGTCGCCACCACCCACTCCTCAATATGCTCGCGCAGCCTCTCGGGCGTCCAGCGAGTTCCAGCCCCCTCTTCCGGCTGGAACTCGAGATGAACCCCCGCCTCGTCGTGGCGCACGGCAGCCTGCCGCGCGCAGATCGGGCACCATGCCATGTTGCCATGCAGGGTAAACGCGTCGTTGTGGCATGTGGGGCATACGCCCGGCGGCGCTGGCTCCGGATCGAGCTCGCCCCGGCCCAGCCGCCGCCCCATCGCCAGCAAGCGCGCCATCAGCGCTTCGTCCAGCAGCACCTCACCCGGACCGGGGGCGATGGCGGCCAGGCTGGCGATCGGCCGGTATCCAAACCCCGACACCAACGCGTTCAGATAGGGGAGGGTGATGCCCTGCCACTCGGCCAACCCGGCAGTAGCCACCGTCACGGCCGGGCGGGGTTGGGGCAGCCCGCCTGCCAGGCGCCTGGTCAACATCAGGAACCGGTCGAGTACCAACTTGACCGTGGCGGCCGGCCCTAACCAGTAGGTCGGCGCGGCCAGCACAGCGCCATCTGCCGCCTGTAGCAGGTCCATCAGCCAGCCAACATCGTCATCCAGGGGGCATGGCTGCTCGCCGATGGCACACCTCATGCATCCAGTACAGGCCTCGATGTGCAAGTCTGTCAGGCGCACCAGGCCGATCTCGGCACCCTCCTCGCGCGCGCCGCGCAACACCTGGCGCACCACTATCTCCGAGTTGCCCCACCGCCGTGCCGAGCCGACAAACCCGACCACCCGCATCGATCGCGGCTAGTCCTCTCCGAGTTCTTGCTCGCTGGCGACTGCCGGCTCTGCGCTTGTCCTAGTCGCCACATCTGGCCCAGGCTCTACCACCGGCGCCTCCACCCGGCTCCACACCGACACTGGCTCGGGTGCCACCTGGCGTGTCACGCGCCGCTCGACCGCCTCCGCCAGGCTGAGCCCTCCCCCGTAAAACTCGGCCAGATGCGCCCTGCCCTGGCCCAGGTGCATGTCATATCGCGGCCGGAAGCGGCTCTCTTGCCGCAACGCTTCCAGCGCCGCGCCATCCAGCTCGGTTGCGATCAGCGCCTCGGTGCGGTCAGTGCCAGTTTCCACCAGCACCCCCGTGCCGCCGGGCGTGAGCGAGATCGGCGCCAGCAGCGCCGACTTGCCATAGAACTCTTCACGCGTACCCCGCCCCAGCATGTTGGGGCCCAACAAAAAGCTCGCGGCGACAAAGAACTGGTTTTCTTCGGCGCGCACGCCGAGCGCCGACCGCACAATCGCCGCCTGCGCCACGCCAGGCGACGCGGCAATGCACACCATCAGGTCCGCAGCTTGCAGGGCAACCAGGCGCGACAGCTCTGGGTAGAGGACGTCGCGGCCGATCAGCAAGCCCATGCGCCCATAGCGCGTGTCGAGCACATTCAGCTCCTCGCCAGGGCTCGCCAGATCCACCTCGTCGGGCGCCAGGTTGAATTTATCCTGGTGGCCGATCAACTCTCCATCCGCATCAAAGACATAGGCCCGGTTGCGAACCGTGCCGCTCGCGTCGTCATAGATGTACAGACTGCCCCCTACCACGATCATCCCAAACTCGCGCGCCAGTCCGCCAAACGTGTGCTGGTAGGCCTCGAGCAGGGCATCGTTTCGCTTGCGCACCAGCCGCTCCAGGCTGCCGCGAAAGCCGCCGCCCAACGTGCCAGCCGTACCGCCCGCCAGCCTGCCGACCGTGCGCGACCACAAACCCGCATTCGGGCGCTTGGCCTCGTCCTCGCGCCGCACTAGTCCCAGCTTCAGACTGGAGATGAGCGGTGGGGCCACCATCACCCCGGCCAGCTCGGGAAAGATGATAATGCGCGCCGCCTTGGCAACCGCCTGGCGCAAAAAGCGCCGCGCTTCCGCCTCGAACTCTTCGTGACTCGGTTGGATGGTCATGCGCTGCTGAGCGCAGGCGACGATTATGGTCTCCATGGATCTCCCCTCCCTCTCGAACATGTGCCATTGGCGTTATTATATCACACTTTGTCCAGTTCGGCTATCTCTCGACGGCGACTTGTCGTAACCACCGGACTGAAGATCAGCCCTTCAGAGGCACACATCAACTGCTTGTGTTTTGTTCTCATTCTTGCACTTTGCAGCATCTTGAGGTACAATAGCTATGAAACCGGGGGCGTCAGAGCCATCCCGGCTCGTGGAAAGTGTATCTGCTCAATAATCGGGGGTTGGGGTGTGTGCGGTGCCCGCACACACCCCAACTTCCCCCCTTATTGAGATGACACTGGAAAGAAACAGATTTAGGTGGAAACGAACTTGGGCGATAGCGAAAAGCATGCGCACAAACTGAACGAGATGCTCTTCGACCTGCTGTACAGCATTAACCTGGCAGGCGATCTAAACTCGGCACTCGCCGCCCTGGTCGAGCAAGCCCCCGCGCTACTGCCTGCAGACGGGGTAGCGGTGATGTGGATCGGTGGCGACCACCTGGAGGTCCTCGCCAGCGGCGGCAAGACGGCACCCCTTCGTGGGCTCAGCCTCCCTGCGGCGCAAATGGGGGCTGCGCGCCTTGTCCTCGATAGCCGCCGGCCCGTGTTGGTCGCCGACACCCTCGACGCTCCACACTGGCAGCAAGTGCCCGGCGAGGAGCGCGTGCGATCGTGGATCGGCGCCCCACTGCGGGCCAACGACTGGACACTCGGCCTGGTCGAATGGACATCGGCCGAGGCTGGCTACTTTGGCGAAAAAGAGATCGAGATTGCAGGCGAGATCGCTCGTCTCGTGGCGCCGGCCTTACACCGTGCCCAACTCCTCGACGATGCACGCCGGCATCTACGCGACGCTGCTGCCCCCGCTGCCGATAGCCTGGTTCGTGACACCGATCCGGCGCTTGCCCTCCAGCCACTCGTCGACGAAGCGCGCGAGTTTACAGGGGCGCGCCAGGCGTTTATTTTTCTTGGCCCCGACCTCTATGGAAACGAGGACCGGCTTCACTGCGTCGCCGCGGCAGGTGACCAGCGAGACAGCCTGTTGAGGGTGGTGCTGCGCGGCGATGGCAGCTTTGGCAACTGGCGCATGAGCCGGGCTCAAAGTGGCGGCCGTAGCGACCGTGAGATCATGGCCGACATGGGCGTCAGTTCGCCCCTCATTCTCCCCTTGCGCGCCGCTGGCGACCAGGTAGGCATGATCGGAGTCTCCGGCCCCAGACACGGGCCGACTTTTGGCCGCGACGCCATTCGCGTGATGACGCACCTGGCGAGCCAGGCATCTGTCATTGTCGAGCACCTTTACGCCCGCCGCCCGGCTGCACGCCACTACGACTATGAAATGGTCTTCCGTGCCTCGCCCCTCGGCGTCGCCGTTCTGTCGATTACCGGCGAGATTCTGGCGTGCAACCCGGCACTCGCCGGGCTTCTGTCGCGCTCCGACCGTCACCTCATCGGCGCCGGTCTGCACACTTTTTTGGTGCACGGTGACGGCCAGCGCCTGCTGCGTGCCCTCGAAGAGGCAGTCATCACCGGCGAGCGCCGCCAGGTCGACGGCCGCGTGCGCACTGGCCAAGCCGATGACCGCCACTTGCGCATTTCCCTCGCCGTCGGCCAACTGTCTGGCGATCAGAGCGGCAGCGCCGTGGCCTTGATGGAGGACGTCTCTGCGCTCAAGATCCTGGAGCGCGAGCGTGTCGAGCACCTGCGCGAGCTGCGCGAAAAGCACACCCAGCTCCGTGACCTCGACCAGCTCAAGTCGCGCTTTGTCTCGAACGTATCTCACGAGCTGCGCACCCCGCTGGCGGTGATCAAGTTGTACGCCACCCTCGCGCGCAAGGGGCGTCCTGAAAAGCGTGACCATTACCTCACCACCATCGAGCAGGAGACCCATCGCCTCGAAACAATGGTCGAGAATATTCTCGACCTGAGTCGCATGGACCGCCAGATGCTGCGCGTCAACCCGGAGCTACTGGCAGCAGAAGAGATCATTAGCCAGGTATTGCAGGTATACGAGGAAACAGCGCAAAAACACTCCGTCGAGCTGCGCAACCGGGTTGAGGGCCCCCTGCCAAAAATCTGGGCCGACAAGAACCACCTCATCCAGATGCTCACCAACCTGGTCAACAACGCCATCAAGTACACGCCGCATGGCGGCCAGGTGTGGGTAGCTGCCCGCGAAACCGGCACCAATGCACACCCTACGCTCGAGATCGCCGTCGGCGACACGGGGGTAGGGATTCCCGAGGACGAGCAGGAAAAAGTATTCGAGCGCTTCTATCGCGGTAGCAACAACACGCCCGGCTCCACTGGAACGGGCCTGGGGTTGGCCATTGTCCAGGAGCTGATGCTCCAACATGGCGGACGGGTCACCTTGCACAGCCGGAAAGGTGAGGGGAGCATCTTTGCCCTCCACTTTCCCCTGATCGACGGCGAGCGAATGATGGACGAACATAAGGAGGCGTAGGCATGGACGAGCTCAAGCTGCTGATTGTGGACGATCACGCGATCTTTCGCCAGGGCCTGCGTGCACTGCTCGACATGGAAGATGATTTCACCGTCATCGGCGAGGCGAGCCGGGGAGACGAAGCCATCGCCATGGTCGGCGATGATCCACCCGACGTGATCCTGCTCGATCTCCACCTGCCCGATGGCAGCGGATCCGAGTTCTGTAGACAACTGCTCGACGCCAGCCCCGATTCCAAGGTCCTCATCCTGTCAGCCTATGACGACGATCAGGAGATCAGCGCTGCACTGATCGGCGGCGCTTCCGGTTATGTGCTCAAGACCGTCGGCGGCGAGCGCCTGGCAGACAACATTCGCTCCGTTCACCGCGGCGAGGTCCTTCTCGCCCCCGGCATCGCCGCCAAGGTTGTGCGCCAGCTCAGCCGGCTGCGCGAAGAGGCGGGCCGCCAGGAGGAAGCGCTCGAAGTACTCACACCGCGCGAGCGTGAGGTCTTTTTTCTCGCCAGCCGTGGACTCAAGAACGCCGAAATCGCCGACGAGCTCTATCTGAGCGAAAAGACGATCAAGACCCATCTGCGCAACATCTACAACAAGCTCAACCTCGCCAGCAAAGCCGACTTGCGCCTCTTTGCCGTCAAAATGGGCCTTACCTCTCCCCCCCAGCCTTGACCTTCCCTTCTGGTACCAGGCCGTAAGCCGCAGGCTCAAAAAAACTACCTCGCGACATCCTCCCCTGGGGGGATGTCATCCTATCCCCGACTGTGTTATAGTGAGCGTGTGGCTTTCAGGACCGGCACAGCCGGCATGCACCGATTTGTGGGAAGGCAAATGACGACAGCGAATCAGGAACGCATATTGATTATCGGCCGCAGCATCCCTCTGATTGAAGGCGTGGCCGACCTGCTACAGGTGGTAGGCTACCCTGTGGAACTATCTTCAGGCTGGGTAGAGACCGAATATGCCAGGCGCGATGCACCGCCCAGCCTGATCATCGTCGATCTCTCCATGGCAGCTTCAGATGTCTACAAGCTGGCAGAAGAGATCCGCAGCACCCCCAAGTGGGGCGAGGTGCCCATCCTCTTTCTCAGCTTCTCAGGGGATGACCGCATCCGCGATCTGCAGCGCCGCAATCGACGAAATGGCGACGCACATCTCCATTTTTACGCCCATACCCTGCTCAGCATGGAAGAGCTGCTGCAGACCGTCCGCGCCTGCCTATCCTGAACGGTCCCCCGTGCGGACAAGCTCTCTACCCGCTGCCAGTGCCTGCACTCGGCTTTAACGCCGCATAGATCACGCCATGCACCGGTGTCTCAACCCCCACTTCCCGCCCGTAACGCACCACCGTGCCGCTCATCGCTTCCAACTCCAGGCGGCGGCCCGCCTCCAGATCCACCAGCATCGACGGTCGCGTATCAGCCGGAAATCCCACCGTCAGTTCCAGCGCCTGTTCCACCACCTCGCTTGCCAGCGTCACACCTCGCGCGCGTGCCACTGACTCTACCTCGCGCAACGCTTCCACATACAACGCCCGCGTCTCGGCCGTGGCGAGCACCGGCCCGATCGGCTGCCGCGCCAGGCAGCACACCCCGCCGATCGACGCGATGAACAGGAACTTGGTCCACAGCGCCCTCTCCACCGCGCTGGTGAACACCACCTCGATCCCCGTCCCGGCCAGCACGTCACGGATGTGTCGTGCCCGCTCTGTCTCGCGCCCATCGCGCTCGCCAAACGTGATCCGCCGTAGCGGGCTGACCTGACGGATCACCCCGGGCGCGGCAATGCTCGACGAAATGTGCGTCAGTCCCACCAGCACCGGCCCGTCACCGATTACCGCAGCCACCCGCTCGGCTGCGTCGAGCCCGTTAAGCAGCGGTAGCACCGCCGTCTTTTCCCCCACCAGGCCGCGCGCCCCCTCCACCACTCTTTCCAGGTCGTAGCTCTTGACCGTCACCAGCACCAGGTCGGCAGGCTCCAGCGCTGCCGCGTCGTCTGTCGCGTTCACCGGGGCCACCTCGAAATCGCCGTGCACACTCTCCACGCACAGTCCCTGTGCGCGCAGTGCCGCCAGGTGTGCCCCGCGCGCCACCAGCGTCACGTCGTGCCCGGCCCGTGCCAGCAGCCCACCATAGTATCCCCCCACACCCCCCGCACCCAGCACAACAATCCGCATCTCGATCCCTCCCCACAAAGCCTCCGAGGTAGGGCCACCTCGGAGGCTTTGTGGACGAAGCAGCGCTCAGGCCGCTACTCGGCCAGCACCTTCTTGAACTCTTGCTCCATGAGGGGCAGCACCGTGAACAGGTCGCCGACGATGCCATAGTTCGCCAGCTTAAAGATCGGCGCCTCAGGATCAGAATTGACTGCCACGATCACCTTGGCCGTCTTCATCCCTGCCAGGTGCTGGATCGCACCCGAGATGCCACACGCGACATACAGGTTCGGCGTCACCGTCTTGCCCGTCTGGCCCACCTGGTGTGAATGCTCGATCCAGCCGGCGTCGACCGCCGCGCGCGACGCGCCGACTGCTGCCCCCAGCGCTTTCGCCAGACTGCGGACCGGCACAAAGCCCTCGGGCCCGGCAACTCCGCGCCCACCCGACACGATAATATCCGCCTCGGCCACATCGATCTCGCCCTCGCCGGCGCCGATCACGTCCACCACCTTGGCCCGCACCTCGACCGGCACCACGCTGATCTGCTCGACGTTCGCGGCTGCTCCGGCGTTCGGCTCATCGGCTGCCATCACGTTGGGCCGCACTGTCGCCATTTGCGGGTTGCCCGGCAGCGTCACCTTGGCCAGCGCCTTGCCGGCAAAGATCGGCCGCGTCGCCAACAGCCGCCCACCGTCAATGTCCAATGCCGTGACGTCCGACGCCAGGCCGACGCCTAGTTTGGCTGCGAGCCGCGGCGCCAGGTCTTTGCCCATCGCCGTCGCGCCCAAGAGGACGATAGATGGCTCGATTTTCAAGATCAGGTCGGCCAGCGTCGCCGTGTATGCCTCACTCGAATAGGGCTGCAGGGCCGCATCGTCGGCGACGTACACCTTTTCCGCGCCATATTGGGCGAGCGCGCCGGCCTGACCATCCAGCCCCGAGCCGAGCAGTACCGCTTCGACGCTGCTGCCCAGCGCTGCGGCCAGCTTCTTGCCCACGCCCAACATCTCAAAGGCCACCTTTTTCAAGTTGCCGTCTCGCTGTTCCGCAAAAACCAGTACATTGTCCGCCATGATCCGCCTCCTAGATGACCTTTGCTTCGTCGCGCAGCAAGTGCACGACAGTGACTGCCGCTTCTCCAGGCTCCCCCTCGACGATCCGGCCTGCCGGGCGCTCCGGCGGTGGGGTGACCTCGACTACGCGCATCATCGATCCCGCCTCGCCCACCTCGCCAGGGTCCACGCCCACATCCGCCGGCGTCCACTGCGTGAACGGCTTGCTGCGTGCCTGGCGGATGCCGCGGAAGGAGGGGTAGCGCGGCTCGTTCAGGCCCTTCTGTGCCGTGACCACGGCCGGCAGGGGCAGCTCGATGACCTCTTTTCCCCCCTCAATATCGCGCTCCGCCCGGGCCGAGCCAGCCCCTTCGGCGATGTCGAACTTGCTGACGATCGACACGTGGGGCAGGTCCAGCAACTCGGCGAGCATCACGCCCACCGCCGCGCTGTCGTCGTCCACCGCCTGCTTGCCGCAGAAAATTGCGTCGTACTCGCCGATCGTTTTGATGGCCGCCGCCAGCGCGCGCGCCGTCGCATAGGCGTCACCGCCCTGGAACGCATCATCCGACAGGTGATACACGTCGTCGGCGCCCATCGCCAGGCCCTTCAGAATGCTCTCGCGTGCCCGTTCCGGCCCCAGGCTGACCAGTGTCACCTTGCCACCGTACGCTTCCTGCCACTTGAGCGCTTCCTCCAGCGCAAACTCGTCGTAGGGGTTCACCACGTATTGGATCCCCTCCTCCACGATCTTGCCGTCCCGCACCTGGATTCGCGCCTCGGTGTCCGGCACCTCTTTTAAACAGACGATTGAATTCATGCTCCCTCCCTCCGTGGGTATTGGATATTGGATATTGCCTCACTACAGCCCCTGCAAGCCCCCACTTAACGGTGTGGATCCGGTGACCGCTAACCTAGTCGGTCTCGACAACCCCTACGCCAGCATCGCGTCCAACATCGCGAGGGTCTGCTTTTGCGTAAAGTGCCCCAGCTTGATCGCCTTCGATGGGCACGCCACAGAGCACGCCCCGCACCCCTTGCACAACACCTCGTTGACCGTCATCACGCCGCGCCACGGGTGCATTTTCAGCGCGCCGTAATCGCACACCCCCTCGCATAGCCCACAGCCAACACACAGCTCCCGGTCCACGCGGCTGACGATCGCTTCCACCGTCGCCTTGCCCATCGAAAGTGGGATCAGTGCCGACGAAGCCGCCGCCTTGGCGTGCGCCACCGTGTCGGGGATATCCTTCGGCCCCTGGCACGTGCCCGCCAGGAACACGCCGTCAGTCGTCGTGTCCACCGGCCGCAGCTTGGGGTGTGCCTCGGCAAAGAATCGATCGCCGCTGCACCCCAGCTTGAGCAGCTTGCCCACGCTCTCACCTGCCGCACCCGGCTCCAGCCCCACCGCCAGCACCACCAGGTCGGCCTCCACCTCCGTCGTGCGGCGCATCAGCGTGTCCTCACCGCGGATCACGACCCTGTCGCCGCGGCGATAGATCTCGGCCGGGTTCTCGCGCCGATAGCGCACGCCGCGGCCCCGCGCCCTGTCGTAAAACTCTTCGCCCCCCTTGGTAAAGCTGCGCACGTCCATGTAAAAGACAGTCACCTGTGCATCGGGCCATTGGTCAAGCACCACGTTCGCCTGCTTGGCCGTGTACATGCAGCACACCCGCGAGCAGTACTCGTTGCCGAGCTGCTTGTCGCGCGATCCCACGCACTGGATAAAGGCGACGTGTTTCGGCTCTCTGTTCGTGCCGGGCACGACGATCCGCCCGCCTGTCGGGCCGTTGGCCGCCGCCATCCGCTCAAACTCGAGTGCCGTAATCACGTTCGGATACTGCCCATAGCCCAACTCCGGCTTGCGCCTGGCATCGAACGGGTCATAGCCCGTGGCGACGACGATTGCCCCAACGTCGAGTGTCTCCTCGACCGCCAGTTGGCTGAAATCGATGGCATCTTCAGGACAGGCGGCTGCGCACGGAGGGCTGGCGCCACACGCGCCATCGACCAGCATCAAGCAATGGTCAGGATCGATCGTGTAGGTGGCGGGCAGGGCCCCCGGGAAGGGCTGGTAAATAGCAGCCCGCTTCCCCAAACCTGCCTGGAACTTGTCCTCGATCTGCCCGGCCAGCACGCACGCGTCGACGCACTGGCCACACGCGGTGCACTTGGCCGCGTCGACGTAGCGCGGCTTGCGATTCACACGCACCTGAAAATTGCCGATGTACCCGTCGATCCCCGCCACCTCACTGTACGCCAGCACCTCCACGTTCGGATGCGCCATCGCCCGCTCCATCTCGGACACGACGAGCTTGCCCGCATCTTCCATGCGCGGGAAGGTTTTGTTGAGCTGCGCCATCCGCCCGCCGAGGCTTGGCTCGCGCTCCACCAGGTAGACCTTGTAGCCGGCGTCGGCGATATCGAGCGCTGCTTCCAGCCCGGCGATGCCGCCGCCGATCACCAGGCCCACCGGGTTCACCTCCACCTCACGCTCCTGGAGCGGCTCCAGCAACGACACCTTGGCGACGACCCCGGCGACCAATTCCATCGCCTTTTGCGTGGCCACATCGCGGCGTGTGTGCACCCACGACACCTGCTCACGGATGTTGGCCATCTCGAAATAATATGGGTTCACGCCCACTTCTTCGACCACCGTGCGAAACGTAGTTTCGTGCATGCGCGGCGAGCAGGAGGCGACCACCACCCGGTTCAAGCCGTGCTCGCGGATGTCCTTCTGGATCATCTCCTGTCCAGGATCGGAGCACATGTACATATAGTCGCGCGCGACCACGACGTGGGGCAGCCCGCCCGCATATTCGGCCACCGCCTGCACGTCGACCGTCGCCGCCACATTGATCCCGCAATGGCAGACGTACACCCCGATTCTTGATGCCATAGTGCCTCTCAGTCCGTTCTACTCAACTGCGTGATGCGTGATACGGGATTCACGCATCACG
>JAFGIA010000460.1 GCA_016929795.1 Anaerolineae bacterium
CCAGGCGGTGACGGGGGTGCCGTCGGCGACGTCGCTGCCCCCTTCCTGCACCTTGCCATACAGCGTCGTCGGCTGCGGCGGCACGGCATTGGCGCGCGCCAGAAAAGAGAGTAGCAAAAGGGCTACGAGAAAAGGAGTCAGCCGCTTGGA
Organism: Anaerolineae bacterium; assembly: GCA_016929795.1. The sequence goes on from JAFGIA010000460.1 coordinate 151, forward strand.
GTGATTCATCTCACGCTCCTTGTGATGATCTGAGATCGTGCGGACCTCAGAGGACCGGCGGAGGCTAGATCGTGTTCAATTGCACAAACAAGGTGACCACGATCTATCTCTATCTTAACACATCTTGAGTAGCATGACAAGTTCTGCCTGCATCGATGCATTCCGAAACCTCGATACGCACGTCGATCGGTGTCCTGTCGCACCACCGAATTACATCCCATTGTGCTTCAATATGAAACGGTCCACGTACACTCTGTCGTCGCATGAATCCAGTAGCCCAGGCCGGGTATCATCCACTTCAAGTCGTTGACATACGACGGCAAGGATACGTTGTAGCGTTGCCATGGAAAATCTGGTCGAGTTGGATCAAAAGTCTGCACTACATCGTAGCAGCCTTCGATTGAAGTGAGTGCCTGGGTGACAGGCATCGCAACGTGTGATGGATAGCCAACCAGATTCCATCCAGCGTGTAACGGAATTGTGGTACTGGTTGGATGCGAACCAGAGATGGTGAGCGTCGCCGGCTCGGTGACGTGCAGCCACACGGCCATTGTCTCGTCTACCTGGACTAGCTCACCAGGCCAATCCTTCCACGGATCGCCTGCGGCACCGGCGTTGTACGTGCGCGCTGCGTCGCAGGTGGCGCCGAGCGAGGCGAGTGTGCCGGTCAGCGTGTCGGCTGACGGTATCAGCGGCCACGAGACGAGGTTCCAGCCGCGCGCCAGGGCCACATCGAAGGTGACCTCGTCGGGCGGAACCGTGGGGAAGAGGATGGCGTCGGGCACCGGCTGCTTGGCAAGCCCTGCCCCCTCGTACTGCACCACCAACTCCTGGCTGCCGCCTGCCTCAAAGTAGGTGACGGCAATGGGTTGGCAACCTGCGGTGAGGTGAATGCTGCCGGCCCGCTCGCGCAGGCTGTGCAGACCGTCGTTGTCGACGACCATGGTGTCGTCGATGTAGAGCCGGCTGCCGTCGTCGGAACTGGTGTAGAAGGTGTAGACGCCCGTCGTCGCGATCGAGATGCAGCCCGTGAAGCGGAAGGCAAAGTCGTCGTCTTGGAGCCGTGGGCTGAGGGAAAAGTTCGGGATCGCACCCTGAAGCGTCGGGGGCAGCGCGTCGAAATCGGGCAAAACGCTCCAATCTCCCTCATAGTACTCGTAGATGAGGCCATGGGTGGGCGGCGGCGAGATGGTAATGGTGTGAGTTGCGGTGACGATGTTTCCGGCGTGGCTTGCCGTAACGGTGATGACTTCTACGCCGGGTGCATCCCAGGCAAAGGTCACTGTATCGGTCATCCCACTGACGTGGGTGACCGGGCTCTGGCTCGTGGCGTGCCAGGTGTAGGTGACAGGTTGCGCGCTGTCCACCGGTGCCGCGCTCACAGTGAACGAGTAGCCAAAGTCGGGCAATCCCTCAACAGGCCCCGTGACGCTTGCGACACACAGCCCGTTGCAGTTGTGCCAGACCCTGTTCGGTGCCGCGTTGCCCACAAAGGCGTCCAGGTCGCCATCGGCATCCAGGTCGCCGAGTGCGACGCATTCGCTGCGGACGTTCCCTAATCGCTGTCCGGTGTCGGTAAAGTCGCCGAGACCATCGTTCAGGCAGACTCGGTTGGCAAACTGCGATACGCCAAAGGCATCCAGGTCCCCGTCGCCGTCGAGGTCACCCACCGCCACATACGTGCCGCAGTAGACCGCATCGCCCAAAGAGAAAATCCCCGTTCCATCGTTAAGCCAAATTTTCGCAGAGCTTGAAGTGCCGACGATGGCATCCAGATCAGTGTCACTGTCCACGTCACCCAGCGCGACGGTAAGACTCCAGTCATCGCCGAGAGCCTGGCCCGTAGTGGCAAAGTGTCCGTGCCCATCGTTTAGCCACACGCAGTCAGGGGCACCGGTATTGGCGACGAATGCATCGAGGTCACCATCCCCATCCAGGTCGCCGAGTGCTGCATAGCGGCTGGAGGTGGCGCCCAGTCGCTGCCCCGTATCAGAGAACTCGCCACGGCCGTTGTTCAGCCAGATCTGATCGGGCAACTCGTCGTAGCTGCCGACGTAGGCATCCAGGTCGCCGTCTCCATCCAGGTCCCCCAGGGCAAGGGCACGAGTAGACATCGTACCAAGACGCTGCCCGGTGTCGATAAAGGTACCGTTTCCTGTGTTGAGCCAGACTTGGTTAGGCTGTTCGGAAATTCGGCCCAAAAAGGCGTCGAGATCCCCATCCCCATCCAGGTCGCCAAGGGCGATGGCAAAGCAGAGATGTGGAAAGCTCTGGAAGGTGTTTGTGAAAATCCCCATCCCGTCGTTGAGCCATACCTCGGCCGCGCCGTTGCTTCCGACGAACGCATCGAGATACGTGTCGCCATTCAGATCTCCGAGGGCCACTGCGTAACTTGATGGGTTGCTCAGGCTCTCGAGTTGTTGCCCACTATCCACAAAAACCGTGCTTCCTCGGTCCACTTCCGTGCGGAACTGCCACACGGTGGGCAGGGCCAGCCTGCGGCCATCCACGCTCACCGTAGCCGTAGTGGCGCTGACGTGCACCAACTCGCCAGGCTTGAAAGGCAGTGCGGGGCTCAGCCGGACAACAGAACCTTCGACGCTGTAGGTACGAGTAAGCAGGCCGGTGGACATGCCATGCACGCCGAAGGTGCGCGTGTGCACCGTTGTCGCGTTGATGGGGTGACTATAGGTAATCGATATGCTCGTAGTCAGTGTGGCTGTGTGGCTGTTGGCGCGCGGGACAATGGCTTCAATTTGCAGGTCAGCGGGTTTGTTGAACCACACCTTGTTCGGCCCGCCATCCCATCCCCCGATTCCAACCAGGATATCGAGGTCGCCGTCACCATCCAGATCCCCGAATGCTGCCGCTTCACTGTCATCGGCTCCAAGAAGCTGACTGCTGTCTGTAAAAGCTGCAGCACCATCGTTGAGCCAGATGCGGTCGGCCGACAGTCTCCCGAGAAAGAGGTCGAGATCTCCATCGGCGTCCACGTCACCCACGTCGACGGAGGGTCCATCCGTGTTCAGCGACTGGCTGGCACTCATGTTGCCGTGACCGTCATTTAGCCATGTTTTGCACGGCCCGCTGTTGCCGGTCAGAACGTCAAGGTCACCATCGTCATCGAAATCACCCAGAGCAACGTCGAGGGTGCTGGATGTACCAAGGAGCTGTCCCGTATCGACAAAGTACCCGGTGCCATCATTTCGCCACACGCGGTCAGGCTGACCGCCGTCGTTTCCCTCGTACGCATCGAGATCACCGTCGCCGTCGAGATCACCCAAGGCGACCCCTCGCGTAGACGATGCGCCCAGGGCCTGGCCACTATCGATGAATTCGCCTGTGCCATCATTCAACCATACCTCATTTGGCGAGCTATCTGTGTTGCCGACAAAGGCGTCAAGGTCACCATCTCCATCCACATCGCCCAGGGCAATGGCCCGGCTGGATCGGGAGCCCAGGTTCTGTCCGCTGTTGGTGAGCACCCCGTGTCCATCGTTGAGCCACACCTGGTTCGGCTGGCTCGCCACTCGTGCCAAAAAGACATCCAGGTCGCCGTCTCCGTCCAGGTCGCCCAGCGCCAAATCAAAGGCAAGGTGCGACAGGCTTTGACTGGTGTTGGTAAAGACACCTGTTCCATTATTCACCCACACCTCTCCCGCACTGCAACTGCCGATCACCGCATCGAGATCGCCGTCACCGTCGAGGTCGCCGAGCTCGAGGGCATAGCTCTCCGGGCTGACAGGACTGACGAGGTCATGCCCACTATCGACGAACACGCCACTTCCGCCTGCTACTGCAGCCTGGAACTGCCAGGCCGTAGGAGAGGCCGGGATATGCCCGCCCATGCTCCGCGCGCTTGTTGTGGCACTGGCCTGGATCCACTCTCCAGGCCTGAAGGGATTCGCAGGTGTCAATTGGATGGTGCCGCCCTGGACAGTGTAGGTCTCTGTCAGCAACCCGGTTTGCATGGCATGAACGGCCAGGGTGGTGGTGGTGACGCTGGCCGCATCGACGGATCGGTTATAGGTGATGGACACCACGGACGTGAGGGGAACTGTGTGGCTGTTGGCCGGCGGCGCAAAGCCAACCGGGTAGAGAGATGCCAATGTCCTGGATGCGTATACGAGCTGGCCCGGCACACTGTCATAGTAGCTGATGTGAGGGATGTTTGCCGCGTCCAGGGCGAGAGACGGCCCTCGGCCGAGGACCACGGTCTCCACGTGCCACGTGCCGGCGTCTCGGTAAGCGTATTGAACCTGGGCGTCGGTACCATCCAGGTCGGGGTAGGTGACATGGGGTTGGTTCAGGGAGTCGAGCCGCAGCGAGATGGCTCCGTAGCCGCCGACTGCGCTGCTCACGGTTTCGCTCAGCCAGGAACTTTCGTCATTCCAGAAGTACTCGATCGTGTTGCGAGATCGGTCGATGTGGGCGATGTGAGGCAGGTTGGATGCGTCGAGGGCGAGCGCCACCTCCCCAAAGATCTGGCCGTCGCTGTACACCGTTTCAATATGCCACGTGCCGTCGTACCATGCATACTTGAGCGCCTTGCCTGAGACGTGCGAATAGGCGATATGCGGGTGGCCTTGGGAATCGAGGGCGAGTGAAGTAAACATGCCATCGAGGGAAGGCCCGTCGATCCGTTCCAGGTGCCACGCTCCGTCGTTCCAGGCGTGCATCAACGCGTTCGCAGTGGTCCCGCTGTCCAGGTCGGTAAAGTAGCTGATGTGCGGCGCGCCGGCAGAGTCGAGGGCGAGAGAGGTCCACTTGGGCCAGCTTCCTCCACTCACCGTATCGATCTGCCATGCCGTGCCGTCGTCCTTCCCATACATCACACTGTGTGACGGTTCGTGATAGACCCAGGAAACGTGTGGGCGGCCGCCTGGATCGATGGCAAGAGAGGGCGTACCGCCGGTATTGTCCGAGCTGTGGACTGTTTCGATCTGCCAGCCTGTTCCGTCGTAGGTAGTATACTCGAGGTCCTGTCCGGCCTCGTCACGGAAAGCGATGTGGGGACGCCCGTCGCCGTCCAGGGCCAGGCTGGTCTGGAGTATCTCGTACCCGGCATCGTATGCCAGCTCCAAGTGCCACGAGCTGCTGATCTCCTCCACATAATTCACCATCACTGCGTGGTCCGCGGCTGGCATCGTTACGGTGTTGGTTGGGGATATGCTGTTGTCGTCGGCAGTGCCTGTCCAGCCACCGATGGACCAACCTCGGTCCGCAACCGCGTCGCTCAGCGCGATCTGCTCGCCCGCCATGTACTGTCCCGTAGCGCAGCCGGCTGAAGCGACCGGCACAGCGGTGGGATCGGTACCTTGGCCCGTGTGGGTAGTAGTGAGTGCGTAGCACGGCGCCTGGATTGTCACGACCGTAGTGGCCGTGATCAGGCTCACGTTGTTGCTGGCGGTGACGATGGCGGTATAACTCCCCGGCACTGGATAGACGCGCGTTACTAGCGCACCGTTCGCTGTCGCGCCGTCACCCAATGCCCAGCTATAGGAGACGTTGCTGCCAGAGGTGATGCTGGCCGTCAGCGCGGTGGTGTCACCCAACTGGGTGGGGCTGTCGTTGATGGCACCGAGCTCGGTGATCGGGATATCGGTGATGGTCACCGTCGTGGTTGCCGTCACTACGCTGATCGGGTTGCTGGCGGTGACGACGGCCGTGTAGATACCCACGGTCGGGTAGGTGTGTGTGACGACACTGCCACTTCCCATCTCTCCGTCTCCGAACGACCAACTGATGTCCGGATTGGAAGATGGCCACGCGCTGATGGCATACACAAGTTCGCCAGTGGTCTTTACATAAGCGATGGAGGGTTGATCGTTCGCGTCGAGAGCCAGCCGGGCACCATTCCCCTCTGCGGGCGATTCGCTGTGCCACGAGCCGCTCTCGCGGTAGGCGTAGAAGGTAGACGGACCAGTGCCATCATCGTACACGTAGCTGATGTGTGACCGGTCGTCCCGATCCACCCCAAGGGAGCCGAGGGCGCCGGCGGGGCCGACGACCTCGCGCTGCCAGGCGCTGCCATCGTACACCATATACTCGAGTTGACCCGCAATCTGGTCGTAGTACAGGATGTGTGGACGATCGGTCGCGTCAAGTGCCAGTGCGATGGTGCCCGCCGCGTCGCCGGCGCTAAAGCTGCCGATCGTCTGAAAGTGCCAGGTGCCATCGTACCAGGCATAGTTGAGTGTGTCGTCACCATCGTATGCGTAGGCGATGTGCGGCTGGTCGGCAGAATCGATCTCAATGGCGGTAGCGACGCCATAGTGCGCCGTTGTCTTGACCACCTCGAACTGCCATGCGGTGCCATCGTCCCAGGCGTGCATGATATTGCTCCCTACATCGGTCCAGTAACTCAGGTGGGGCCGGTCTGCGGAATCGAGAGCCAAGGAGATGCTCTTGGGCCAGCAGTCCGCGTGTACGGTCTCATAGTGCCAGCCTGTGCCGTCGCGATAGCCATAGATCACGCTCCGGTCACTGCCCGAATAGCGCCAGGCTGCCTGTGGTTTGCCATCGGCACCGATTGCCAGATTGAGGGTGTAGCCATTCACCGTCCTTGCGTCTATCGTCTCGGTAAGCCACTGGGTTCCGTCAAAGGAGGCGTATTGGACCGTGTGACCGGTGGTCAAGTCCTGGTAGGCGATGTGTGGCAGGCCCGCCGGGTCGAGGGCCAGCACAGGGGACCAGTACTCGTGCCCGTCACCGTCCACGACGTCGTGCTGCCAGTCGCGGACGGCCGTTACGGTGGCCGTCAGGGTGGTGGGATTGCCGAGCTGTGTAGGACTGTCATTTTCGGCAGTGACGCCTGTTATCGATCCGGTTTCTCCAATCGCACCCAGCCCGTTGCTGCCTTGCCCGTAGAGGTATCCGTTTCCGTCCAGCACCAATGAGGAGCGCAGCCCGGTATCTTCCAGCTTCCATCTGACAGAACCGTCAGGATGGAGCGCGTGGACGGTACCGTCCCCGCCTGCCAGGTAGATGATGCCGTTCGCATCCACGGTCGGGGTCGTAAAGATGTTGCCGCCATTGGTAGCGTAGGTCCACAGCGAGGCACCGGTAGCAGGATCGAGGGCGTGCAGAATTCCATCACCCGACACGATATAGATCGTGCCATCGGGTCCGATGGCAGCAGAGGTGGTCATGCTGTGCACGTCGCCCACAGCGGTAGACCACTTGAGCGTGCCGTCTGGATTCACCGCATAGAGATTGTTGTCGGCGCCACCTACATAGATGGTGCCGTTGCCGTCGACCGTCGGCGAGGATACGGTATCGCCACCGATCGGATAGGTCCACTTGTTCGTACCATCAGGGTTCACAGCGTGCAGGCTGCCCTCTTTGGCCCCCGTCGTATAGATCGTACCATCCGCTCCTACCGCAGGCGACGCGTACGATTCGTTGAACCCGGTCTGGTAGGCCCACTTGAGCGTGCCGTCCGGGTTGATGGCGTACAGGCGCGCATCTGACGCACCGACATAGATCGTGCCGTCGGACCCGATTGCTGGCGATGAACGCACCTCTCGTGCAGGATAGCTCCACTTCAGGCTGCCGTTGGGGTTGAGGGCAAGAAGGCTGCCGTCGGAGTAGCCGTTGTGCCCGACATAGATCGTGCCGTCGGTGTAAACGGTCGGCGAGGACCAGATCACGTTCGGGGTCGTATAAGTCCACTGCACGCTGCCGTCTGGGTTGACAGCATACAGGTGATAGTCGTTGCTGCCGACGTAGAGTGTGCCGTCGGCACCGATCGCCGGGGTAGAGTTGCTGCCCACCGGGTTGGGGGACATCCACTTGAGCTCCGGGCTCGACGGGCCGGTGAAGGGTGCCCGGTTCGTGCGGCGCACATCGTACTGGTACATGGGCCAGATGGGCGTGGACCACGGCACAGGCACATAGTTGACCAGCGCAGTGTGGTCGCCTGCCGGCATGGTCACCGTGTTCGTCGGGGCGATGCTGGGGTCGTCGTCGGTGCCTGTCCACCCGCCGATCCGCCAGCCTGGGTCCGGTGCCGCGCCGCTCAGTCCGATCTGCTCACCGGTTACGTACTGCCCAGTCAGACAGCCGGCAGAGCTGGCCGGCGCGGCGACAGGATCCGCGCCCTGACCGGTGTGGGTCACGGTGAGCGCGTGGCAGGGCGCCTGGATCATCACGACGGTAGTGGCCGTGATCAGGCTCACGTCGTTGTTGGCGGTGACGATGGCAGTGTAGCTTCCTGCTGTCGGATAGATGTAGGATGCCACTGCACCAACAGCAGTTGTTTCGTCTCCCAGTGCCCAGGTGTACGACACGTTGCTGCCTGCCGTTACACTGGCCGTCAGCGTGGTCGTGCCGCCCAACTGCGTTGGACTGTTGTTGATGGCAACCAGCCCGGTGATGGGCTCGATCGAGGTGGTGGCCGAGATCTCGTGTGTATACTCGCTCCACAGATCGTTCTGCTGATCTCCATGGGCCGGCGTGTGCGTACGCGCGACGAGGTAGTAGGTCGTGCCCGGCGCCAACCCGTCGAGTACATGGCCCGCCGCCGTCTTGTCCACCGTCGTGCCGTGCACGGTATATGGTCCGCCGGCGGCGGTTGCATAGCTCACCTCGTAGAACCCTGCATCGGCGGTGTACGTGATCGGCGTCCACGCCAGGTCGATGCTGGTTTCAGATACGCTGGTCGCCTCGACATTTGTCGGTGGGATGGTCTGGGTGTTTGCCCAATCTGGATCTTTGACGTTCAGGAAGGCGACGAGAGCCGGGTCACTCGCGGTCAGTCCGTTGTACCCGAAATCGGTCTGCGAGATGCTGGTGACGAGGTTCGTCAGGTTGGTGAAGGAAGGCGGGATGTCACCTGTCAGCGCGTTGTCGTCGATGAGAAGCTGGCTGAGGTTTGCCAAGTTGCCGAGCTCGGCCGGCAGTGCGCCGCTCAAGCGGTTCTCATTCAGTGCCAGGTACTGGAGGTTGGCAAGGTTTCCGAGTTCGAGCGGAATGGTGCCGGTGAGCTGGTTCATCTCGAGGTGCAAGCTCGTCAGGCTCTCCAAGTTGCCGAGCGCCGGTGGGATCGGCCCAACGAACTCGTTGTCGGCCAGGTATAGGACCGTCAGGTGAGACAACGTCCCCAATTCCGGCGGGATGGTACCGCCGATTTGATTTTGGACTAAGGACAGGGTTTGCAGCGCGTCCAGGTCGGCCATCTCGGGAGGCAGCGTGCCGGCCAACCCGTTGCGCCGCAGGTCGATCTGCGCCACGTGGTTGTCGCTGCACGTCACGCCCTTCCAGGTGCACGGCGTCGTGGTCGACAGCCAGCCCGTGTTGTCGGTCCAGCCATCGCCGCCGGTTGCATGGTACAGCGCGACGAGGGCACTGCATTCGCCATATGGGATCTCGGTGACGTCGTCGCACAGGGTGCGGGCGCCCACACTGATGGTGTGAGAAGACGTCACCATGCCGAGGGCGTTTGTCGCCGTTACCCAGACCGAATAGTCTCCGGTCACATTCCACGTGAATGACATGACATCGGCCAGGCTCGTAGCCGGGTGAGTTACGGGCACCTGGTCTGTAGCACGCCACTCGTACGTGATCGGCAGTGTGACGTTTAGTGGTGCCACGCTGGCGGTAAAGACGTAGAGGGTGCCCGTCACTCCAACCGTGGGGCCGGCAACCAATACCGAATCAGGCGGCCTGTCGCCCGGGCGCTCATAGACGTCCAAGGTCAGCCTCTGGCGGTCACGGTCACCCGCAGCGTCGCGTACCTCTACCCAGAAGGCGAAGCGGCCGCTTTCCAGTGGAGTACCGGCGACCAGGCCTATAATGTCCATGGCCACCCCGGCAGGCAGCCGGCCATGTACCACCGTCCAAGTGTAGGGCAGCGTGCCACTGATCGCCTCCAACTGTGCAAAGTAGGACGCGCCCTCTGTCGTCGTCGGAATGCTGCGTGTCGTAATCCTCAGATCGGGCCGGTCACCAGGACAGAGTGGATCGGTGCCCGAGGCGACCTCGGCGCCGTCCTCCGTGCCGTCACCGTCTGTATCGGGGTCGAGAGGCAGCGTGAAGCTCAGACACTCGGTCATCTCTGGCAGGCCATCGTGATCGGAGTCGTCGGTGCCGTCGATCTCGTCCACGCTGTCCCAGTGGGCCAGCTCAAAATCGTCGGGCAGCCCGTCGCCGTCGCTGTCCACGCCATCGGTCACGCGAATCCGGACCTCGTTCGAGGGCAAGCTCTCGTTGCGGTCGACATCGAGCGCTGTCACTGTCGCAAAGAGTGCGCGCCCTGGCGGCAGTCCGTGCAAGGTCAGATCTGTCACGTCGCCTAGGTCGATTGGCGATGGCCCTTCCAGCGCCGCCGTCCCGAGGTATGGGGCATCGTGGCGCGTATCGTAGTAAACGCGGTAGCCACCCAGGTCGTTTTCCGCCACGGCTGCTTGCCACGAGATCTGCACCGCCATGCCTGCCAGCGTGGGAGTGATGCTGGCGGGTGGTTCGGGGGGCGTAACGTCGTCGACACGCTGTGCGGGCAGCACCACGGGCACTGCCTCGGCACTCTCGTTGCCGGATGTGTCAAAGGCGGCGACCGTCATGGTCAATGGCTTCCACCGTTCGGCACGTGGGATTACGATGCTGTTGAGCGTCGTCGTCAGCGCGTGTGTCAGAGGACCAGGCTCGCTCGTGTAGCGCACCCGGTAGCCCGCGAGATCGACTTCGACGTTGTGTGTCCAGGTCAGCACAGTGGTCGTGACACCTGCCTGTACACTCAGCCCGGCGGGGGTAGTGGGTGGGGTCGTATTGACGATCTGGATGGGAATGTCAAAATAGTCGTACGTGGGCGCGTTGGCATTGTCTTCCACTTTGGCATAAATGTAGTAGCTGCCCGAGGCCAGCTCATCTGGTGCCCATACATAGGACGTTTGGGTAAGCGGCAGACCCATCTCGATGAGCACGCCATCAAAGCCGCTGTTGTCGATGTCGTAGAAGAGGGATAGCGTCGCCGCTTCCTCTGGGTCCGAGGCCGCCCACGATATCTCGTAGCCACTCTGCAAGACGGCACCTTCGCCCAGTGTCCCTGCGCCGGGAATACCGGTGATGGTCACTGCCGGGGCCGAGTTCTTGACGAATGCCTCGGTCTGATAGACTTCCCCGCCCAGGATACCGTCCACCACCATGTACCAGTCGCCTGCTGCCGGAATGGCGACCAGATACGTCCACTCTTCACCACGCCTGGCAAGCGTCACGTCTGGGAATTGGTCCACGTTTCCGGCGTTGATCGGTTCTTCCGTCGGAGTGAGCAGGCTGAAGGTGAGGTGCGATTCACCCGTAGCATCCAGGTAGAAGGCAGCTGATTCGGTATTGGGTTCCAACGTGACTAGCGATGCGTCGTTCTGGATTCCAGGTGCAAAGCGATCTGCGTTTCCCGCCGGGAGCGCGAGATGTCGCTCCGCATTCACTACATGCGGGGAAGCTACCCAGAACGGGTTGTCCCAATCGATACCGATCTCGATCTTGCCCTCGGTATCGGCAAAGACGGTCACGTCGAACAGATCACCGTAACGGGTGTTGGTGCTGATGCCGTACACGCCGTCGAACTTGCCGAGCGTTGCCGTCGCCCGCGCCAGCTCGATCGTCTCGACGTCGCCGAAAAACGGCCGCATCCACGCTGGCACCTTCTCCAGCGGCAACTGGACGAGAACGTCCGCACTGCCTTCGATCGCCGGCCTGTCCCCATCATCCATGTAGACGTACACGGTTGCATCGCCGATCAGGATGGCAAAGACGTCGATGTGCAGGGTGCCGCGCACACCCCTATCGCTCACTCCTGGCTTATTCACACTCAGTTCAACCTGCGTGATCTCGTAGGAGAAGAGCTTCATGTTGCCCTGCAGGCTCATCCAACCACTCAAATTGATGGTCGTTCCCACTTGCCCACTGATCGCAACGAGATCTCCCACCCGAGGCCCTGCCTCCAGATCCACGGTAATGTCGAATTGGGTGCCGGCACCCATGAAATCCACTTTGCCATAGAGGCCGGTAAGGAACGCGCCGGTGCTGCCCAGGGGGATGCGCGGCCCACTGATGCCCAGCTCGGCTTCTTTGAATTCGAGGCCTGTGTCTGTGATATAGACGAGGACACCGGCGGTAATGTTCGTATTGCTGCTACCGGGGGCGAGCTGTTGAATGATGAGCGTCCCCTTGCCCTGGAACGAGTACCCATTCTCTCCTGCTAACTGCTCGATACGTACCCACGTATCTTGAAGAGTAAAGTGGCTGACCTTGATCGTCGGTAGTGCCACAAAGCCCTCACGGAAGGTGATTCCCTCGTTCGAAATGACGAGATCCTCCACCGTAGCATGGCCGCCCCCCATATCCTCGTGGAGGACCATGTCGGCTCGGGCAATGCTGACTACTGCTTTGGTACCGGTGCCATCGTTGAACATCTCGAGCGTGGCATCGTACATGTTCAGAGTGGCCGGGCCGACCGTGACGTCTGCGAGCCGCTCCAGGTGTACTGTGCCGCCTTCAATACCGTTGTGAGTGATGATGATGTCGTCAAATTCGACGGGATTTGGGGTGATGTCTGCCGGAATCGTCAGGTCGCCGGAGGCCTGGATGCCGTCGGTGGTCAGGATAGCGTTCTCGATAGAGGCCGTCATCCCGCCGACGCTGAGAGTATAGTTTTGTAACTGGATCGACTTGAATTGTACACCGTCGCGCGTTAGCCCGAGATCGTCGACGTTGATTGTGGTGGTGCCGCCGGATAGGCTGTCGGGAAGTGATAGTGTGCCGTCGAGAAGCAAGCCCTCGTTGTTGAATTGTGCATTGGTCACCAGGAGGTCCATGTCGCCGATCTGAGTCGTGAAACTCTCGACTGAGCCTCCAAAATTGCCCTGGCTGTCGATCGTGAACTCGACCAATATCAGGGATGCCGGCGACGGTTTTTGGAGCTCGATCTCGGCATTGCTCAGGGTGAACGAGCCGTTGATATTGATGTTAATGTCCGGCTCGCCGTTCGGCCCGGTCCCAGTGATGCGGAAGCCGAGGATGTCTCCCAGCTCCCGCACAGCACCGGATCCCATGTTTACGAGCGCATCGTACACATTGATGGTATAGTCACCGCTGTAGATGGGCAGCCTCTGGCCATTGCCCAGGTCAAAGCTCACCTCGCCATTGCCGCTGATGCTTTCCTGCCCACTGTTCACGTTCGCGGTCACGCTGCCCTCTATCCACACGTGCGAGCCGATGCGGATGTTGCTGGAACCTGTCCAGATCCCTGGCTCGTACTCGTCGAGGTTATCGGCGCAGACCTTGATCCCCTCGGGATACTGGCAATTTTCCGTGCCCAGCCCGATGTGCACGTTCGTCAGGTTGTCACCAGGCAGCACGGCGATGCCGGCGCGATAGCCGGTGCCGACACCGCTCTTTTGCGCGGACAGGGTGTGCGTGCCGGCGGGCACGGAGAGCTGGTAGCTGCCATCGGCGTCGCTGTATGCGCTGCCGCCTCCACCCTGCACCAGGGCGCCCACTACGGTCAGGTCGACACCTGCCGTGTAGCTGCCGTCCTGGTCCTGGTCTTGATAGACGATGCCGCTCACCGTACCGCTGCCGCCGGTGCTGATGGTGACATAGCTTGGCGCGCTCGCCACTTCCAGCCCATCCTGCTCGATCCAGACCACGAGTTTGAACTCGTAGGTGTCTGCTTCTTCGAGAAGAAAGGTGGGGTTGGGGGCAGTGGGGTCCGAGATCTGCGCTCCCCGGCCGCTCGTTTGCGTCCACCTGTAGTGGAGGGTACGGCCCAGGGGATCGAATCCACTGCCGGAGAGCTGCACTTCGGTGCCGATAGAAAGGCCGAATTGATTCACCCCTGCACTTGCTGTAGGGATGTGGCCCAGGTTGATCTGGACCGTGGCGCTATCACTTGACTGTCCGTCCGAGACGGTTAACCGGTAGTGATATATGCCAGGGCGATCGAGCGTAACGCGGGTATCGGCGTGCCAGTTGTAGTAGGGGACGACCTTTTCCGGGCCGCCGACCCATTCCCAGGAGTAGCTGGTTGGCGACCCTGTGCTGGCCGAGCCGATGAGCTGCACGGTGGCGCGATCTGGTGGATCGGCAGGGTTGGCGGTCGCAATTGCTTGAAGCTCTTCCTGGGCAACCCAGTCGATCTGATATGTTTCAAACACGTCACTTGCGTTTGAATCGTGGATATAGCAGCCCTCTCCTGGCCGAAATCGGGCTATAATGTAATAATCAGCTGCTCTCTCATTCGATTCGGAGAAATGGAGGTCGATGCTTTGCGTCGAACTAGCTAACGCAGCCTGACACTCTCGAGCTCGGAGGATCATGGAGTTGCTATCCCTGATCTCAACCTGTAACGCGCCCGACGCGTATGTTTCCACTTCAACGTCCACGTGAATCTGGACCTGCTCGTCAACTGTGGCTGTGATGGGCGGCGTTGGGCTGATAGATAATGACACAATCTCATTGGATGGGAAGCTCCAGTCGACGTGGTAGGGGATCTCTTCAAGATCATCCTCGGGCAGCGATTGGATGATTGGGCAAGTTCCTCCCGGCTGGAG
>JAFGIA010000461.1 GCA_016929795.1 Anaerolineae bacterium
CCCCCGCTCGCGGTGGACCACAGTCCACCGCCCCGCCGCGCGCATCGCCCCGCCCCCCACCCCCGCTCGCGGTGGACCACACTCCACCGCTTCCCGGAATACCCAGCTCCAGGCCCCGTCCCCGGGGCCGGCCAATCAAACACACCGGGTAAAACGTCAAAAGGTCAAAGGGTTCCCTGCCCCAGCCTCTCCAGCAGCGCCCCCGCCTCCTCCCACGCCACCTTATATGTGTAATCGGGCGGCCCGTCGCACCGCGCCAGATCCCGCGCCCGCCGCGCCAGCCGCACCGCCTCCTCCCCCTCCCCCCGCGCCCGCGCCCGCTCCGCCAGAAAGAGGTGCGCGTCCGCCCCCTGCAGCGCGTACCCGCTCCGCTCCGTGATCGCCAGCGCCTCGCCCGCCAGCCGCTCCGCCTCCTCCCCCTCCCCCTGCGCCGCCCGCAGCCGCGCCAGGTCGAGCAGGATGTCCGCCTCGTGATCGACCATATTGATCCCCCGGCAGCGCGTCAGCGCCTCCGTCAGGTGCCGGTCCGCCTCGGCCGCCGCCGCCACGGCCGCCGCCCCCTCGCCCCTCGCCGCCGCCGCCCCGCGCGCCGCGCCCAGCAGCCAGTGGGCGTCGACATAGTCGCGTACAGGGTACACAAACCTCGCGTCGTGGGCCGTCTCGTCCGCCAGCGCCAGCGCCCGGCCCGCCGCCTCGGCCGCCCTGCCCACCGCCTCGCCCCGCGCCGCCCCATCCCCGGCCCCCCCGTGCCGGCGGGCCAGGAGCAGCGCGCGCAGCGCGCGGTAGGCCCACACAATCCCCTGGGATTGCACATTTCGCTGCTTCTCAAAGATCCCCAGCGCCGCCGCCAGCGCCTCCCCCGCCTCCTCCCACGCCCCCCGGTAGGCGAGCAGCCGCCCCAGCTCCCGGTGCCCGATCGCCTCCCTGAACTCGTCCCCGATCTCCCGGCACAGCGCGATCGCTTGGCGCAGCCCGGCCTCCCCCGCCCGCAGCGCGCCGATCGCCACCTGCTGCGTGGCCAGGTTCCCCAGCCCGGTGGCGATACTATCCTTTTTTCCCTGCCGCTCCCGAATGGCGATCTGCCGCTCGAACAGCGGCACCGCCCGCCCCGGCTGCCCGCTCTGGCCGTAGCTGTTGGCCAGCGCCGCCAGCGTCCACCCCTGGTCCCCCTCTTTCTTCAGCCGCGGCGGCCGCCCCTCCCCCTCCGGAAAGAGCGCGCGCAGCAGCTCGATGCACAACCCGTAGGCGCCAAACTGGTAGTAGAGCGGGTCGTGCAGGCGGTCGCGGAACAGGTCGCACGCCTCGTCGTACTGCCCCGCCCGCACCGTGTGGTGGTAGAGCTCGATCACCGCGCCCAGCTCCTCCACCCGCCCGGCCCGCTCCGGCGCCGGCACCGCCGCGAAATAGTCGCGCAGGTGCGCGTGCGCCTCCGCCCGCGCGCCCCCCGCCAGCCTGTCGTACGCGTAGCGCCGCACGATCGGGTGCAGGTCATAGCGCCCCTCCCGCACGTCGCGCTGCAACAATCCCCGCCCCACCAGGTCGCGCAGCGCCTCGTCCACCACCGCCGCCGGCGAGCCCGCAAACGTCTGCTCGCCCACCGCCCGCAGCGCCTCGTACCCCACCGGCCCGCGAAAGCACGCGATCTGGCTCAGCAACTGTCGCCCCGCCGGCGCCAGGCTGCCGTACGCCCTCTCCAGCACGTGGTGCCGCCGCTGCACTAGCTCCCCCGCCACGTCCAGCCGCCCCGCCGCGGCGATATCCCCCGGCTGCGCCAGGTCGCGCGCCACCAGCCCCGCCACCAGCCGCAGGCTGAGCGGGTGGTAGCCGTACGGCGCGCACGCCGCCTCGATCTCGGCCCGCCCGCCGCGGATGCCCTGCGCCCGGAAAAAGGCCACCGCGTCCGCCGGCGCCATCTGCGTCAATTCCTCCTCCCGGCACCCTGCCACCAGCTCGCCCCCCTGCGCTTCCACCGCCCGCGGCCGCAGCCGCGTCGTCATCAGCACCTTCCCCCGCACCCCCGGCAGGCACGCCACCCCCCGCAGGAAAACCTCCGCCAGCGGGCTGATGCACTCCAGCCGCGCCGCCCGCTCCCCCCCATCCGCATCGTCCCCCTGGTACGCCGCCCCCATCGAGTCGTACGCCCGCAGCGCCCGCTCGAACCCATCCAGCACCACCAGCGTCCCCGGCCTGTACATCAACCGCAGCAGCGCCTCCAGCAACTGCCGCGGCGTCGCGTGCGGTGCACCTCGGCCCGCGCTCCCGGCCCCGTCCCGGGGCCGGAGCGTGGGCAGGTGCGCCGCACGTGGTGCACCCGCCAGGTACCCCACCGCCTCCCGCGCAAAGGCCTCAAACTCCCGCTCGTCGTAAAAGCTCCACCACACGACCCTCGGCCAGCGCCCCGGGGCCACGTCGTCCATCAGCCACTGCCAGGCCAGCGCGCTCTTGCCAAACCCGCCCAGCGCCCGCACCACCAGCAGTGGGTGCGCCCAGTCCTCCTCCAGCCACGCGCCCAGCAGCGCCCGCTCGGCCGCGCGCCCCGTAAAGTTGGGCAGCATGGGGTAGGGGTGCGCCAGGCACCACCCGCGCCGCCCCCAGCGCCGTCAGGAGCTGCCTCCAGGCGATCTCCTCGTCCGCCCGGTCGGCAAAATCGACGTACGTCAGGCGCCCGATGTGCAGCGGCAGCGCGCACGCCTCCTTCAGCAAGGGGATCAAGCGCCGCTTTCTGGCCGCCGGGTCGAGGGTCTCTACCATCGAGTCGGCATACGCGGCCCACTCACTCTCCAGGTAGGCCGGCGTCAGCACCAGCAGCGTCCTCGCGCTCTCCACCACCGTCCGCTCCACCTCGCCCGCCCGCGACGCCCCCGCCTGGAAATCGCGCCACGCCACGCACACGCGCAGCCCCTCCCCCTCCAGCCGTGGCAGCAGCACCTCCCGCACCCAATCGCGATCGGGTTCCGCGTGCGAGACGTACACGCCGTGCCGGTACCCCTCCGTCCCCGTCACCTTACCTCCCCAATGCACTCACCGCGCAGCCAGCAGACGCGTTCGGCCCACGAGAGCGCCAAAAAGCCAAAGAAAACGCTCGCGCCCCGGGAGCGCCCCCCTTTCGCGCCTTTCGCCCATTTCGCGCCCTTCGTGGTCCACATGCCCCCTCACAACGCCGCCAGGAACCGCTCGTACTGCCGCTCGTTCTCCTCTGCCACCGCCGCCAGCAGCTCCGTCCAGAGCAGCCGCGCCTGCACGTACTCGATCACCTCGTCCACCATCTCCGCCAGCCCCTGCCCCGGCCCGAACTGCGCCACCACCGGGCGCAACACCGGCCGGTCCTGGCAGAAACGGCGCAGCTCCTCGGCCCCAAACGCGTCGGTCAGCAGCTTGCGCACCTGGCGGATCGGCGGGTGATCAGGGTCGATGGCGGGGATGAGGCGCGCCGCCGGCACAGGGGAAGCAGCAGGTTCACGCCGGGCGCCAGGGGGCGGCGCACTCGCCCCGTCTGCCGCCGCGCCGAGCGCGCCCAGCAGCCGCGCCCACCCCAGCGCTCGCTCCGCCGGGTCGGTCAGGTCCACGTACCCCAGGTACCCGATCCGCACCGGCAGCGCGCACGCCTCCTTCAGCACCGGGATCAGCCGCCGCTCGCGTGCCCCCGGGTCGAGCACCTGCAGCATCAGCGTCTCGAACTCGGTCCACGCGCTCCCCAGGTAGGCCGGCGTCAGCACGAGGAGCGTCTTGGTGCTCTCGACCACCGCCCGCTCCATCTCGGTCACGATCGGCGCCCCGACCGCAAAATCGCGATAATCGATGCACACCGTCAGCCCCGCCCCTTCCAGCCTCGGCAGCAGCTCCCCCCTCACCCACGCCCTGTCCGCCCGGCTGTAGGACACAAACACGTCATACTCTGCCATGCGCGCCCTCCTCCTCGTTGAGCTACGTTGAGTATAACATAAGGCGCGTGAAAGGACAATCGGGCAATTCGGAAATGGGGCACCCCCAAGGGGGTGCCCCATTTCCGAATTGCCCGATTTCCTGCCACCCCCCGTCATATACACCCCCGTTCATGACGTGACATGTCCACAATTTGTGCTATAATACCCCCATGACCAACGTCGCCACACGCCTCATCTCTGTCATCATGATGCTCCAGTCGCGCGGCACGCTCAAGGCCGGCGAGCTGGCCGAAGAGCTGGGCGTCTCGGAGCGCACCGTGCACCGCTACATGGGCATGCTCGACGAGCTCGGCATCCCGATCTATTCCGAGCGTGGCCCCTATGGCGGCTTTTCGCTGGTCCGCGGCTACAAGCTCCCGCCCCTCGTCTTCACCCCCGAGGAAGCGACCGCCCTCTACCTGGGCGCCGAGCTGGTCAAGGACGTGTGGGGCGCCTCCTACCGCGACGCCGTCGTGGCGGCCACAGCCAAGCTCGACAACGTCCTGCCCGACGCGCTCCTCGACGAGGTGCAGCAGGTGCAGCGCCGCCTGGTCGTCACCGGTTGGCTGCGCCGCGACTATGGCCCCTGGGAGCCGGTCCTCGACGATCTGCGCCGCTCCGTCGCCCGGCGGCGGCAGATCAGCATCGTTTACCGCTCCTTCCGCCAGCAGGTAACCCGCCGCATCGTCGATCCCTACGCCCTGGCGCTCCAGTGGGGCAACTGGTACCTGGTGGGCCTCTGCCACCTGCGCGGCAACCTGCGCACCTTTCGCGTCGACCGCATCGAAGAGGTTGAGGGCACCGGTGCGACGTTCGAGGTGCCGCCCACCTTTTCGGCACGCGACTACCTGCTCCAGATGGCCCAGGAGCGCCCGACCAGCTACTACCAGGTGTCGGTGCGTTTTGAACCCGACGTGGCGCACATCGTCCGCGAGCGCCGTGAGGAGTGGCAGCACCTGGCGGAGCATGACGACGGCTCGGTCACCCTCTCCTTCGACGCGGCCGACCTGGCCTGGCCCTGCCGCTGGGTGCTCACCTACCAGGACCGGGCCACCGTCCTCGCCCCCCCCGAGCTCGTGCGCATGGTCCGCGACGCCGCCCGCGCCATCGCCGCCCGCTACGACGATACAGGTATCGGGTAGCAGGGAACAGGCGCCCGCTCCCCAATATCCAATATCCAATCCCCCCCGCCCCTTGCCTGCCCACCGCCCCTGTGGTATCATCCCATCATGGAAACAAGTGACAAGACACTGCCTGCCAGGCTGATCCTGCTCGTGTGCGCGGCCGCCCTGCTGGCGACGGCCGCGATCGCCTATTTTGCCTTCGAGCGCCTGCCCCACCTCGAGGACGAGGTCGCCTACCTCTTCCAGGCCAGGACGCTGGCCCTTGGCCGCCTCACTGTCCCCTCTCCCGAGCACCCCGATGCCTTCTGGACTCCCTTCGTCCTCGACTACCGGGGCGCGCGATTTGGCAAATATCCGCCTGGCTGGCCCGCGTTGCTCGCCCTCGGCCTGCTGGCGCGCGCGGAGTGGCTGGTGAACCCCTTTCTCGCCGCGCTCGCACTCTACCTCGTCTATCGCCTCGGCGAGACGCTCTACGACCGCCGGACGGGCCTGCTGGCTGCCCTCTTCGGCCTCGTCTCGCCCCTCTTTCTGACGCTGAGTGGCTCCTTCCTGTCGCACCTCGCCAGCCTGGTCTGGCTGCTCCTCTTCAGCCTCTGGTTCATCTGGACCGCGCGCGGCCGCCACCCGGCCTATGCCCTCGGCGCCGGCCTGGCCCTTGGCGCCGCCTTTCTCACCCGCTCGCTGACCGCCGCGGCCTACGCCCTGCCTTTTGTGCTCTACAGCGCCTGCCAGCTCGTCACGCGCCGCCAGCCCCACTGGCCGCGCTACCTGCTCGTGGCCGCGGCCGGCGGCGCCGTCGCCGCCCTCCTCCCTGTCTACCAGTGGGCCGTCACGGGCGATCCCTGGCTCAACCCCTACGTCCTCTGGTGGCCCTACGACCGGATCGGGTTCGGGCCGGGCATTGGCGCCATGCCCGGCGGCCACTCGCCCTTCTACGCCTGGATCAACCTGAAGCAGGACCTGTCCCGCTCGGCCACCGACCTGCTCGGCTGGCCCGGCCTGAGCTGGCTGCTGCCGCTCGCCGGCCTGGCGCTCTGGCCGCGGCGCGCGCGCGACTGGGGGCTGGCCGCCCCCTTCACCTGCCTGGTAGTCGCCTACCTTTTTTACTGGATCGGCTCGCCGTCACGCCTCTGGGGGCCGCGCTACTATTTCGAGGGCTTTGCCGGGCTCTGGCTCCTGGCGGCCGTGGGCGCGCGCAAGGCGTGGGCGTGGGCCGCCGGGCAGGAACCGTCAGCGTGGCTGCGGAGGGGCATCGCCGGAATAGTGGTCGTGATGATGGCCGTCAGCCTGGTCGCCAACATGCCGTGGCGGCTGGAAGAAGCGCACGGATTCTATGGCATCACACGTGCCCAGCTCGACCCGGTCGAGCAGGCGGGGCTGGAGAATGCGGTAGTGATCGTCTATGCCGAGCGCTGGCTGGAATATGGCGCCCTGCTCGCCGGCATGAGCCCGCTGCTCGACGACGACGTGGTATATGCGCGTGGCAGCAACCCGGCGGCCGACGCGCAAGTGATCGCGCAATTTCCCGGCCGCGACGTCTACTACCTGCACAACGGCATTCTGTCACGCACACCGCCATGAACGCCGCGGCGGGGGGGATGAAGGACACACTCGAGTGGCTGCTGGAGGTGGAAAACCCATCGGCACGCTACCTGGCCCTGCGCCACCTGCTGAACCGCGCGGCAGATGATCCCCCACTGATCGCGGCCCGGACGGCGATCCCGGGCTGGGGTCCCGCGCGGGCCATCCTCGATGCCCAATGGCCCGCCGGCTACTGGGTGGCGCCAGGCGTTGGCTACAGCCCACGGCACAGGGCCACCACCTGGCAGGTCATCTTTCTCGCCGCCCTGGGCGCCCCACTCCTGCCCGCGATCGCACGTGCCTGCGACTACATCCTCACCCACAGCCGGCTGCCCGACGGCCGCTTCACAGCAGGGAACAAGGCGCGGGGGGCCACGCTGTGCCTCAACGGCGGCCTGCTGCGTGCCATGCTCCAGCTTGGCTATCACGATCCACGCGTCGACGGCAGCCTGCACGCCCTCGCCGAAATGGTGCGCCGCGGCCGGTTCCGCTGCCGGTTCAACGCACCTCACCCCCTGCCCGCGCGCATGGACGCCGGCCGGCCCTGCCCCTCAGGCGCCGTGAAGGCGCTTGGCGCCTTTGTCGAGGTGCCCGAGGCCCGCCGCTCGCCGGCGGTGCGAGACGCGGCCGAGGCGGCCGTGCAATTCCTTACCGGCGAGACGGAATCGGGGGAGCCGGTGCTTGTGGTGGGCGGCGACTGCCCCACAGAGCACGGTGAGGGGGCCAGGTGGCACCGGTTCGGCTTCCCGCCGGACGACCTGGCCGACCTGCTCGAAGCAGTGGATGTCGTGGGCCGCGCCGGGGCAGCGCCGTCGCCCAACCTGGAGGGCGCGCTGGCCATCGTCCGCGCCAGGCGAAGTGCGGGCGGAGCCTGGCCCCTGGACCGCACGCCCGAGAATACGTGGGCCGGGTTCGGCCCTGTCGGGCGGCCGAACAAGTGGGTCACCATCCGCGCCCTGGCAGTATTACACAGATGGGCCGAAGAAACGTGACACGTGACGCAGCGGTCACGTGTCACACGTCGTTTTCCCCTATCCTCCCCACCGGATCAGGCCCATCTCGAAGGGGTTGCCCAGGTCCTCGTGCTGGGGAAGGATGCGCAAGGCATAGCCGTGCAGGCCGCTGGTGCGGCACGGAATCGCGCCGGCAAAGATATACTTGCCGTCGCCTTTCGATTGCGCGATCAGCGTCGGCAGCGTGCGTCCATTCGTGATCTGCCCGGCACCGTCCAGCGGGCCATGGTAGAGCTCGACCGCCACGTCGGTTGGTTTGAGCTCGCCCAGGAACACTTCGGCTTGCACCAGGAGTTGGTCGCCCACTTTCAGGTCGGCCTCGTCGGGGCGCTCGGTCCAGACGCGCTCGATGCGGAGCGGGCCCCACTGGCGCGCCACCTGCTCCTTCCACGCCGCGAGCGTTTTGGCCCGCACCTGCTCGTCGCCCGACAGCCTGTGTGTGCGCCGTGCGGACGGCAGGTAGCACACTTCTGTGTACTCGCGCACCATCCGGTTCGTATTGAACACACCGGCGTGGTCGCGCATGGCCGCCTTCATCTTGGCAATCCAACCGCGCGGCAGCCCGTCGCGCCCGCGCTCGTAAAATAGAGGCACGATCTCCTTTTCGAGCAGGTCATAGATGGCGTTCGCTTCGATCCGGTCCTGGTACTCAGCCTGGTCCTCGGCATACTCCTCGCCGCGGCCGATGGCCCACCCCGTCTCGGGCGTATAGCCCTCATCCCACCATCCGTCGAGCACGCTCAGGTTCAGCGCTCCGTTGGCCGTCGCCTTCATGCCACTTGTGCCGCTCGCCTCGTGGGGGCGGCGCGGGGTGTTGAGCCAGATATCCACGCCCTGCACCAGGTAGCGGGCCACGACCATGTCATAATCCTCGAGAAAGACGATCCGGTTGCGGAACTCGGGCCGGCGCGCGTGGTGGATGATCTGCCGGATCAGCTCCTTGCCTGGATTGTCGCGCGGATGCGCCTTGCCGGCAAAGATGAGCTGCACGGGCCGATCTTTGGAGCCAATGATCCGCGCCAGCCGCTCGATATCGTAAAAGAGCAGGTTGCCCCGCTTGTAGGTGGCAAAGCGCCGGGCAAAGCCGATGGTCAGCGCCTCCGGGTCGAGCACCTCTTCCGCCTGGCGGACCTCGGCCAGGCGGGTGCCCCGCTGCTCGAGCTGGCCTGCCAGCCGGGTGCGCGCAAAGGCCACCAGGCGCTCGCGACGGCGCTCGTGGGTGCGCCACAGCTCCTCGTCAGGAATGCGCGGCACGCGCTGCCACACCGCCTGGTCCGCCGGACGTTCGACCCAGCGTGGGCCGAGATAGCGGTCGTACAGATCGGCCATGTCGTGCGAGATCCACGACCGGGCGTGGATGCCGTTGGTAATACCCACAATCGGCACCTCGCCCACAGGCACCTGCGGCCACGCCTCCTGCCACATGCGGCGCGACACGTCGGCGTGCAGCTTGCTCACACCGTTGATCCTGTTCGCCAGGCGCATCGCCAGGAGCGCCATGCAAAAGTAGCCGTTCGGGTCGTTCGGGTTCATCCGTCCCAGGCCGAGGAACTCGTGGCGTGATAGGCCGAGGGCCGGATAAAAGTGGCTAAAGTAGTGATCCACCAGGTCGGGGTGGAACCAGTCGATGCCTGCCGGGACCGGTGTGTGCGTGGTAAAAATGTTGCCCGCCGACGTCAGCTCGCACGCCTCGGCAAACGTCAGCTTGTCCTCTTGCATCCGCAGCCGGATGCGCTCCAGGGCAAGAAAGGCAGAATGCCCCTCGTTCATGTGGCACACCGTGGGCCGCTGCCCGAGCGCTTCCAGCGCCCGCGTGCCGCCGATGCCGAGCATAATCTCCTGCCGGATACGCATGTCGTCGTCGCCGCCATAGAGCTGGTCAGTCAAGTCCCGGTCCTTGGGCGCATTGTCCGAGATGTTGGTATCGAGCAGATAGAGGGGTACGCGGCCGACCTGGGCCCGCCACACCTGGGCCTTGACGGTGCGTCCTGGATACTCCACCTCCACGGTCAACGGGGCGCCGCTCAACTGGCGCTCGAGCGCCAGCGGCAGGTTATAGAAATCGTTGTCGGGGTAGAGCTCCTGCTGCCAGCCATCGGGGTTCAGGTACTGGCGAAAGTAACCCTGCTGGTAGAGCAGGCCGACCCCCAACAGGGGCAGGCCAAGGTCGCTTGCCGACTTGAGATGATCGCCGGCAAGAACACCCAGGCCGCCCGCATAGATGCCGAGGCTTTCCGTGAGGCCAAACTCGGCGGAAAAGTAGGCAATGCGCACATCCTGCACGTCACCATACGTTTTTTGATACCACGTGCTCGTGTCCTTGACGTAGGCATCGAACTCGTGGTAGACGCGGCCCATGTGCGCCAAAAAGCCATCATCCTCGGCAACCTGCTCCAGGCGCTCCTGCCGGATCACCCCCAGGATACGCACCGGGTTATGGCCTGCTTCCTCCCACAGGTCGCGATCCAGCCGCCGAAAAAGGTCGATCGCTTCGTGGTTCCACGTCCACCACAGATTGTGGGCCAGCTCGCGCAGCGGCTCAAGTCGAGCCGGCAGGGCGGGGATAACCCTGAAGGTATGGCTCGGACGCATTCTTACCTCCTGACTACATTGTCGATCAATCCATCAAGAAACCATTGTACACAAGAACGTGCAGAAGGCAAGTCCGGCGCTTTCGCTGTCAGTGGCTGTGGGATAAAATGTGGGATATGTGTGGGATATGTGGGATATTTGTGGGATATCGAGCGCTATTTTAGGATATAGTAGGTTGCCCGCTTTTCGCCAATCTTGAGCAGCAGGTTCTTGTCCACCATGTCGGCCAGGTCACGGCGGATCGTCTCGGCGCTCACGTCGGGCGCCAGCTCCTGCAAGTCCCGGTTTGTGATCCGGCCCCGCTCCATCAGGCAGGCGAGCGCCTTCTCCTGGCGCTCGTTCAACCCCAGGTGCCGCCATTGACCGGCAGCCGGCTCGATGCCCACCAGCCCTTCACCGCGGCCGGCGAGCGTGACTCGAAACCCTGCCACTGTCTCCTCAAAGCGTGGCTCCGCCAGGCCGCTCTCGGCCATCAGCCGGATCATGCGGTCGATGCCATAGCCCAGGCGCTCGATAAAGCCCATATCCGACAGGATCTGGACGACGATCTCGTTCCGGCTAAAGCGCTCGCGCACCAGGTTTTCGACCGTTACGTGGCCCGGCAGGCGACCGGGGCTGTAGAATTCAACCCTGTCGGCGAACAGGAACACCCGGATCTCGTCGCCGCGGACCTGGTAGTCACGATGGGCCACGGCGTTGACGATCGCCTCGCGCACCGCCTCGGCCGGGTACTCGGCTTCTTCCACCCGCTCGAGACCCACCAGGCGCACGCCACGGCGCATGTTGGCCACGACGAACGCCTCAGCCTGCCGGATCTGATCGGGCAGCGTGCCGCGCACCTCCTCTTTGACAAAGGTGTCTTCCATCGTCCGTCCAGAGTAGCGCGCGACGAGGATCTCGGCCGATGGTACCCAGCGCTGCGGCTCGCGGCCAAAGAGGAGCAGGCCGGCATAGGTCGGGCGAACGTCGTCGCCAGCGCGGGCCAGGCAGCCGCGGCGCAGCAGCGCCTCCTGCGCGTCGCCTGCGTGCCAGCCTTCGAGGCTATTCAGGTAGCGGCTCGCCTTCTCCCAGTCGACGTCGTCCAGCCGTGCGCCGTCGGGCACTTCCGACTCGAAACTCACGGCGCCGCGCTCCATCATCAGCCGGCGAAGCTGGCGTGGATTGAGCGGGCGGGTGTGCGTGCCCTCGCGCACCAGGTACTTGCCCCGGTAGCTATAGACGTGGGGCAGGCCGGGCGGCACGGTGATAGCCAGCACGCGCTCGCCGTCGATCTCGATCACCTGCGGTAGGGGGATGATCAGCGGCGGGTCGGCCGCCAGTGCCGACTGCAGCGCGCGGTCGAGGGCCTCGTCGGGATCGGCCAGGTCGTGTGCCTTGCCGGTGCGCGGGTCCACCCCCAGGAGCAGGGTGCCACCGCCGGCATTGGCCAGCGAGACCAGGGTTTCTGCCAATCGGGCCGGCGAGGTGGATTCGCTCCTGAAAACGAGCTCCTCTGCCTGCGCCGAGAGATCGAAGGGGTGCTTCCTGCCGGCCTGGTGTGCTTCCCCCATCACTTGCCCACCGCGCAGTTGGTGGTATAGGTCTCCAGGCGCCACTCGCAGCCGTATGGCAGCGCGCTTGCATTCCCGACGCCGACCACGGTCCACGTCACGATGCAGGGATGGGCGTAATCGATCTTCCCATCGAGATCGACCCCGGCGACAGTGACCGTCACCTCGCGCGGCCGGCGCAGACGCTCAGCATCGATGTCGGGATCATAGGCGATCTCCCAGGTGAGCACGCGAGCCAGCTCCTCTCTGTTCTCGATCGGTGCGCCAGGAGCAAGATAGAGGCCAAACGAGTCCGTTTCGATGTCATACATGGCCTGCGCATCGGGGCTGAGAAAACTCTTGGCCTTCTGCAACAGATCTTTATCCTGGGTGAGCAAGCTATAGAACGACAGCACGGCCTTTTCGGGGTAGTACACCTGTGGAACGTCGACAGGGATGCCGGGACCCAGAGCCAGGGTGTATTCCACGGGTGGCAGCAGGGTTTGAGTGCCCGGCTCAAAGTAGGAGCCATTCTCGGGGCGATAGTCGCGGACGATCACAATCTCGCTGCGCTCGAATGGGCTGCGCTCCATCACGCGGACCATCGCGCCGATGCGCTCGATCCGGTAGTTGCTGCGAAAGGAGCCAACATTCTGGTAGCGCAACGGGTTGGGAAAGCAGGGGTTGGCCGGATGGGCGTCGCGCCACTCCTCTACCGTGTCACAATTCAGTTGCGCGCCAACCCGGCGAAAGACGTTCAGGTCCGTCACAACTCTGCGCGTAAAGCCGTTCACGATCACCTCTGGGAGATCGCGTCCACCCGACAAGGGATCCCCATATTCTATGATGTTTTCGACCGAGGCCGAAATCTCTGTGAGACCCAGGTAGTCATAGTCCGCCGGCACCAGCTCCCACGATAGAAGCTGTGGCGGGCGACACCCATCATAGTCATAGATCGTCGCCCCGAAGGGGCCCCCCGATCCGGTGCTGTCATAGCGGTAGTAGGCAAGCCACTCCTCTGGGATCTGCTCCTCCACCTGGTCCGTATCCAGGCGCTCGATGAAATTCAGGTCATCCGGCATTCCCAAGACAAGGTCATTCAAGAGGATGGCCTTTTCATCCGCCAACAAGCGGGCAAGCCGGATACGGATCGGGTCGGGATCGCGCTCCAGGACCTTGACATAGAAAAAGTAGAGGAGGATGCCGGTGACGGCGATCATGCCGACGAATGAAAGGAGCGCGCTCACGCGCGGCGTGGGCGTCTTGAACGTCCAGTAAAAGAGCGCCACCCACGCCACCGCGAGGATGGCGAGGATGAGGCCCAACATTGTAGAACTCATGGCACCATCGCCTCAACTGGCCTTCAGGAGAGCCGCTCCGGCAGCAGGGCCACGGGCAGCACCTCGTCCATGCGGCTGACGAATACGAACTTTAGGTCACGCTTGACCTGCTTGGGGATCTCGACCATATCCTTCTTGTTCTGCTGCGGCAGGAGGACGGTTTTTAGCCCGGCCCTGTGTGCCGCCAGCACCTTCTCTTTTAACCCGCCGATGGGCAGCACCCGCCCGCGCAGCGTGATCTCGCCCGTCATTGCCACGTCGTGGTGCACCGGGCGCCGGATAAGGGCCGAGATGAGCGCTGTGGCGATGGTGATGCCCGCCGAGGGCCCATCCTTCGGAATGGCCCCCTCGGGCACGTGGATGTGGATGTCCACCTTGTCAAAGTCGACGTCCGTGATACCCAACTGCTGCGCATGAGAGCGGGCGTAAGAGAGCGCCGCCTGGGCCGACTCGCGCATCACCTCGCCCAACTGCCCGGTGAGCATCAGCGCCCCCTTCCCCCCCATCAGCGACACTTCTACCGGCAGCACGTCGCCGCCCCCCTCGGTCCACGCGATGCCATGGGCCAGGCCCACCTCGTCGGCGCGGTCATTCTGGTCGCGCACAAAGCGCGGCGGGCCCAAGTACTTGGACAGCGACTGGACGGTGATCTGGCGCGGCGCCGGCTTGTCCTCGGCGACGCGGCGCGCCACCTTGCGGCACACGTTGGCGATCTGGCGCTCCAGGTTGCGCACCCCCGCTTCATAGGTGTACTCGCGCGCCATGCCGCGCAATGCCTGGTCGGAAAAGCTCAGGCTGCGGTCGGGCCTGTCGAGCCCGTTCTCTGCAAGCTGGCGCGGGATGAGGAACTGGCGGGCGATGGCCAGCTTTTCCTCCTCGATGTAGCCGGGGAACTCGATCACCTCCATCCTGTCACGCAGCGCAGGTGGGATCGGATCGAGTAGATTGGCAGTGGTGATAAACATCACGCGCGACAGGTCGTAGGGTACCTCCAGGTAATGATCGGAAAAGGCATAGTTCTGCTCCGGATCGAGCACTTCGAGCAGCGCCGATGACGGATCGCCGCGAAAGTCCATGCCCACCTTGTCGATCTCGTCGAGCATAAAGAGCGGGTTCACTGTGCCTGCCGTGCGCATCGTCTGGATGATGCGCCCGGGCAGGGCGCCGATGTAGGTGCGGCGGTGCCCGCGGATCTCGGCCTCGTCGCGAATGCCGCCCAGCGACACCCGCACGAACCGGCGGCCCAGGGCCTCGGCAATGGAGCGCCCCAGTGATGTCTTGCCCGTGCCAGGCGGGCCGACAAAACAGAGGATCGGGCTGCGTGTCGATGGCTTGCCGTCGGCGAGCTTGCGCACGGCGAGGTACTCGAGGATGCGCTCCTTGGCACGCGGCAGGCCATAGTGGTTGGCGTCGAGCACACGCGCCACCGCGCCGATGTCGAGATTGTCGATAGAGGCATCGGCCCACGGCAGGTCGAGCAGCCAGTCGAGATAAGTGCGAATCACGCCTGTTTCAGGTGAGCCAGGGGGCATCGACTTCAGGCGGCCAAGCTCCTTGCGCACCCGGACGCGCACCTCGTCGGGCAGCTCCGAGCGCTCCAGGCGCTCCTCCAGGTCCTGGGTCTCGGCCATCTCCAGGTCGACCTCTCCCAGCTCATTCTGAATCGCGCGCATCTGCTCGCGCAGGTAAAACTCGCGCTGCGAGCGGTCCACTTCCTGCTGCACCTTGTCATGGATCTTGGACTCCAGATCGAGCACATCCAGCTCGCTGCCGAGCAAGATGCTGAGCCGCTGCAAGCGCTCTTCGGGATCGAGGATCTCGAGCAGCTCCTGCCGCACGGGCATCTCGAGATCAAGCAGCGAGCCGATCAGATCGGCGAGCTGGCCCGGCTCGGTGACGTTCATCGCCGCCACGTAGACATCTTCTGGCAGGGTATGCGATAACTGGACGACCTTCTCAAAGAGGGTCAGAACGGCACGCATGAGCGCCTCAGTGCTGAGTGACCGCTGATCCGATTCAGGCAGGGCCCGGACACGGGCGCGGATGTAGGGCTCGGTCTGGGTCAGGTCGACGAGCTGCACACGACGCCGGCCCTGGCCGAGAATATTCGTGGTCCCGTCGGGCAAGCGCAGGATGCGCCCGACGACCAGCTCAACGCCGACGGCGTACAGGTCTTCAAGGTCAGGCTCCTGCACCTCGGGGTCACGCTGGGCGACCACGACGAGCAGATTCCCCTCGCCCAGCGCCGCGTCGACCGCCTTGAGCGATCGGTCGCGGCCGACGACGAGAGGCGTCATCATGTGGGGAAAGACGACGGTATCACGCAGCGGCAGGAGGGGCAAATCGTGCGACAGGCTCTCCTCCAGCTCGTCCAGGATGCCATCCATCTGAAATAGACCAAAATCAAAATCGTAACCCAAAACGAATTATCCTCCAACGATAAGCGGGAATACCGGGAATATAGCACATCCCGGTCGAAAAGACAACTTGGCGCTACAGTGGATCGACTTCCGGCCCCTCGAGGCCCTGCCGGGCAAACCAGGCTGCCCGCGCCTCGGCGGCAACGAATACCGAGCCGGTGCAGCACACGAGGTCGGACGGTGCGGCATCGTGCCGCGCGCGCGCCAGCGCCTCTTCCACCGACTCGGTGACCTCGAGTGCCAGCCCCAGCTCGGCAGCCCGCTCCTGGAGCCAGGCCGGGCTGGCAGCGCGCGCGTGGCGCGACCGGGTGGCAAAAGCACGATCGGCCGGCGCCAGGAGCGCGGTGAGCAGATCGGGCGTGGCGTGGTCGGCCGAGGCGCCGAGAATGACGATCAGGCGGGTATAGTCGAGGTGCGCCCGCAGCGCCGCCACCAGCTTGCGCGCCGAGTCGCCATTGTGGGCACTGTCGACGACGAGCAGCGGGGCGCGCGACAGGATCTCGAAACGGCCGGGCCAGTGGAGCGCGCGCAGCCCGGCACGGATCGCAGCCCCGGGCACGCGGCGCACGGAATCGTCGATCTGGCGCACGGCAGCCACGGCCGTCGCCGCGTTCACCACCTGGTAGTCGCCAAGCAGCGGGATCCACAGCTCGTCCAGCGCCTCGCCAGGCCCGAGCAGGGTGAACGACTGCCCTTCGAGATCGGCGGGGCCGAAACCCCACGTCCATGCGTCGCCGACCAGCGTGAGTGGCGCGCCACGCTCAGCGCAGGTGGCGCGGATCAAGGCCAGCGCTTCGGGATACTGAGGCGCGCTGACCACGGGCACGCCCGGCTTGACGATGCCCGCCTTCTCGGCCGCGATCTGGGCCAGCGTGTCGCCCAGGATCGCCACGTGGTCGAGGCTGATCGACGTGATGACGGCCACCTGGGGCGTGACGACATTTGTGGCGTCGAGCCGCCCCCCCAAGCCTACCTCGAGCACGACCCAGTCGACCTCTTGCTCGGCGTACCAGGCCAGCGCCACGCCGGTCATCACCTCGAAGGTGGTGATGCCCTCCACCTGGGCCGCCAGCGGGCGAACGTGGCCGACGAGACGCACGACGTCCTCCGCCGAGATCATCTGCCCGCCCGCCTGGATGCGCTCGCGGAAGGTGTGCAGGTGGGGCGAGGTGTAGAGGCCGGTGCGGTAGCCGGCAGCCGACAGGATCGAGGCAATCATGGCCGACGTCGATCCCTTGCCCTTGGTGCCGGCGACGTGCACGATGCGATACGATCGTTCCGGATTGCCCAGCAGTGCCAGCAAGCGCTCCATCCGCTCCAGGTTGTAGAACTCGGGCGCATAGGCGGCAAAACCGCGCTGCTCATAGTTGGTCAGGCTGTAAAGATAAGCGAGCGCGTCGCGGTATGCTTCCCGCCCGGCTTGTGGTTGACTCGACGTCGTGTGCATGACACCTATTCTAACCGATATAGCGCGAAATGCAAAATGCTGGCACCTGTCATTAGTAATCCCCAACGCGGCCAGAGGAGATGGCCCGCAATAACAGATCCACCAGGTGTATCTGCTCAATAATCGGGGGTTGGGGTGTGTGCGGTGCCCGCACACACCCCAACTTTCCCCCCTTTATTGAGATGATACCACCAGGTTGTCAAAACTGGGTGAGGGTGGTATGATTGTTGGCCGGAGGGATAGATCTTGAGAACGGCTCGCACAGCGCTGCGCGTACACCTGCTCGCCCTGGCGATCTATATCGTGCTCGCCCTGCTCCTCACCTGGCCGCTGGCTGCCCACCTGGGCAGCCATGTCCCAGGTGACGGGGCGGACGATCCGCCATTGACCTGGAACCTGTGGTGGGTGCGTTACTCGCTGCTGGAGCAGGGCACGAACCCTTTTGACTGCGACGTGCTCTTTTACCCGCTCGGCATCAACCTGGCCTTCTACACGTTGACCCTGCTCAACGGGCTGCTCTCTATCCCGCTACAAGCCACCGCCGGCCTGGTCGCAGCGAGCAATCTGCTGCTCCTGTCCTCGTTTGTAGTGGGGGCGTACGGGGCGTTCCTGTTGGCCCGGGAACAGGGAATCGGGGAGCGGGCAGCGTGGCCCGCGCTGGTGGCGGGCGGAATCTATGCGTTTGTGTCGAGCAAGATGGGGTACGCGGCGCTGGGACAGTGGAACATTGCCAGCTCACAGTGGATCCCGTTTTACGTGCTCTACCTGTTCAAAATGGGCGAGCGGCCGCGCCGGTGGCGCTACCCGCTGCTGGCAGCCCTCTTTTTGCTGCTCCAGGCGTACGCGGAACTGACGTATGCGTCGTTCCTCGTACTCTTTACGCTGCTGTGGGCCGGCTGGCAGGCGTGGCGCGAGCTGCGGTCCCGCCAGGCAGCGTCGCTGCTTCCGCTCGCAACGCGCCTGGCCGTCGTCGGGCTGCTCTTTATCGCCGGGCTCTCCCCCGTGCTGGCGATGATGATCCCGGAAATGCAGGCCGAAGGCAATCTACTGACCGAGGGCGGTGGCTTTGCCGACGTGTTCAGCGCCGACCTGCTCGGTTTTCTGATCCCGACGCGCCTCCACCCCGTGTTCGGCGCGCTGCCGGCAGAGTTCGACTTTCACCACGGCGTGGGCCAGCATCTGTACGCCGGCTACGCGCTCCTTGCCCTCGCCAGCCTGGGTGTGGCGGCGGGATGGCGCCGGCCGGCGGTCCGCTTCTGGCTGCTGTCAGCCGCCGTCTTTGGGCTGCTGACGTTGGGACCGGCGCTCCAGGTGAATGGGCACGACACGGGCCTGCCGCTGCCCTTTGCCCTCGTCTCCCGCCTCCCCTTCTTCGAGGGCAATCGCTACCCCAGCCGCTACAGCGTCCTCCTCTTTCTCAGCCTCGCCATGTTGGCAGGGTATGGCGCCAGGACGCTGCGGGGAGCGGGGAACCGGGTCTCGGGTATCGGGCGGGGGGCGATCGTCGCCGGATCGGCGCTGCTCGTCGCCCTTCTCCTCTTCGAACACCTGTCGATCCCGTTGCCGATGTCGGACATGCGCGTGCCACCTATCTATGACAGGATCGGCGCGCTGGAAGGGGATTTCACGCTGCTCGATGTGCCGGTGGCGTGGCGCAACGGGGCGCGGGTGACGGGCACGCTCGACCCGATCATCATGTTCGAGCAATACTACCAGTCGGCCCACGAAAAGCGGCTGCTGGCGGGCAACACGTCGCGCAACCCGCCGCACAAGTTCCAATACTTTACCGAGGCGCCGGTGATCCAGACGCTCATCGCCCTGGAGACAGGACACGCGGTGGACCCGGCCGTGATCGAGTCAGACAGGACCCTGGCGCCCGGCGTGCTCCGTTTTTTCGACGTGCAGGTCCTCCTCGTCCACCCGGAAGCGGGGCCGCTCGTGGTGCCCTACGTCGAGTCCGCCCTGCCCGTCACCCGGTTCGACGGCGGTGGCGAGGTGGCGG
Organism: Anaerolineae bacterium; assembly: GCA_016929795.1. The sequence continues at coordinate 18,972 of JAFGIA010000461.1, forward strand.
CCTACCGCGTGACACTGCCGCCGTGGCCTACGACGTGGCAGATCGTGCCAGGCGCGCCACTGGCGCGCCTCAGTTACGCCGAAGGGTGGGGGCCGGCAGCGCATGGCCTCGCGTGGGCAACCGACAGAGACGCGCGCCTGCTCGTGCCGCTGGGGGGGGGACAGACGTCGATGCGCTTTGGTGCCTGGACGCCCCCGGGCGGGCAGCAACTGGTCGTCGAGGTCGACGGCTGGACGTCGGCTCGGCTGGCGCTCACGCCCGGCTGGGGCGAATACCAGGTCGAGGTTCCCGTACAGCAGGGCCTGAACGAGATCTGGCTGCATTTCGACACCCTCTACCCCGCAACTGAGGTGCAGGTGTCGCCGCGCGACGTGGGTGCAACGGGTGTGGTGGCCCCGGTTAACTTGCTGGTAGAGAGCGCCGGGCAAGAGGTTGGGAATTTTGCCCACATTTATGTCGATGGAACCGACGTGTCACCAGGCGGCCGCGGCTACAACGTCGTCGTCATCCATCCCGGCACGGGTGAGGTAGAGACAGCCGCGGCTTTCGACACCCACCTGGACCCCGGCGCGAGCCAGGCGCTCGCAGAGTTCCTGCACGCGGTCCCCCAGGGTTACCTGGTCGCCGTGGCTGCCGCCGACGAGGCGTCGCGCCTGCTGGGGCCAGAGGCAGTGGAGGCGCTGCACGCCATCGGGGCAGCAGGCGACCTGCGCGAGCGCTTTCGCTGGGGACATGCCACGATAGGAGTGCAGGGGGCCGTGCCTGGAAGTGCACCCGAAGAGATGGGGTGGATGGGACCGGCGCGCGTGGTCGTGGGCGAGCCGGTGGCGCGACCCGAGGTGGCAGCGGCGTTGGGCGCGATCGAGTTTGAGGTAGTGGATATCGGGTATTAGATATTGGAGGGGCCCAATATCCAATTCCCCACAGTAAGAGCAGCGCTTCTATTTGACAGGCGGCACCCGAACATCTATAATCGCCTGTTGAAATTGTCCACAGCGACGAGGAGTTAAAACGATGATTGACGTGAATGAGCTTCGCAAAGGCGTGACCTTTACCATGGATGGTGAGCTGTACCGCGTGATCGACTACCAGCACAACAAGCCGGGCCGTGGCAAGGCCATCATTCGCACCCGCCTGCGGAATCTGCGCACCGGGTCCACGACCGACAAGACTTTTACCTCTGGCGACAGGGTGCAGGATATCCGGCTGGATCACCAGACGGTGCAATATTTGTACAGCGACGACCGGTTCTACTACTTTATGGACACCGAGACGTACGAGCAGTTCCCTCTGCCGAATGCACTCATGGAAGATGTCATCCCGTATCTGATCGAGAATATGCAGATCGAGCTGTCGAGCTACGAAGGCGAGTCGCTCGACGTAGAGCTGCCGATCACCGTCGACCTGGAAGTCACCGAAGCGCCGCCAGGCTTTGCCGGCGATACGGCGACGGGCGCAACCAAAGAGGTGACGCTCGAAACAGGGATGAAGATCAACGTGCCGCTCTTTATCAACGAGGGCGACCGCTTGCGGATCGACACCCGGACGGGCGTGTACCTGACCCGCGTCTAGCCAGCCTGACAGGCAAACAAAGAGGGGCAACCCGGCCGGTTGCCCCTCTTTTATTTTCCCGCTCGTGCTACGGCGCCACGCCGTCGCTTCCCCCGGAATCATCGGTAGAGGCGGCATTCAACGCGCGTTGGGCAGCGCCCAGCGTGACGTCGAGGGGAGGGCGCACGGGCGAGGCGAGACGTGCCCAGTCGACCCACAGTTGGTTAAAGGCCGAGTCGGCATCGCGATAGAGGGCCACGCCCACTTGCCCCGCCGCGTGGCTATCGTCTTCACCCATCCACACCAGCTCGCCATTCACATAGAACCAAAGCCGGCTGCCACTGGCCACGACGCGGACGAGATTCCACTCGCTACCCGGGTGCACCGCAGTGGTAGGCGTCCAATTCTGCAGAGCAACGGGATCACCTGCGCCATAGTCAAAGACGGCAAAGCGGCCCTCGCGCGTCAGGTAGAATCCGTAGCCACTTGCCCAGCGGTTCAGTGTGCCCAGGGGCCAGGGGGTGCCGCGCACCAGCACACCATGGGCGCAGTTTTCGCAGCCGTTACGCCACAACATCGTTTCATAATCCAGATCCGCGAATGTTTCCTCGTAACTCGCCGTTGCCCACGCGCCTGCCAGGCCACCGGTCGTATACCAGTCCTCACTGTGGATCCACCACTCACCACTTGATGCCTGCCAGCCATCGGCAGAGCCGCTGAACTGCGCGTTCAAGCCCTCCACATGGTTGCGCGCCATGAAAGGCAGCGACACAAGACGCAAGGGCTCTGATGAACAGCGGATGATCGAGGAAAAGGTAGCTGACCACGCCTCGCCACTGGACGCGAGTGCATCGAGCGTCAGGAGAAGTGAATAGCCGTGGGGCGTGGCCGGATCGAGCGCCAGCTCGAAAGCTTGCTGATTCATGGCCGAGCCACCGGATGCGATATCTCCATAGATCCCGACGACATTCCCGGGCCAGGTGACGTGGGGATCAGTCGAACCGATCGTCGCTACGACGCCTCTCGCGGTCGCCCCCGGGTTCTCTAGCTTGGCGAACAGATCGATCGTCTCCCCACACTCGGGGACACTGTCGCCATCGCCACTGCTCGACCCGGTACCGTCGTCGTCGACCCGGTAGCCGCGGAAAACCAGAGGCCCCACCCCACTAGAGGTCGTGGCGCTCACGACCGGCGAATAGTCCGACGCCCCGAACGGGTTAAAAGCGCGCACGCGGTACTCGTAGGGAGTATTGACCACCGCGCCAGTATCGGTGAATGCGGTCACGTTCGCACCTGTCGAAGAAATCCAGGTCCAGCTTCCAGAACCATCAGGCGAGCGCTCAATCTCGAACCCACTCTCATCGTCGCTACTGTCGGTCCAGGTGAGCACGATGCTGTTGGGCGAGATGGCGGTGGCCGACAGGCCCGTGGGAGCGCTGGGCGGGGCGCCCACCGATTGGCGAAAATTGGCCACCGTGTACGCAGTCTTGTTCAGCGTCTTGCGGTTGTCGGCGTCACAGCTTGGCCGCGGCACGCCGAGCGCGCAACCAATCCCCGTGCCCTCCGGTATGCCCATCGGGTCTCCGCCATACCAGACGTCGGGATTCGACCAGTAGGGCAGCCGGGTGCAATTGTAACCTGCATCGGCGCACTCGAGATCGTAGGCCATCACCGTGCGCCACCGATCGGCCGGGTTGACATACCCATGTGCGTGCGTGTACGGCGTAACGCCGCCATCCACGTACCAGTCGTGGCGCGCGCCCATGTTGTGTCCAAGCTCGTGGACAAAACTGTAATAGCCGGTGGCACAGTCGAGCTGCACGACGGCAAAGGCCCACGCTGCAAACTCGCTGCTCACCGAGTCCATCATATAGCTGATACCGCAAAAGCCCCCGCCGTCCGCGACCAACAACACGACCTCGTCCGCGCCATACGTGTTGCGCCAGCCGTGGACGGCATCCATATGCGAGTCACCCGTGTGCCGCAAGCGGCCCAGGTCCAGCTCGATGTTCCCGCTCTCCGTGTAAGAGACTTCGGCTGCGTGGACCAGGCGCAGCCGCTGTGTGATCGCACTGTTCGCATACGAGGTATTACCTTCGGCTACAGCCAGGTTGATCAGGTCCTCGATGGCGAGCGCGCCGCCGGCATAGTCCCTGGCGGCGGGCGTATAGGCCACCAGTACATCGATCGTCGAGCCGTCGTCGGCCATTTCCGCCGCCATCCCTGGTTGGTCCACGGGTTCAGTGAGGTCCACAGGCACCGGCCCTGCCTCAGGCGGGAATGCAGACTGGTCCACCTGGCGGACTAGGTGCCAGCCGTTTCCTGCGTGACGCACCTGGTAAAATGCCTCAGGAGTGACCACGTTGCCGGTCACCCGGCCCCCTCTGACCACCAGAATCACCTGGCTGAGGGGAACGCCCTCGACATGGCCCCACCAGACATATCCCCTGCCGGTGCTTTCCAGGCCATCGCGGGCCACGTCAAGCACAACATCGTCAAAGAGGTTGAGGGTCAGCCACTCGGTAGCGCGCGCAGGATCGGTGGGCAGAAGGTTGGGGTCGACGAGCACGGCACGGCTGCGCCTCACAATCTCACCTCCCCCAACAGCCAAGTCCCGAAAAGCCCCAAGATCAGGCTCGGCGGGAGTGGCGGATGCCTCACCCTCCCGCACAAAGAGATTCAGCGTCGGAGAAGGGTCCTGGGCCACGGCGCCTGGGCCGGGGAGAACGGCAAGGAGCGGCAGCAGCATAGAAACAAGAAGCCACCCCACTACGGACTTCTGAACTCTTTTCATCGATATATACTCTTTCTGGCGGAGCACCTGTTCAAGATGCCGATCAGCCCTCGCCGTTCCAAGTATACCAGAGTCGCACCGACCGCGCCAGATCGAGATTGACAATGGGCGCATCGTATGCTATAATCGCGCCACGTGGCAGCGCCCCACGTTCGACGGTTGGGGGCGTTTTTTGTTACTGTGGAGGAAACATGCTGGATCTGACACTCATCCGCGAAAAACCCGACATGATCAAAAAAGCAGTGGCCGATCGGAACATGGAAGCACCCATCGACCGCATTGTGGCCCTCGACGAGCGCCGGCGTGAGGTGTTGACCGAAGTGGAGGCGCTTCGCGCCGAGCGAAACACCGTCTCCAAGGAAATTGCGCGCATGAAGGACCCAGTCGAGCGCCAGAAGCAGATCGAGCGCATGCGCGCCGTCGGCGACGCGATCAAGAAGCTAGAGACAGAGCTCAGTACCGTCGAAGCCGATCTACAAAACGCGATCCTGTGGGTGCCCAACCTGCCACATTCCAGCGTGCCCGTCGGCCCCGACTCGTCGGCCAACGTGCTCGTGCGCCAGGAAGGAGAGCCACGTACCTTCGACTTTGAACCGATCCCGCACTGGGACCTGGGGCCGGCCCTGGGCATCATCGACTTTGAGCGTGGGGTGCGTATGTCCGGCACTCGCTTCTACCTGCTCATGGGCGCCGGCGCGCGGCTGCAGCGCGCACTGATCCAGTGGATGCTCGACCTGCACGTGGCGCAGGGATACGTGGAGGTCCAGCCGCCCTACATGGTCCGTCGCGAGATGATGGTCGCCGCGGGGCAACTGCCCCACCTCGAGGACAACATCTACCGCGACGTCGAGGATGATTTCTGGTTCGTCGGCACGGCCGAGATCCCACTCACCAACGTGCACCGCGAAGAGATCCTGCCTGCCGATAACCTCCCCCTCAATTATGTCGCGTACACCCCCTGCTTTCGCCGTGAAAAGATGTCGGCCGGGCGCGATGTCCGCGGCCTGAAACGTGGGCACCAGTTCGACAAAGTCGAAATGTACAAGCTGACCACGCCCGAGACGTCATACGGCGAGCTGGAAGCAATGCTCGCGGACGCCGAGGCCGTCTGCCGTGGGCTCGATATCGCCTACCGCGTGCTCGAGCTGTGCACAGGCGACATCAGCGTCCACGCCGCCAAGACCTACGACATCGAGATCTGGTCGCCGGGAGTGGGAGAGTGGCTCGAGGTCAGCTCCGTGTCGAACGCCACTGATTTCCAGGCACGTCGCGCCGGCATCCGCTACCGGCCCGAGCCAGGTGCCAGGCCGCAGTTCGTGCACACACTCAACGGGTCAGGGCTGGCGCTGCCCAGAACAATGATCGCCGTGATCGAGAACTATCAACAGCGCGACGGGAGCCTGGTGGTGCCCGATGTGCTGCGGCCATACATGGGGGGGGTGGAAGTCATCCGGTAGATGGGAGATTCGACGTTAGGGATTGGATATTGGATACTTGGGCGTAACCCGGGGGGGGACGGCTGACCGTACCCGCGTTTTTGACAAATCAGGGGGGGGCTGGTATACTAGGGGATGCTGCCGGAGGGGAAGAGGTCCGGCCGTCACGTCAAGGAGGGATGGCCGAGTGGACGATGGCGACGGTCTTGAAAACCGTAGTGGCCGCAAGGTCACCGGGGGTTCGAATCCCTCTCCCTCCG
>JAFGIA010000462.1 GCA_016929795.1 Anaerolineae bacterium
CCCCCGCCGGGCAAGGTATTCGGCCGTCTCCAACCCGGCTGTGCCCGCGCCCACGATAAAGGCCTGTCCGGTCGCCACCTCCGCTTTTCCATCGAGCAGGTCGTAGGCCGTCACCCACCGGGTCGCTTCGAGGCCGGAAAAAGGCGGGATAATCGGATCGGCGCCGAAAGCCAGGATCACGACGTCGGGTGCCTCGGCCGCCACCAGCTCGGGTGTCACCTCGGTGTTCAGGTGTACGTCCACGCCGTTGCGGTGCACGTAGAGCTGCTGGTGGCGGATCAGGTCGGCGAACTCTTCCTTGTACGGCACCGACACTGCCTCACGCAGCCGCCCTCCAAGGTTACCGTCCCGCTCGTATAGGGTAACCTTGTGACCCCGTCCCGCTGCGATGAGCGCCGCCTCCATGCCTGCCGGTCCACCGCCCACCACCATGACCCGGCGAGGCTTCTCGGCGGGCAGAATTTCCACTTCGGCTTCACGCCCGGTCAGCGGGTTAAACATGCACGACGTGCCATAGCCCTTGCGCAGCCTGGCAAGGCATCCCTGGTGGCAGGCGGCGCACAGGAGAATGCCTTCCTCGTCGCCCTTTTCGGCCTTGCTCACCCAGTCGGGATCGGCAAGCAAGGCACGGCCGAGCCCGATCCAGTCCGCATACCCCTGGGCCAGCGCCTCGCGGGCGACGTCGGGACTGCGGATGCGGCCGGCGACTGCCACCGGGATGTTGACCGTCCGCCGAATGGCGGCAGCCATCGGCAGCAGGTTGGCCTTGGGCGTGCCCGTGGGGTAGAGGCAAAAGGGTACCGACTCGCACATCGTGCCCGACGTGACGCTCAAGGCGTCGACGCCCATCGACTCCAGCATGGGCGCGAGCGCCTCGGCATCCGCCAGTGTCAATCCGCCCTCCACATAGTCCGCGACGTTCATGCGCACCACGAGCGGGAACTCGTCGCCGACTGCATCCTGCACCGCGACCAGAACCTCCTGTCCAAAGTGCAGCCGGTTGGCCCACGAGCCACCATAGCGGTCGTCGCGCCGGTTGGAGTGAGGCGACAGAAACTGGTGGATGAGGTAGCCGTGGCTGAACGGGATCTCGATCGCGTCGAACCCAGCCTCACGGACCCGGCGAGCGGCATCGGCAAATGCTGCCACCGTCGCCACGATCTCGGCCTGGGTGAGCGGTCGAGGCGTGATCCCGTTCGCCGGGCAGCGCACAGCCGACGCCGAGACGCGTTCTCCTTCCGGCACGAGCTTGGGGTTGGCGACGCGCCCGGCATGATTGATGTGCGCCATGATCCGCCCGCCCGCGTGGTGCACTGCCTCGACCAGCCGCTGCAGGCCCTCGATCTGCCTGTCGTCGTCGATCCCCAGTTGGGTGGGCAGCTCGCGCCCGTTGCGCTGCACGTAGAGCGGCTCTGTCACCATCAGGCCTACGCCCCCCTGTGCGCGGCGCACATAGAACGCGATGTGGCGCTCGTTCACCCGCCCGTCCGGAGTGCCGTAGCCGAGCTTGACCGTGGTCATCAGCACCCGGTTTGGCAAGGTGAGACTGCCTATGCGGAATGGCTGGAACAAAACGTCTGTGTTCATCTTGTGAGGAGCACCGGGCACGGACTCTGCCCAGCCACTTTACCGGCGATACCGCCCAGGCTCCAACGCGCCAACTCTTCTTGCGCTTGCTCGTACATGACAATCAGGTCAATCTGCTGGCTGGAGGCGGCGTCGAGGATACACTCGCAGGGTGGGCGGTCGCACATCAAGGTGCGTACCGCGATCCCCTGGCGACCTATCTCCCGCTCGTGTTCGTCCAGGCACTGTCGTGCCTTGCGAGAAGCACATGCCAATGCCACATTCATCCAGCCGCTCTCCACTTCCGGGTGCAGCGTGGGTGGAGTGCGCGCGGCGACGTTGCCCACGTGCAGCAGAATGACCTGGCTGCGAAACGTGGCTGCGAGGGCCGTCGCCCCGGAAAGAGCCCGCTTCGATGGGGGCGAACCGTCCAATGGAACCAGAATAGACTTGAAGCCAGTCATCGTTCGTCCTTTCGATCAGGTGATTGCTCGCCTGAATGAGATTGTGCCCGTCCTGATCCTCCTTCGAGGCCGAGCACCTGGTACAGCCGATCGAGGTCGACGTGCTCGGCGAGCAGCGCCTCGAATCGCCGCAGTTTGGCAATCTGTCCCATCCGGGTTTTGCCAAAAATGCGCTCGATGGCCTCGACGGTCTCGAGCGCGCTCGCGCGCACAAGCAGCACGGCAACGTTGAATTCTTCTGCCTGCTTGACGATGAGCGGGCTGGGGGGCAGGTTGCACGTCAGGATCAGGCAGGTGGTGGACGTCTCCAGGGCGGCAAGCTGGATGTCGGCCCGATCGCCACTGGTGATGACGGCTTTGTTGAGCTGCTTGCGGAAGCGACTGAGTGCTGCGTCGGCGGTCATTGCCCCGATGGTGAGCGTTTCGACAATGGCGTCCGGGTCATAGTGTTTCGTCAACACGCGTGCCTCGAGCACGTCGGAGAGCTCTCCGACTGTGAGTGCCTCCAGGCTGGGCACCTCTGGGAGCACGCCGAATACGAGAATGCCCCGCTTTTCGAGGTAGGTCACGGCCACTTCAGACACAAAAGCGGTCGCGTCAGGTGGCACCCGGTTGATGATCATGCCACACAGCATGTCGCCGAGCCGGGTGTGGGCTGCCAGCGCGTCATCCAGCACGCGCACGTCGTCCCGATATTTGACGAGGGCAAGGACCTCGCCGCCACAGCTCGCCGCAACCGCAGGGGTGGGCAATCCGACGACATAGCCCTCGCGAAGGCTGCCGCCGCCTTCGAGAAGCAACACGTCCTGGCCCGCACCGGCAGTGTCGAAGGCAGCTCGCACCTGATGCATGAGGTTGGTTTCGATCTCGGCGCTGATGTGCTGGCGCAAAAAGGCAGGGGTGAGGACCACGGGCGAGATCTCCCACGGCTCCGCTGCCAGCTCCAGCACCGCTTTGGCGAACGCTGCGTCTTCGTCGGCCACCCTGCCCGCCACGCGCCACGGTTGCAGGCTAAGCGGCTTGAGATAGCCGACA
>JAFGIA010000463.1 GCA_016929795.1 Anaerolineae bacterium
ATGGCCCGGCGCTCCACGTCCTTCTTGCCCAGGAAGGGCATGAGCATGCCCACGCCGAAATCAAAACCTTCCAGAAAAAAGAATCCGATCCACAGGATGGCGATGAGGATGAACCACAGGGTTTGCAGAAATTCTGTAGACATGGCAGTCTCTCCCGCTTATTCTTGAACCCCGCCAGGCGACGGGGCGAGCTCGACGGCTTCTTGCATCGCTGCATTGGGGCCAGCTTTGGCATACTTGACCAGCAGGTACACATCGGCAACCATCAACGCAGCATAGAGCAGCGTAAAGCCGATCAGGGTAAAAAGCACCATACCTGCCCCCACGTTGGGGGACATGGCGTTCTCGGTCTTGAGCAGCCCGTGCACAATCCAGGGTTGGCGACCGGTTTCGGTCAGGATCCAGCCGGCGGTGTTGGCGATGTAGGGCAGGGCAATAGCCAAAGGCAGCCACTTGAGCCAGCGAGCCCACTTCTGAGGCCATTTTTTCCAGGGCAGGTACAGGGCATAGGCCGCCAGGCCGATGATGAGCAAGCCCGCGCCAACCATAACCCGGAACATCCAAAAAGTGAGGGCCACCAGCGGAACATAGTCTCCCGGGCCATAGGTGGCCACATATTCCGCCTGAAGCTGGTTGATGCCCGGGATGTTGCGGACAACCTTGGGGAAATAGAACCAGTTGAGCGCCCCTGGGATCTGCAGGCTCCAAGTCTCGCGCTTGCCGGTGGAGTCAAAGAGAGCCACTACGGTAAACGGTGCCGGCTCGGCAGTCTCCCAATGGGCCTCGGAGGCGGCAGCGGCCATCGGCTGCACTTCGAGCAAATAGATGCCCTGGAAATGGCCGGCCAGTCCGACACTCACCCCCCCGATGAGGCCCAGGATGGCCGCGATCTGGAATGACTTTTTGAATACCTCGACGTGCTGGTTGCGGGCCAGGTGATAAGCGCTGATGCCCAGCACAAAGAACGCCGCCGTGGCCAGGCCGGCAGTGACGGCGTGCACGAAGAGCCACCACCCCCGCGGGTTGGCGAGCAGGGCACCAAAATCGACCAGCTCGGCGCGGCCCGCTGCCTCGTTGAGGGTATAGCCGACCGGATGCTGCATAAAGCCGTTGGCCAGCAGGATGAATAGCGCCGACAGGTTCGACCCAATGGCCACAAGCCAGATCGTCGCGGCGTGCAATCCCTTGGACAGCCGGTCCCACCCAAAGAGCCAGATGCCCAGGAAGGTCGACTCCAGAAAGAAGGCCAACAGCCCCTCAATGGCCAGCGGTACGCCAAAGATATCGCCGACGTAGCGGGAGTAGGTGGACCAGTTCATGCCGAATTGGAACTCCTGGACGATGCCCGTCACCACACCCATGGCAAAGTTGATCAGAAAGAGCTTCCCCCAGAACTTGGCCATGCGTTTGTAGGTTTCGTTGCCCGTACGGACATAGGCCGTTTCCATGATGACTACGAACCAGACCAAACCCAGGGTCAGCGGGACGAAAAAGAAGTGATAGATGGTGGTGATGGCGAATTGCCATCGCGACAGTGTGACCGGATTCATTGGATCTTTCCTCCCTGCAGTGCCATGGCGCGCCCCTGTGAGTGCTCTCGTTCTTCCATGCTACCGCAACGGCCAGAAGTCGCTCACGACAAGGCGCAGGATCGTGTCTATGATCAGGCCCAGGACGAACAGGCCACCGAACAAACGGTTGTGGTAGAAGGCGAATGCCGAAAACCAGGTCGGCCAGGCCGGATAGCCTTCGGGCGGTTCCTCCGGGCGAGGTTGGGTAAGCACACCGAGAGCCGTCACCAGGCGCTTCCCGGCCAAGAAGACGATGAGCATCACCGGGGTCAAGTACCTTGGTACAAAGACCAGGTACAGAATCACGAGGTAGATAAGCACCAGGGCGGCCATGTTGATGTAGCGCGACGCCTTTTCGCCCAGCCTGACTGGCAGGGTGCCCACGCCTTTGCGCTTGTCGTCGATCATCTTGTCGATGTGCTTGCCGATGTTGATGCTGACCACGCTTAGGCCAAAGGGGACACCCGCCAGGGCCACATGCCACACATTATCCGTCCAGCCCTGGGCGAGGACAATATATACCCCGGCAATCATGATCGGGCCCCAGATCAAAAAGATGGCTAGTTCGCCCAGCGCCAGGTATTTGAGTGGCCAGGTGTAGAGAAGCAATACTATGGCTCCAAAAATGAAAAGGTCGATGACCACGAGCGAAAAATCGGTATAGATGAGGGCAAAGATGCCCGAGAGGAAGGCCAACGCGCCGCTGACGGCGAACCACTGGATCTGCTGGCGCAGGCTCCAGAACCCCTGCACAAGAGGGTGCACCCCGTATTGTGTGCGAAAGTAGTAGTCTTGGTCCACCCCGCGTTTGTAGTCGGTATAATCGTTGAGGAGGTTGTTGGTGCCGTGGGCGATAAACAGGCCGAGGGTAACGATCAGCCAGGGTAAAAAACTGAAATGGCCATCGCGCGCGGCCAGGAGTCCCGCGATGATGCACGAAAAGAGGGTCACGGTGGTCACCGCCGAACGGGTGGCGATCAGCCACTTGGAGACGACATCGAGCTGGTCCCACTCCTCCTTCTTGTCCATTTTGACAAGGGTCCACAGAGCGGTCTTCCACATGGCAAAGTTGATCTTCATCTGGCCCTCTCTGCTTTCTTTGATAGGATAGTCCGTTTCGCCCACCTCACTGTCTATCATGAGTTCGGCAGGTGATTGTGACCAGCGGCCCCACCATGGGGCGCATAGCACTGCACACGAACCATTCTACCACACTTCATTCTCCCTGACAAATGGGTGGTAGGAAAGTTGGTGCTGGGGGAAGTTGGGAATTGTTGTCACGACTTGGCGGCGCCGCTTGACACCGCGCGCAAAATATGTTACTGTTTCTCTGCATACTGTATCCAGGTCGCTTTGTTATCCACTTTTTGGTGATCGATGACCTAACAGGCGGGCCTGGCTGGTTGAATGTACTCCTTTCGCCGTGGTTCAGTTTCGTCTCGCGCGTGGCGCGATGACATCGCTCACTTGCAAATACTTATCGAGGGGAGGAGATGGTGCAAAAGCTGTGTTCGTTCCTTCAGAAAGCGTCGATGTTAGTCCTGCTCCTGGCACTTGTTCTCCCCCTCGCAGGACATTTGCCCGCCCGCCTGGCGGCCCAGGCGGTACCTGCCGCTCTTGCGCCCGGCGCCGCCCCTGATCCGTGGATCGAGGCCTCGTCGACCAGCATCCGGGAGGTGATCCTCGACGTGTCGGTGCCCGGCATCGAGCTGGAGCAGGTCACCGTCGACGACAACGTCTTTCAGCGCGTCATCTTGCCCCACACTGGTCGCACCGCCGAGGTGGGGCGCCCCGAGCTGCCCACCTTTGCCCGCTTTGTCGCTGTCCCACTCGGCGCGAGGGTCGATGTGGAGGTGGTCGAATCGCGTGCAGAAACCTATCCCGATGTGCTCGTTTACCCCGCCCAGCCGCCGCTGCCCGATCAACCGCTGCCGGCGGTCGAGGGCGAGCCGGTCATCGGGCGCGGCACGCAGGGGGAGGAGTTCCTGTTCGACGCTGGCTTTTACGCGCGTGACGTCTCCTATCCGGTGGCCCCCATCGTGGCGCAAGAGACGGGACGCCTGCGCGACGTACCCTACGTCCTCGTGCAATTTTACCCCGTGCAGTACAACCCCGCGACCAGGACGCTGACGCTCCACACCTACCTGCGCGTCCGCATCCGGTTTGAGGGGGGCACCGGCCTGTTCACCGGCGGCGCGCCTCGCGCCGAGAATTTCGAGCGCATGTACCGGCGCCTGTTTCTCAACTATGACGCCATCGAGGCGCCGCCGCCGCGTCCGGAAGGGTTCGTGACCGACGCGACGGGGGCCGACTATTTGATCATCACGGCGCCCGATTTCGAGCGCCCGGCCCGCGACCTGGCTGAGTGGAAGACGCGCCGCGGCCTCCTGACGGTGGTGGCGACCACGGACGAGACAGGCTCTAGCCTGACCGAGATCGATGCCTACATCCAGAACGCGTACGATACCTGGAGCCCGCGTCCCGCCTACGTCCTGTTTTTGGGCGACGCGGAACAGATCCCGGTGCACTATGTGACGATGCACAGCTATCACAGCACGCACACAGGCACCGATCTCTACTACTTTACCACCGCCGGCGACGACTATATGCCCGACATGGCCGGCGCGCGTATCCCTGCCAGCACCGAGGAAGAGGCGCGGCGCATCGTCGACAGCATCCTGCAGTACGAGCAGGACCCACCCGCCGACAGCAGCTTCTATAGCAACTTTCAGGTGGCAGCCTACTTCCAGGACGATAACAACGACGGCACCGCCGACAGGCTCTTTACTCAGACGTCGGAAGAGATCCGCGATTATCTGGTAAACAACCAGAGCAAGACGACCACCCGCTGCTACACCACCAATTCCACATCCCCGCAATACTATTACGATGGCTCGCCGGTTCCTGCCGACGTGCGGGCAGCACTGTTGGCGCACAGCGACAGGACGTGTGTCACGAACAACATGAACCAGGGACGCTTTATCCTGAACCACCGCGACCACGGCATCAGCTATGGATGGGGAGACCCCGAGTACTTGAGCCGAGATGTGCGCGGTCTGGGGTACGCCGATCCCGAGGAGCTGCCCGTCGTGTTCTCTATCAACTGTGAAACCGCATGGTTCGACTCAGAGACGGATGAAGAGGGGTGCGACTATGTTGGCAGTTCCTCTTTTTCCGAAGAGTTCCTCGTGCAAAACAAGGCAATCGCCGTGTTTGGCGCCACCCGCGTCAGCTACAGTTGGTACAACGACGCCCTCGTCAAGGGCTACTACGATGCGATCTGGAGCGGCATGCTCCCATCCTTTGGCAGCGGCTCGCCCTTCCGCGACGACCTCTACCGCCTGGGAGACGCACTCGGTTGGGGCAAGGCCTACCTGCTGACTCAATACCCACCCCCCAACTCGACGACCCTCACCACCATGGAGATCCATCATCTGCTCGGCGACGCCACGCTCGAGATCTGGACGGACGTGCCGCAGTCGATGGTCGTGTCGCATCCCACCTCGGTCGGCGCGGGTGCGACGAGCCTCGACGTGACCGTCGACGTCGCCGATGCCTGGATCGTGATTGTCCAGAACGGCGCCATCGTCGGGCAGATCGCTTCTTCGGTCGCCGGCAGCAATGCGGTTGCACTCAGCCCCGCGGCGGCAGATGGCCCACTGTACGTGACGGTGACAAAGCACAACTACCGCCCCTACCAGGGGACAGTGGACGCTGGTGCCACCCACATCCTCTCGGGCTGCGTACGCGACGACGGCGTGGGTGTGGAGAACGTCTGGATCGTCCTGGGCGCTGGCGTGCCGCCCGCGCGCACCGATGCGACGGGCTGCTACAGCCTGAAGGTGGGGGATGGGACCTATTCCGTCGCCGCCAGCAGCGAGCGGTGGGTCACCGTGCCCGCGGCCCAGGAAGTGACCGTTGCCGGGGCGGACGTGGGCAGTGTCGATTTTGGCGCCGAGCCGCAGCGGGCGCGCCCCGGCGACAGTTACAGCTTTGAGTCGGGCCGCCTCGACGCGGCCTGGACGGTCGCCGGCGATGGCTTTGGGCGTGCGGACACGATGGACTGTCCCGCCAATGGCAGCTATGCGCTGATCCTCGATCAAACCGACTATGGGCAGTTCGCCACAGCCGGGGCAATCCTCTCGGCCGATCTCGCCTGCCGCACCGACGCGGTACTCACCTTCTGGTGGCGCGACAACGCCGACGAGGATCACGCCCAGGATGCCGTGCTTATTCGGCGCAACAGATCCGACAGTTGGTGCAGCATCTGGAACTTTACCGGGAGCCAGGTGGCCTACGTCCAGCAGAGCATCAATCTCAACACCGCCGCCCAGGCGTGCTGGGGATCGAGCGCGCTCACCTCCGACTTTCAGATCCTGTTCCAGCAGTACGACAACTATCGCTGGCCCGGCTCCGATGGCATCGCCATCGACGACGTGTCGATCTCGGCGAGCGGGCAAACCTATACCTGGCTTGGCACCAGCAGCTCGAGCTGGAGCGACCCGCTCAACTGGGACACGGGATGCGTGCCGGCGTTTATCGACGACGTCGTCATTCCTGCCGGGGCGCCGAACTGGCCGTCGGTCGATGTCCCTGCCTATGCCCACGACGTGCTCATCCAGGACGGCGCGCACCTCGACGCGCCCGCCGACGTGCCCCTGAGCGTCTATGGCAACTGGAGCGAGGCGGGCACCGGTACCTCTGTCGCGACGGCGGGGACGACCGTCTTTCGCGGTAGCGCGCCACAAACCGTGTCGTGCAGCGCCGGTAGCCACTTTGCCGGCCTCCAGGTCGGCCACGACACCACCGGCTCGACACTGACCGTGCAGAGCAACCTGGACGTGGACGGCGACCTGACCATCTTGCCGGGGGCCACGCTGTCTGCCGGCGCCTATAACCTCTTGGTGGCGGGCGATTGGTCCGACCAGGGCACCTTCAGTCCGGGCACGAGCAGCGTGGTGCTGGACGGCGAGGCCCAGGTCGCCAGCAAGGTCGCGACACCCACCACCGTCTACTATCTTGGGCCCGAAGGCTTTGAAAGCACCTTTCCCCCGGCAGGGTGGGCGACAACTGAATCGGGGGCATCGGGAGGCCCCTATTGGCGCTGGGGCCAGACCGGAACGGCGGGATCGCACGGCAGCCCGCGAAGCGGCACCTATTTCGCCTGGCACAACGACGACAACCTGCCGAGCAGCGCCGTCTCCTGGCTGCGCACGCCCGAGATCGCTTTGCCTGCCGGCAGCAGCCCTGAGTTGTCTTTTTGGCAGAGGGACTACTACGACACTTATTATCGGTACCACGGCGTGTGGATCTGTACAGGCAGTTGCAGCAGCCCTCCCACCAACTATGTCGAAGTGTGGAGCGGAGACACCGGCAACTCGTGGGTGGAACAGACCATCGACTTGAGCACGTATGCGGGACAGAACGTCTACCTGGCGTTTCGCTACGAAGGCGACGATATGGATGAATGGTATCTCGACGACGTGTCCATCTCTGCCACGAGCTCCGGCGCCAGCGACCTGACCTTCTACGATCTCCAGGTGACGGGTGGGGGCACCAAGGCGCTCGACAGCAACCTGTCCGTCGACCGCAACCTCATAGTAGGCAATGGCACCGTCCTGGACGCGGGCACACACGACATCACGGCCGTGGGCGGAACCCTGACCAACGATGGCGGCCTGCGCCAGACAAAGGACGTGCCCGATGTGGCGACCACCTCTTTCCTCGGCGTCGGCACCACCTATTATGGCGTGGACCTCGTGCCGACGTCGGGCAGCATGGGGGAGACGACCGTGACCGTCTATGGCAACCAGACCTGCTCCGGCTTTGACACGGCGGTGCAGCGCTGCTTCGAGATCGAGCCGGGAACCGACCGGATGGCCGACATCACCTTCTACTACCGCGACGCCGAAGAGAATGGCCAGGATGCGAGCAACGTCTACCACTGGAACGGTTCGGCGTGGGATCTGCAGACACTCGACACCCGCGATCGTTCGGGCGTCGAGAACAACTGGGTGCGCGTGACGGGGGTTGGCGCCTACTCGCCGTTCGCCCTGGCGAACAACGCGCCGACGGCCGTCTCTCTGTCTTACTTTGAAGCGGTTGCTGCGGCCGGCGCCATTCGCCTCGAGTGGGAGACTGCGAGCGATCTCCACAACCTCGGCTTTAACCTCTACCGTCGCGTCGCGCCGGGAGGCGAGCGGCTGCTCGTCAACGACGAGCTCATTCCGGCGCAGGCGCCCGGCTCGCCCGGCAGCGCACTCTACCGCTGGCTCGACGCGGGGGTGACCCCGGGCACAGGCTATATCTATACACTCGAGAGCGTCGACCTGAACGGCCGGGCCTCCGTCGCAGCCGAGGCGTCGGCTGTTGCGCGGTTTGTGCACTACCTGCCGCTCGTCGTCAGGCGCTAGTGCTGGTTCCACGGAGATGCACAGATCAGCACAAAAGGTCTGCAATAGACCCATGGCGATCCCGTTATCAGTCCTGCTCGAGTTCGAAGGTTAAGCAAACACAGGACTCGGACCGCAGTCGGGCCCTATCGAAGTACAAGATGATCTGCTGCTCGTCACCCACTATGCTATGACAGGCACTTGTCGAATGGATTCACACCTGAATTCAAACTGAGACGAACCAGGGCGCGAGGTGCATCTATAGGGCGGCCACGGCGCAGGCAACACCCGCCGTCAGCGTCCGCCGTGCCCGGCCGGCATTGCGGGCCAGCCCAAGCAGTGCCACCAGGCTGCCCGGTTCCCGGATCAGGTGGGGCACCAGCCGGCGCGCGCTTGGGTTGCCATCCGCGTCCACGACCTGGTGCAGGGCAGGCAAAAGATCCGCCTGCGCATCGGAAATGGCCCGCAGCGCCAGAAAGGGAAAGCCTCGCTCCGAGGCCAGTCTGGCAACCCAATAGCTCTCCATGTCCACGGCAATGGCACCGGTCCGCCGGCCCAGATCCTGTTTGTTGGCCGGCGTGGTGATGATGCCAGGCGTCGTCGCCGTCGGCCCTGACACAGTGCGCAGCGACGTGGCATTGAGCGCCTCCGTGACTGCACGCAGCAGCCACGGGTTGGGCCGATAGATGGTTGGCTCGATCACGTTACCGGCAGGGTCTGTGCCAATCAGCTCGGAGGCGAGAACCAGATCGCCCACTTCCAACTGCCCTGCCAGCGCTCCGGAGAACCCGATAGAAAGCACGGCGGTAACCTGGCAGCCGGCCAGCACTGCCGTGGCGCTTGCCTCGGCTCGCTGCCGTCCCATGCCTGTCCATGCCAGAAGCACGGATTGGTGCTGGTACTGGCCGCTGTAGGTGTGACCGCCAAGCCCGGCGACGCCTTGAGGCGCCAACGCCATCCGCCGTCGCAGGCCGGATATTTCCCCCTCTAGCGCAGCTAGCAGGGCGATCAACGGCGAGCCCTGCCGGGTGAGCGCGAGCTCAGGAGAGGGCCCATTTCAACAGGCGCCACATGGCGGGCAGGCTCCTCAGTGCCTCGTTCATCGCCGCTGCATCGTGACCACTGTGAACCATGCAGTGGGTGCATCGTGGGTCGTTCCCGGGCCCGTACGCCTCCCAGTTTGTTTCTTCGAGCAGTGCCTGATACGACGGGCAATAGCCATCGGCCAGGAGGTAGCAGGGCTGTCTCCATCCCCGCGGATTCCGGGTCGGCGTGCTCCAGGGAATGCAAGCCAGTTCGCGCTTGCCTGCAAGGAATTCCAGGTAGAGGGGAGTATTGGCAAAGGGGACGCGGCGTTGCAAGTCGCAAATGGGGCCAAAGCGTGCAATCGCTTCCGAGCGGGTCAGGAACAGGTCGGCGTCGACCCCTTCAAAGCCGAAAGCCGGGGCAATCATGATGCCGTCGACCGGGATGTCAGCCAGAAGCTCCAGAAGCTGCACCGTCTCTGCGATATCCGTCCCCTTGTACAGGGTCGTGTTCACCATCACCCGGAACCCACGGCGCTTGGCCGCGCTGATGGCGTCCATGGCGGTGGAAAATACCCCTTCACGCCCGGCATAAAGATCGTGAGTTCTGGCCATGCCGTCGAGGTGGACGACAAAGCTCAGGTGAGGGCCGGGCTGGAAACCGTCCAGCGAATCCTCCAGAAG
>JAFGIA010000464.1 GCA_016929795.1 Anaerolineae bacterium
GTGGAAGCCTGGTGGACGTTGGACTGGAACGACCGGCAGTGGCTGCCCATGCCGTGCGAGATGAAACGCCTTGAGCCTGTCGCCACGCAACCGGCTAACCATCGCAGCCGCAGGCCTGCCCGATTGATCTATCTCTATGCACTTGGCTACAGCCGCGAGGCAATCCTCGCCGACTTGAAAATTCGCGAGCAAACACTCGCGCAATACTTCGAGCGTTGGATCGACTACGGTGTATCCGGTGTCTGTGGTGGTCCTTGTGAGCCATCTCTCGACGAGTACATAGAAAACTGTGAGAAGATCGAGGCAGCGCGCGCCAGGGGCCAATGGACCCCAACATATCCGTGGCCCTGCACCGACAGCCCGGCGCCACCGACCAGGTAGAGACAACATCACCAACGTATGATCGCGAGGATACCATGTCCTTCATGAAAAGTCTCCCCGCCAGGCCCACGCGCGACCAACTCATCGCGTGGAAGATGCAGAACGGCGAGTGTGGCCTGATCCGCCCAGATTGGTCGTTAGCCTGTCCCCGAAGAAACGGCCCTGTCAATCCAAATCCAGATCGCCCGCGCATGATCGGATTCCCCGGCGGAGATGGCTACTCTACCTGCAGCCGGTGCGACCACTTCCTGGGCCTCTGGCTCGACAGCTACGTCTGCACCCACCCCAATGCCCACGCCGTCGCAGTCCGTGCGCTCGCCGAAGCCATCCAACGCTGGGAAGAAAAGCAAGATCCACACACGGCAGCAACACCATCACGACCCGAAGAAAAGACAGAACTACAACCAAAACAGCCTGCCCAGGCCGAAGAAAGACAGCTCGATCTGTTCTGAACACGCACGTTTTCATCTCCGTGTGATGCTGGCGCCGGGATCTCGAGATCCCGGCGCCAGCACCTTCATGTCCAACACAACCAAACCAGGAAGGAGCTATCCTCATGACCGTCCGATGCTGCCTGTGCGGGCAGGAATGGCCACGCGACCCTGCCCTCGAAGTCCCTTGTCCCACCTGCCTGGCCAAGATCGGGCAGGCATGCCGGCGGCCAAGCGGATACACGGGCAACTTTACCGGCGTGCACGCGGCGCGCGACCAGGCCGCGATGCAAGCCGGCCTGCTCGAACCATGCCCTGCCGCGCCGAAGCAACAAAAGAAAGCGCCTCAGCCGCCGGCAAGCACAAAGCAGGTGCCGCTGCCGACCTAACAAGAAAGGATTTGCCCATGGAAGAAGACAGACCGATCATCGCTACGGTCGTCGTAACCCACCGACTCCCCCGGTGCGTCATTGCGAAAGTAAACGGCCAGGCCCGCTGGTTCCCCGATCTCAGCGCCGTCTTTCGCCAGGCGCTCGCCCTGCAGGACGGCAACGGTCAAAGCGTGGACAAAGAGAGGGCGCCACGCAACCGACCCGAGTGGGCATGGCAGCCCTCGATGGAGCTGTAGGGTGAACACACAAACGGACTTTCTGGCCACCGTCGACCGGACCAACCCCCCGCCCGGCTCCTACTGGATCACCGTCGGTCAGGACCACAAGGTCTTCGCGCCCGGGACACGGTTCCTGGTCGTGGAAGAGCGAGGCATCTACTTGCTCGCCTGGCGCGATGGCATCCGGCCATCGGTCGAGGGCAACGGGACGGTGATCCATCACCGCTTCGTGTCCGGCCGAGAGGAGCAGGGCCATGAACCATAGCACTTTCGCCTTCCAGCTCGGGCTGATCCCCGAGCCCGCGCGGCGATGCCTCACCCAATGGGAGAAAGAGATCCTATCCGGACTGTACGGCGGCGAGACGTTCGACGAGATCGCACTCGAGCTGGGCGTCACCCACGACGAGATCCGCGAGGCGATCCGGGTCGCCATCCGCTACAACCTGATCCACCGCGGCCGCAGTCCCTATCGCGCCCGTTTCACCAAACAGGGCAGATACGTCGTGGAAACCTTCCGCGCCGAACGCAACGCCTTCGAGGCGGACGACTACCGGCTCGTCTACACGCCCTGTCCCATCTGCGGCCGACCGCGGCTTGGCCTCGCGTGCTGGGATGACGAGTGTTGGGCGCGCCGAAAAGCCGAGCGCCTGCCGGCGACGAATGCCTCCCTGCAACAGGGAGAGCTACGGTGGCGGTGAATACGCGCGTATTCACCGCCCCACATCCCCAATGAAAATAGGAGGAACCTCATGCCTCAACAACTGCCCCTCATTGGCACCCTGGCCGTCGAGGCCGAAGCGCTCAGCGGCCAGGCATACGACAAAGCCCCGCGCCGCTACCCCACCATCCGCGAGCTGCCCGAGAGCGAGCGCCCGGTCAACCGCTTGCATTACTACGGCCCCAGCTCCCTCAGCACCGCCGAGCTCCTGGCCGTGCTGGCCGGCACCCCGCACCAGCTCCAGGACGCCGCCCACCTGATGGCCTCGTTCCAGGGCATCGCCGGCCTGGCCCAGGCGAACATGACCGAGCTGCAGCGGCAGCCAGGCATCGGCGCAGCCACCGCCGCCCGCATCAAGGCCGCCTTCGAGCTCGGCCGGCGCCTGATCGTCGAAGGCCCGCCCGACCGCTGCCAGGTGCGCACCCCGGCCGACGCCGCCAACCTGGTCATGGCCGAGATGGGTCTGCTCGACCAGGAAGAGCTGCGCGTCATTCTGCTCGACACCAAGAACCGGGTGGTGGACATCCCGACGATCTATCGTGGCTCCGTCAACACCACCATGATCCGCGTGGCCGAGGTGTTCCGCGACGCCATCCGCCGCAACTGCCCATCCATCATCGTGGTACACAATCACCCCAGTGGCGCGCCAAGAAGCATATAGGTAGAGAGTTCTTGATAGAACCCTGCAAGGAGTGTGTAGAGTGGCTAGGGA
>JAFGIA010000076.1 GCA_016929795.1 Anaerolineae bacterium
AATCATCTCAATCGGTCCGAGCCGGCAATCCTTGCTTGACGCCTGCTGCTACTCTGTGTTAAAATGAACCAATTTGAGGGGATGGCTGTATTAATGGTGGGGAGGGACTATTGAGCCTGCACGATTTGATTGCCGAAATGCCCAAGGTGGAGCTGCACGTCCACCTGGAAGGAAGCATCCGCCCGGCCACGCTGCTGGAGCTTGCCCGGCGCAATCGAGTGGCGCTGCCTGCAAATGACCTGGAAGGGATGCGTCGTTTCTATCGCTTTACCGACTTTGACCACTTTATCCAGGTCTATATCGCTATTTCACGCTGCCTGCGCACGGTTGAGGATTTTGACCTGATCGCCTACGAGTTTGGCGCGGACATGGCGCGCCAGAATATCCGCTATGCGGAGGTGACCTTTACGCCTTATACCCATGCCGAGAACACGGGCCTGTCTTTTGACGACATCCTGGCCGGGCTGAATGCCGGGCGCGGCAGGGCACGCGCGCAGTTTGGCGTCGAGATGGGCTGGGTGCTGGATATTGTGCGTGACTGCCCCGAGACCCGGATGCAAGTAGCGCGCTGGGCTGTGGGCGCCATGGATCGAGGCGTCGTGGCCCTAGGGCTGGGCGGCACTGAGCGCGGCCATCCACCGGAGTGGTTTGTGGATGCGTTTGCCCTGGCCCGCGAGGCGGGGCTGCATCGTGTACCACATGCCGGCGAGGTGGCAGGACCCGAGAGTGTGTGGGGGGCGCTATGTGCGTTGCACGCGGAGCGGGTGGGGCATGGTGTGCGCAGCATCGAAGATCCTGAGCTGGTCAGCTATCTCGTCGATCACCAGGTGCCGCTCGAAATAAGCCCTACGAGCAACCTGTGCCTTGGTGTCTATCCAACGTACGAGGCCCATCCGCTCCGGCGCCTGTACGAGGCGGGTGCTGTCGTGACTGTCAATTCAGATGACCCGCCGATGTTCAACACGGATCTCGTGGCCGAGTACCGGGTTCTGGCCGATTCTTTCGGCTTGAGTGTCGGCGACCTGGAACGCATAGCGCTGAATGCGGTGTATGCCTCTTTTTTGCCTGAAGAGGAGAAGCAGGCGATGGGGGGCACCCTGCGCGCTGACATGGGCCGCCTGGTTCGCCTCCACCTGGATGATGCGGAGGGGGCGTGGACCAGTTAGTGGGTGAGGCCAGGCCCCTACGGCGTGACGAGCAGGTGCTTTTTCGCACTGTGCTGGCTGCCCTCGACAGCTCCCCGGAGCTGGCCGAGTTCCTACAGCGTGCTCTGGCGAGCATGCTGCACTACCTGGGGCGCGGCTCGGCCGGGCTCGTGCTGGTGGAAGATCCTCAACACCCGGGCCTGGTCGTCGCCGCCCACGAGGGGATGCCTGCCCCCTTGATCCCCGTTCGCGTCTTTTGGGGCGATTGCCTGTGCCGCGAAATCGCCGACGGTGGCATCCCCATCCTCTCCAGGGATTGTCGCGGATGCGCCTGCAACGTGAACTCCTGGCCGGAACCGCGCGTGCACCTGGCAGTCCCTTTGAAAACCAGGGAAACAGTCCTGGGCGCGTTTTGTCTTGTCGGTGCACCGGGCCTGACGATCGATGACCAGGAGCTGAGTGTCTGGGAGGATATCGGCATTCTCGTCGGGCGCGCCGTGGATCACTCTCAAACACGCTCACAGGTTGACCAGGAACGCGAACTGTTGCAGATCCTCTTTGAGGTGAGCGAACATCTCGCTACCAGTCTCGATCTGGACTGGGTTCTATCGCGCGTGCTCGACCTGTCGATTGCCGCCACCGGTGCGCAAGATGGTAGTGTTTTTCTTCTGCCGGTGCCCGGCACACGTGGGGCGCGCATCTTGCGCCGCGCCCTGCCCCCGGCAGAGGCGGATCTGGTGATCGAAGAGGTCCTGGGGCGGGGCCTGGCCGGCTGGGTGGTGCGTCACAAAGAGGTGGCGATCGTGGCCGACACGTCGACTGACCCACAATGGCTTCCTTTCCCGGATGAACTCGATCCCCCGGGCTCGGCCCTGGCCGCACCCCTGATTGCTGGTGGGAGTGTGCTGGGCGTTATGACTCTGACGCACAGGGAGAAGGAGCATTATCACGACCGTGATATAGCGATTGTGCTGGCCATTGCAGGACAGGCAGCGGTGGCGATTGAAAAGGCACGGCTGCACGAAGATGTGTCGCGCCTGGCAGACAAGCTCGCCCAACGGGTGGAGGAACAAACCCAGGAGCTAAAGGAGATTCATGCGCAGTTGATCCAGGCGGAAAAGCTGGCGGCACTGGGGGAGCTGGCTGCCGGCATCGCGCACGAGATCAATAATCCTTTGCATATCCTGCAAGCTTATGTGGAGTATATGCAGACGCGGCTGGCGCTGGACAGGGAGATCCTCGACGTGCTCGGCCCGATGGACCACGCCCTCGAAAACATTGCCCGGCTGGCAAACCAGCTCCGCGACTTTTCGCGACCGGCGGCTGGGGAGTGGAAGGAGGTGCCTATCAATGATGCTATCGATCGCGTGCTGCGCCTGGTGCGCAAGGAATTGATGCACAATCATGTCGAGGTGACTGCGCTGCTGGCTCCAGCGCTGCCAGCGGTGATGGGAGACGTGCGCCAGATGGAGCAGGTCTTTCTCAATCTGATCCTGAATGCACGCGATGCAATGCCTGGTGGGGGGCAGCTCACCGTCGAGACGCGGGCTGATTCCAAAATTGTGTATATCCGCATTGCCGACACGGGGGTGGGGATCAGCAGCGAGCACCTGCCGCACATTTTCGAGCCCTACTTTACGACGAAAGAGGATCGCGGCACAGGCCTGGGGCTGGCGATTTGCCAGCGACTCGTCACCCAGCAAGGGGGGCAGATCAGCGTTTCCAGCAAGCTAGGCCAGGGGACGGCCTTTACGGTGCAGCTTCGGGCGGCGGTGGAGCGATGATGACCCGGGCCCGGCAGCCAGGCTATCGCTATTTTGACCTCATCCTGGCCCTGTTTGTGGCGGTGTTGCTCATCAGCAATGTGGCGTCGACCAAGATCGTCGACCTGGGCCCTTTTACCTTCGATGGTGGCACGCTCCTCTTTCCGGTGAGCTATATCTTTGGCGATGTGCTCACAGAGGTGTATGGTTACCGGCGCAGCCGCAGGGTGATCTGGGCCGGGTTTGGGTCGGCCGCGCTGATGGCGGCCGTCCTGGTGGTCGTGGGGGCCCTGCCCCCCGCCGAAGGGTGGGAGTACCAGGAGGCGTATCAGGCGATCCTGGGCACGACGCCGCGCATTGTCCTCGGCTCGCTGATTGCCTATTTTGCCGGCGAGTTCAGCAACTCGTACGTGCTGGCCAGAATGAAGGTATATACGCAAGGCCGATGGCTGTGGACGCGCACGATCGGCAGCACGCTGGTGGGGGAGGGGGTCGACACGCTGCTGTTTGTGACCATCGCCTTTGCAGGCACGCTGCCGTGGGGACTTTTTTGGAGCATTGTCCTCTCGAATTACGTGTTCAAGGTGGGTCTCGAAGTGGCCATGACGCCCGCCACCTATCGAATCGTGAGCTTTTTGAAGGCCCATGAGGGTGTCGACGTGTATGACGTCGACACGGACTTTAACCCCTTCAAGCTGGGGGAGTAGATCCGGTGTGGGCCTGGCACAATTGGATATCGGGTAGCCGGCATACGACGATGGCAGGTAGGAATCGGCCGATGCCTTGGCAGGGCAAGAAGGAGAAGTCGTTTCTATGATTGATAGGGAGTGGGAAGCAGGGAGTGAGGAGGAATGGGAAGGGGACGAAGAAGAGGGGGTGGAGAGCGAGGAGTGGGATGAGGATGGTGCGGAGTGGGACGAGACGGATGACGAGTGGGAGGATGAAGCGATCGGGCTAGCGGACCTCGGCGGCCTGATGGTGGCTGACGATTTGCCGCCGGATCACCGCTCCGGTTTTGTCGCCGTTCTGGGCAAACCGAATGTGGGCAAGTCGACGCTGATGAATGCCTACCTGGGGCAAAAGGTGGCGATCGTGTCGCCCAAGCCGCAGACGACGCGCAACCGCCTGCTGGGCATCCTGACGCTCGAGAAGGAGGAGGGCGATGTCGCCGACGCGCAGATCGTGTTCGTCGACACGCCGGGCATCCACCAACCGCTGCACAGGCTGGGCCAGTACATGGTCGACACGGCGGTGCAGGCGATCCCCGACGCCGATGTGATCTTGTTCCTGGTGGACGTGTCGCGCCGACCTGAGGACGAGGACCGGAAGATTGCGGACATTTTGCGCCGGCAAGCAAGGGTGCCTGTGCTGCTTGGGTTAAATAAGGTGGACCAGGCGTCGCCGGAAGAGGCAGCGGCCCACGGGGAAGCGCACCGCGCTCTGGGCGAGTTTGCGGGCTCGATTCTCTTTTCGGCGCTCAAGGGCCAGGGGCGCGACCGCCTGCTGGAGATGATTGTCGAGCACCTGCCGCCTGGCCCGCGCTATTTTCCGAAAGAGCAGGTGACCGATCAACAGCTTCGCTTCATGGTGGCCGAGTTGGTGCGCGAGCAGGTGCTGCTCCACTTGCACGAGGAGGTGCCCCACTCTGTGGCCGTCGTGGTCGATCAGTTCAAGGAGCGGAGCGAGCGCCTGACTTATATCAGCGCCAATATTTTCGTGGAGCGCGATACGCAGAAGGCGATCATCCTCGGGCGGGGCGGGCGGATGATCAAACGCATTGGGGGTGACGCGCGCGTTCAGATCGAGGCTCTGCTCGATACGCGCGTTTACCTGGAGTTGTGGGTGAAGGTGAAGAAAAAGTGGCGCAAGGATGAAAAGGAGCTGCGCCGGATGGGATATGCTATCTCTCCACGCAAGGGGGAAGCGAGATGAAAAGGTCGCATCGGCCGATCGTTCATCCTGCGACGCGCGAGTTTGTGCGAGAGGCTCGCCACACCCCAGGCTTTTCTCTCTTTGACCTGCTCCACGCGTACGTGTATGCCCGCTGGCTCTACCTCTATATTGGAGTCGGTGCCGGACGGCACCCCGCCGTGCGTTTTTTGCGGCCGATCGTCAACCTGGTTGGCCGTTTTTTGGTGCGTGGCGCGGAGGAGGGGGAAGCGGGTATCCACTTTGCCAACACTTACCATGGCAAGGTGGTGCCGCTCCAGGCTGCGACCCAGCTCGTCACGGTTGAAGAGGATGTGTCACTCGGGGACCTGGAGCGGATCATCCCCTACACGCTGGCGCGGGACCTCGTTCTGAAAAACCCGGATCATATCGTCGTCCTCGACTGCCCCTGCCGCTCTGTCCGGCCTGACCCGTGCCTGCCCCTCGACGTGTGCCTGATCATTGGCGAGCCCTTTGCGAGTTTCGTCGCGGCGCACCAACCAGAACGCTCGCGCTGGATCAGCCAGGTGGAGGCGGTGGATATTTTGCGGGCAGAGCAGGAACGGGGGCACGTAAGCCACGCCTATTTCAAGGACGCGATGCTCAATCGATTCTATGCCATCTGCAACTGCTGTGCCTGCTGCTGCGGGGCGATGGAGGCCCACCAGCACGGCACCCCGATGCTGGCTTCCTCCGGCTACGTCGCCCAGGTGGATAGCGACCTGTGCGCC
>JAFGIA010000077.1 GCA_016929795.1 Anaerolineae bacterium
GGTCGTGGTCATTGGCCCCGACCGCAAGCACAAGATGGAGCTCTACAAGGACTCGCGCTATTTCGGCGCCGGGTCGGACACGCCCTTTACCATCGATCCCTACACGGGCGAGCGGCGCAGGGCGACGTACAAGGACGTCAAGAACTTTGCCAAGCTGGCGCAGGCGCTGCCCAACATCGACTTTCACATGTCGCTCGGCATCGTTCAGGACGTGCAGGTGGGCACCTATGACCGCTGGCAATACCTGGCCATGCTCGAAGGTACGACCAAGCCGATCAACATCACAGCGGTCGACATCGACGGACTGCGCGACCAGCTCGAGATGGCCTACATCCGCGTCGGCGGCAAGGACGAGTGGCGCAAGGGACCGATCTTTTCCCTCTACATCGAGCCGGTCTCTCCCCTGAGCCACTCGGAAGAGGTGGTGCAAAAGATCCTCTTTGCGGCCGATCACGAGATCCCCTTCGTCTACACACCCTGCCCGTTGGCGGGCGCCACGTCGCCGACGACGCTGGCAGGCACCGCCGTGCAGGCACTGACGGAGAGCCTGTTTGGCATTTTCCTGGCACAGACGCGCAAGCCAGGCGCGCCGATGATCATCGGTGGACTGATGTCGAACATGGACATGCAGACCACCGTGTACTGCTACGGCTCGCCCGAGATGGCGCTGTTGAGCGCGGCGTACACTGACATCACCAAGTGGCTGGGCGTGCCCGAGTACGAGACGGCAGGCTGCTCCGACGCCAAGATGTTTGACGAGCAGGCAGCGCTGGAAGCGACGATGAACATCACCACAGCAGCACTCATCGGCGGCAACATGATCCACGACGTCGGCTACCTGGAGCAGGGCCTCACCAGCTCGCCCGACATGATGGTCGCGTCGAACGAGATCATCGACCGGGTCAAGCGCATCCTGCGCGGCATCCCGGTGAATGACGAGACAACGGCGGTCGACGTGATGGACGAGGTAGGCCCGGGCGGACACTACCTGGAGCACGACCACACCTACACGCGCTTCAAAACCGAGATCTGGCGCCCGACGCTCACCGACCGCCTCGGCTGGGATCAGTGGGTGGCGGCGGGGAGCAAGACCTACCGCGAGCGCGTGCACGACCGTGTGATCGAGATTCTCGAGGCCGAGACCGAGCCACTGCTCGACGAACAGATGTACAACGAGCTCAAGCGCATCTGCGAGCTGGCCGACGAGCGGCACAAGGGCGAGGAGCTGGATTACAACATCTTTGGCTAAAGTGCCAGGGACAAGGAGCAAGTAGCAAGTGACAGGGGCCTGTCACTTGCTACTTGCCGCTTGTCCCTTTCAGCGAGGGGGATCATGGCAAAGGCAGAGATTACATCGGGCATTTGTGGGTTCACGGCGACGGTGCGGGCCATGATGGACGGCAGGAAGGTCAAGTTAGCGATCGACAGCGACTGCGACGCGATCCAACGCCTGGCGGAAGAGCTGACGGAAGTAGAGCCGTTCAAGGAGATCAGCTTCCGCGGCGAGGGGCCGCGCACGCTGGAAGCGGGGCGCCGGCACTGCTACCATCCCGCGTGCCCGGTGCCCGTGGGCATCATCAAGACCATTGAAGTGGAGGCAGGGCTGGCCCTGCCCGCAGAAGCCAGGATCGAGCTGAGCAAGGATGACGAATAACCTGGTATTGGGGATCGATACAGGCGGCACCTACACCGATGGCGTGCTGCTCGAGTACGAGTCGCGACGTGTGCTCGCGTCGCACAAGAGCCTGACGACGAAACGCGACTTTTCCATCGGCATCGAGAATGTCATCGACGGCATCCACATCGATGACCCGTCAGCCATACGCATGGTGTCGGTGTCGACGACGTTGGCGACGAATGCCATCGCCGAGGGCAAAGGCAAGCGCGTCGCGCTCTTTCTCATTGGCTACGACCCCGACCTGATCGACAAATTCAAAATGGCGCAGCGCTTTGCCACGCCCAACTACTACTTTTTCGATGGCGGGCACAACCTGTACGGGCATGAGAAAAAACCCCTTGACCTGGCAGCCATCCTGGCCAAAGTGAGCGAGCTGCGCGGCAAGGTCGATGCCCTCGCTGTGTCTGCCTATTTCAGCCCACTAAACCCGGAGCATGAGAACCGCGCCTACAAGGCGATCGCCAGCGTGTGTGACCTGCCCGTGGTGTTGGGCCACCAGCTTTCGACCAGGCTTGGCTCTGTGGAGCGGGCGACGACGGCAGCGCTGAACGCGTCGCTTCTCGCCGTCCTCCAGGATTTCGTGATCGCCGTGCGGCGTGCCATGGAGCGGCGGCACATCGACGCCCCGCTGATGGTGGTGCGCGGCGACGGCACGCTGATGAGCGACGAGTTTGCAGCGCGCACGCCGGTCGAGACGATCCACTCGGGCCCGGCGGCGAGCGCCATCGGCGGGCGGTTCCTGTCGC
Source organism: Anaerolineae bacterium (assembly GCA_016929795.1). The sequence goes on from JAFGIA010000077.1 coordinate 2,425, forward strand.
GCCTCGACGACGCGCTGATCGTCGACGTGGGCGGCACGACCACTGACATTGCCCTCATCGAGCGCGGCCAGGTGACGGTCAGCGAAGAAGGAGCCACCGTCTCTGATTTCAAGACGTCGGTCAAGGCGGCCAATCTCCTCTCCATCGCCCTCGGCGGCGACAGCCACATCACGCTCGGTCACGACAAAGAGATCCGCCTGGGCCCCGAGCGAGTGACGCCGCTCGCCTACCTGGCACACCAACATCCAAAGGTGGGCGCCCAGCTCAAGGCGCTGTCGATGCGCACGTGGGCACAGGCCACGCCTGACTGGCTCGAGTATTGGTTTCTCCTGCGCGAGCCCCCGGACAGCCTTCTGAAGGGGCAACGCGAGAGGGACCTGGTCGAGTGCCTGCGCAGCGGGCCGCGGCCCGTACCCGAGATCCTGAAGCAGCTCAGCGTGCTCCACGCGGCACAGGTGGGTGCAGGCGAATTGATGCGGCAAGAGATCGTCGGCAAGGCCGGGCTCACCTCGACCGACCTGATGCACATCGACGGGCGCTATGCCGTGTGGGACAGCGAAGCGTCACGCCACGCGTGGCAGGTATTTTGCCAATTCCAGTTCAAGGACCCGGACAGAGTGCGGGAGGAAGTGTGGACGCTGGCGAGCGAGACGATCGTACATGCGATCGTCACCTTCCTGGCGGAGAAGTCTCTCGACCTGGGTGACAGGCAGAGAGCGCTCAATGGCAGTGACGCCGATTTCGCACGCTGGTTCTTTTACAACAGCCTCTACCAGGCGCATCCGTATCTCGAGACGTCCGTGCGGCTGCGCCAGCCGATGATTGGCATCGGCGCGCCAGCGGGCATCTTTTTGCAGTCGGTGGCAGAGGCGCTGCACACGGATCTGATCTTGCCCGACCACCACGAGGTGGCAAACGCGGTGGGCGCGATCGCTGGCAGCGTGATGGTAGAGGAGGAGCTGCTCGTCTACCCGCAGTTGTCGCGCGACGGTCTGGAGGTGCTCGGCTACTTTGTGCAGGCACACGACGAGCGGCGCGCGTTCGAAGAGCTGGGCGAGGCGCTCGCCCATGCCCACGGGCTGGCCCGCGAGCGCGCCTTTGGCGCTGCCCTCCGCTCAGGTGCCGACAATCCGCAGGTAACCGTTACCGAGCTGACGGATGGCCTGGATACATACCGGGTGCGGGCCAAGGCCGTGGGGAATCCGAGGTTGGCAAGGTAAGTTGGTAGATTGGGGATTGGTAGATTGGTACGCAGACACCAATCCCCAATCCCCAATCCCCAATTTACCAATATACCGAATTGGGGTGTAAAATGGAACTCGAGCGAGTCGATACCAAGCGCGCGTACGAGCGCGTCCGAGACAAGATCACGACGCTGGCGATGGCACCGGGCGAGGCGATCAACGAGCAGGCACTGGCGCATGAATTGGAGATGGGCGTGGTGCCCGTGCGCGAGGCGCTCAAGCTGCTGGCGCACGAGAACCTGGTGACAATCACACCCCGCCACGGCATGTACGTGGCGGACGTGAACGTGCCCGACCTGGAGCGGATCAGCGAGATGCGTCTGGCGCTCGAGGGCCTGAGCGCCAGGCTGGCAGCAGCGCGGGCGACGGAGGACGACCTGGTGGTGCTCGAAGCGCTGCGGCGCCAGCAGACGGCTGCGCTCGGCGAGGCAAGCGACGCCGACCGGCGGCGCCTGATCGACGTCGACCACAAGTTCCACCAGGCGGTGGCACAGGCCGCGCATAACAAGTACCTGGAAGAAGCACTCGAGCGCCTGTTCGGCCTGTCGCAGCGGCTCTGGTACCTGGTGCTGCCCGAACTGGCGTTTCTGGCGCCGGCCGTGGAAAAACACCTCAATCTGGTGACTGCGATCCGCGATGGCGATGGAGACCAAGCCGAAGCGATCATGCGTGATCACGTTGCCGAGTTTTATGACAAGGTGCATGACGTGCTCGCAGCAGGGAGGTAGAACACACACCGCTTGGATGAACGGATTGGGCTCGGGCAGGGCGTGAGATCCGTCCATTCGAGAAATCTGCGTTCTTGAGGAGGAGCAGTTGAATACAGTTCGGGTCAGCTATGGCACCGACGAGCGGTCGGTTCAGGTAGAGCAAGGCACCAACCTCGGTGAAGCCATCATCCAGACAGGGCTGCCGCTGGAGCAGCCGTGCGCCGGGCGCGGCACCTGCTTGAAATGCAAGGTCATCGCCCAGGGGGTGCTCAGCGCGCTCGACGAGCGCGAGATCGAGGGCCTCACCGAGGCGGAAAAGGCGTCCAACTACCGGCTGGCTTGTAGAGCGCAGGTGATGGGCGACGTGGAAGTCACGCTGGCGCCCATCGAGGTATACACGAACAAGGCCTTCCGCGCCGGCCTTGGCTACAGGCAGGGTGATACCCCACTCGGGCTGGCCATCGACCTGGGGAGCACGACCGTTGCGGCGTTCGTGACCACGCCCGACAACGGACAGGTCTGGGCCGGGGCGGCGGCGCTCAACCAGCAGACGGCCTTTGGTGCCGACGTCATCTCGCGCATGGCGGCGGCGCAGCGCGGCCCCGATTTCAAGCGAAGGCTGTCGATGCTGGCGCTATCGTCTATCGTGCAGGCGATGGATGCACTCAAGCTGACGCCCCGCATCAAGCAGCGCATCAAAAAGGTAACCATCGTCGGCAACTGCGCGATGCACCACCTGCTCCTCCAGCTTCCAGTCGACACGCTCGCCGAGCTGCCCTTTCAGCCGCACAGCGTCGACACCGTGCGCAATCCGGGTGCCGCATTCGGCGACACTTTTCCGGCAGGGGCGACGGTGGCGCTGCCGCCGCTGATCGGCGGGTTCGTCGGCTCGGACGCGCTGGCGTGCCTGGCGTACTATGATTTCGACAGGGCACCGGGGCCGATGGCAGCCATCGACCTGGGGACCAATGGCGAGGTGATGGTCACCAATGGCGAGCGGATCGTCGTCGCATCCACGGCAGCGGGCCCCGCGTTCGAGGGTGTGAATATCTCGTGCGGCAGCCGGGCTGTGGAGGGCGCGATCGTGGGCGTCGAAGCCAACTTGCAGACAGGCGACCTGTATCTGCGCACAATCGGGGATCACCCGCCGGTGGGGCTGACAGGATCGGGGCTGCTCGACCTGGTGTGTGCGTTGCGCAAGGCCGGCGCCATCGAAGAGAGTGGGCGTTTTGCGCGCGAGCACCCGGTGTTTGCGCACAGGATGAGTGTGGATGAGCGCGGTGTCCGGCGCCTGCTGATCACCGACCAGGGCGTCGACCTGACAGGCGCCGAGTCGCTGGAGGACGCGCAGAGGGTATCGCTCTACCTGACGCAGCACGACGTGCGCGAGCTGCAAAAGGCCAAGGGGGCGATCCGCGCCGCGACAGAGACGCTGATGGCGCAGCTCGGCCTGGAGGCGACGAACCTGGAGCGTGTGATCCTGACCGGCTCGTTCGGCAGCCAGCTCAACGTGGCGGCCGTGGTGGGCCTGGGCATGATCCCGCCGGTGCCCATCGACCGTGTGGAGCCATCGGCGAACGGCGCCGGTTTCGGCGCGGCGCTCTTTCTCGACGATGAGGAGTTTGCGCGTGGCGAGCGGATCGCAGCAGCAGCCGAGCAGATCGATCTGGATCTCGACCAGGGGTTCAATCGCCGCTACATCGAGGCCATGACGCTGCCCGGCGGCGACGAAGGGTGCCCGGGAAGCAGGGGCGGAAATCCAGGAACCGCAAACGCGGAGACCCGGAATTGACGGCGGGAGTGGAGACGAGCACGAAAAGCCAGGCAGACCTCAGCGGCTACCTGGCCGTGCTGCTGGCGGCAGCAGCATGGGGCACCTCGGGCGTCTTGGTCAAGTTCGTGGCGGCAGAGGTAGAGGTATCAGCGTTGGCGCTGGCCTTCTGGCGCGACATCAGCACGTTCGCGGTGCTCTTTACAGGCCTGGCGCTCTTTCGCCGGTCGTGGCTGCGCGTCGACCGGCGCGATCTGCGCTGGCTGGTCGGACTGGGCGCCAGCCTCGGCATCTTTCACGTCTTTTGGAACCTGGGCGTGATGGTCAACGGCGCGGCGGTCGCGACCGTCCAGCAGGCCGCCATGCCCGCCATCGTCGCTGTTGCCGCCTGGGCGCTGTGGCGCGAGGCAGTGACGTGGGTCAAGATCGCCGCCATCACTCTGACCTTCGTCGGCACCGTGCTCGTGTCGGGCCTCGACGTCGAGGGCGCCGTCCAGATCTCGCCCGCCGGCCTGTTCATCGGCCTGGGCATTCCGATCACCTACGCATCTTGGAACCTCTTTGGCAAGAAGGTGCGCGAAAAGTACAACCCGATCACGACGCTGACCTACGCCTTTCTCTTTGGCTGGCTCGTGCTGCTGCCGCTCCAGATCTTTACCCCACAGCCCTTTCCCGTACCCGCGCCAGCGCTGTTCTGGTTCGCGGCGCTCATCTTTTTCGCGACGATCCTGTCGTTTGCATCCTACACCTTTGCCCTTGGCAGGCTGCCGGCGAGCGTGGCGAGCATCCTGGTGATGAGTGAGATCGCCTTCGTCGCCGTGTACGCCTACGTCCTCCTCGGCGAGCGCCTCACCGTGGCCCAGATCGTTGGCTCCGCCCTCGTCATTGGCGGTGTCCTGTTGCTATGGTGGCGAAGACGATAAACGATCTGAACGCCCGCTTGCGCTCGCTCACCAACCAGATCGACCGCCTTGGTCGACGGCTGCAGCGCCTGGAGGCGCTGAGCCGCCGCTACTCGTGGCTGCGGCTGGCGATCGTGGCGACTGGCCTGCCGGCCATCGTCGCTGCGCTCTTGACCGTGGGCACGTGGCTCTTCTGGACCGCCCTCGGCGTGCTGGTGCTCATCCTGGGCGTGGTGGTGGCACTGCACTTGCGGGTCGAGCGCGCCATCCGGTGCCACACAATCTGGCGGCAGTTCCAGCAGGAGCAGGTCGCGCGCGCCACGCTCAATTGGGAGCGGATGCCTGCCTCCTTTCGCCAGGAACCACGGCCCGAACACCCATTTGAGGTCGACCTTGACCTGGTCGGCCCGCGCTCGCTGCACAGGCTGATCGACATCGCGACAACTCACGGCGGCAGCCGGCGACTGCGCGACTGGCTGACGGAAATAGAGCCTGATCCGGGACAGACCTCCGCCCGCCAGGCCATCGTGCGCGAGATGATCCCCCGCTCGCTCTTTCGGAATCGCCTGGTATTGAACGCGACGCTGGCCGCGCGCGGGCGCAGGACATGGCGTGCCGAGAATCTGCTCGACTGGGTGGCAGCCCCGCCCGAGGACGGCCCGCTGCGCCGGTGGCTGGTCGTCCTCGGGGTACTGGCAGGCGTGAATGCGCTCCTCCTGATCGGCGACCTCGCCGGGCTGCTGCCGCCCGTGTGGCAGATCACGTGGGCCGTCTACCTGGTATTGTGGCTGGCCAAATCGGGCGAGGCGATGGTGGTCGCGAACGAGGCAGTGGCGCTACAGGCAGCATTCCAGCAGCTTCGCGCTGCGTTTGGTTACCTGGAACATCATTCGTATCGCGGTGCACCCCACCTGCGCGCGCTGTGTGCACCCTTTCTCGACCCGGCGCACCGCCCGTCGCACTATCTCGCGCGCATCGGGCGCGTGGTGATCGCCGTTGGGCTACGCTCGAACCCGCTGCTCGCGTTCTTGCTCAACGCCGCCGTGCCGTGGGACTTTTATTTTGCCTACCTTCTCAGCCAGCATAAAAGCGAGGTGGCAGGACACGCGCCGGGATGGATCGACGCCTGGTTCGACCTGGAAGCGCTCAGCTCGCTGGCAAACCTGGCATGGCTAAACCCCCACTATACGCTGCCGCGTTTTCTGCCGGTGGCAAGCACGCCAGGCCCTGTCTTTTCCGCCACCGGTCTGGGCCACCCGCTGCTGCCCACAGCCAAAAAGGTATGCAACGACTTTACCGTGCCGACGCTCGGCGAGGTGGGCGTGATCACAGGCTCAAACATGGCCGGCAAAACGGTGTTCATAAAGACGGTCGGCGTGAACCTGGCACTGGCACAGGCAGGTGGGCCGGTGGACGCGCACCGGTTGGAGACGATGCCCTTTCGCCTCTTTGCGTCGATGGGCATTGCCGACTCGGTGACCGACGGCATCTCGTTCTTTTATGCCGAGGTACGCCGCCTCAAGGCGCTGTTGGTGGCGCTGCACGACGAGGAAGCGCTACCGCTTTATTACTTTATCGACGAGATCTTGCGCGGCACCAACAACCGTGAGCGACGGATCGGCAGCCGGGCATATGTGCGCGCGTTGGCCGGCGCGCGCGGCCTGGGCCTGATTGCCACGCACGACCTGGCGCTGGCAGCACTGGCGGATGAAGTGTCGCAGGTGCACAACTATCACTTGCGCGACCAGGTAACCGGCGACAGAATGGTCTTTGACTACCTGTTGCGCCCCGGCCCCTCGCCGACGACGAACGCGCTGCGGATCATGGAGATCGAAGGACTGCCAGTTGAGGAGCCACTGGACTAGATCCGAGTGCCCCGCGTCGAATAAAAGAAATCGCCCTGCCAGCCAGTGCCGCTCTCACTTGCAGTTCAGAGTCAAGTCTGGTACAATGTGCACCAGCGACAGGTGCGTGAACCGAGGGAGAGGAGAACAATCATGAATGCACAAGCGCAAAAGCTGATGATCCTATTGCTGCTGGTCTGCCTGCTCCTCGCCGCGTGCGGCGGACAGGAGCCGGCACCGATCACCGTCGTCGTCACGCCGGTGCCGGTTATCACCGTCGTCGTCACACCGCCCCCTCCCGGTGCAGAACCCACCCCGGTGGCAGAAACCCCGACACAGGCTGCGCCTGCCGCGGGCCTCGAGATCCTCGATGCCACCTTTGCGCACGGTCTCGACGAAGAGATGCAGCCGATCGACCCGGGCTCGGGCTTTGACCCTGCCGAGACGATCTATCTTTCTCTGAAGCTGAAGGGACGGCCAAAGGAAGGGGTGGTCACCGCCCGTTTTTTCTATGCCGACACGCTCATTGCCGAAGCGGGCGTTGACCTGGGCGACACAAACAGTGGACTCCTCTTTTCCTTCGGAGAGGACACATACGTGGGCTATACCCTGACCCACGAGCAACCATTCCCCGCCGGAGAGGAGTACTATGCAGAGGTGTACTATGACACCACCCTGCTGGCTACCTATCCCTTCCAGGTTATCGCACCGGCCGGTGCCCTCGTGTCGCGCATCCACGACGTCCTGCTTGCCCTCGACGCCGATGACAATTATAACCCTATTCAGCCTACGACCGTCTTTGCCTCCGACGAAGAGGTGCACCTGGTGGGCGAGGGCGACCTGATCACCGGCTCGTCGCTGCAGGCCGAGTGGTATGTCGCCGGGGCAGTCGATCCGGCGGGCACACGCGTCATCACCCTCGATCAGGACATCGAGGGCGCAGGGTTTGTCTTTTCCTACCTGCCGGCGGGCGGCTGGCCCGTGGGCGAGCATTCGGTCGTGCTGACACTCGACGGCGAAGAGATCGGGCGCTTTCCCTTTGCCATCATTGACAGCGGCGGGGCTGCGCCTCTCGTCGAGCCCGACTTCTGGGATGCCTTTCCACTGCCGAACGACGCAGAAATCGTCGAGGTAGTAGAAGGGGTGGATGTGGGCTTTGCAACGGCAATGCCCGAGTCATACCTCTTTGAATATTATGGCGCGTGGCTGCGCGGCCAGGGGTGGGAGATGGTAACGGCCGAGGGCGCAGCGGGCCTGATCCAGAACTGGACCAAGGAGGGAGCAATGCTGCGCCTGGAATCGCAGGGGATCGACGACCAGGGACGAACCGTGGTGTGGGCGCAGTTCCAGGCGCCGTAGCAGCAGTTGAAAAGAGCCGATCTGCCCGAATCTCCTACCCCTTATGCCCTTCACTGCGGCTCTGCCAGCAACTCGGCCGCCCCGGGCCATAGGGCCTGCACGTATTCGTACCGGTCGGGACGAATGCGGAGGTTAGCCCAGATGAGGGGCCAGCGTGTGCGGCTGAGCGCGAGACGCTCGACGAGCAGGACCGGGCCGCCTCGCGGCACGCCGAGATCGTGCACATCCTCTTCGGTTGCGGTCGACACTTCGCACTCTTCCTGGACATCGGTCACGACAGCGTTGTACTCCTGTTCGAGAATACGCTGGAACGAGCGGTGCGCCAGGTCCTGTTCTTCTAGACCTGGACAGACGATGTAGGGCACATAGCTCGTCTGGTTGGCAAGCACCTCGTCTCCGACGTAGCGAGTGCGCACATAGTGATAGACAGGGTTGCCCTCTTCCAGGTGGAGCATGGCCGCGATCAGCCTGGAAGCCGGCTCGACCTCGACGGTGCGAACCTTGGAACGGGGCTTGAGGCCCGCGGCAGCGGTGTGGATATAGACACTATCGACCGCCGGCTCAGCCAGGCCGAGGATACGAAAGGCCGCCCCAGGGCCCTGGATGCGCTCCACCAGACCCTTGCGCAGCGCCGCGAGCAGAACGGCAGCAACGTCAGTTTCGTCCGCCCCCAGGTGCCGGGCGGCGTCGACAACAGTCAGCTTGTCGCCGAGCCTGGCACCGGTGGTCAAGAACTCCTGTTCGAGTTGTCGCTGTAGCTCGATGGAAAAGATGTCTTGCACATTGACCTCACTTTCTCGCGCGCGACGCACTGGATGACCAACCCACCTGACAATACATGATAACGCAGCTTGAGTGGGGTGTCAAGCCGCATTCTGATGGTGATTGCCCAGCCACAGTTGACAAGTAGAAAGGGGCATGATACACTAACCAGCGCCGGCACCGCACCGAGCACCGCTGGCGGTTGCGACGACCAGGGAGGAAAATCATGTCCGATGCCCAAGAGCCTGCCGGGCTCCATGCACTACCAGAGACGGTAACACTGCACGACGGGACCGAGGTGATCATCCGGCCAATCCGGCCCGACGACGCACCGCGGCTGCAGTCCACGTTCCACCGGCTGTCGCCGGAGACGATTTTTTACCGTTTTCTCGGTCAGCCCAAGAACCTGGCCGACGAGCAGGCACACCGTCTGGCGAACGTCGACTATGATTCGCACATGGCCTTTGTCGCCATGATAGGCGACGACGTGATCGGGGTGGCGCGTTATGCCGAGCCCAATTGGGGGGAAGACGGCGTTGCCGAGGCCGGCGTCATCGTCGAGGATGCGTACCAGAGCAAAGGGCTCGGCACGATGCTGCTCAAGCGGCTGACAGACTATGGCAAGGCGCACGGCATTCACACCTTTGCAGCGACGATCCACCACTCGAATGTCAAGATCCTCCGCTTCCTGCGCCACAGCGGCCTGCCCGTGGAGAGGCGGCTGGATGGGGGGTTGTGGGAAGTGAAGGTGAGGATCAGAGATCTGGAGATGGTGGAGTAGGTATTCTATGGCACCTACACTACGATAGCCCTCTCCCGCGTGGATGAAAACTTGACAGGAATCGAGCCTCGGTTATAATAAGAACCCTATTCATCATGTGAATATTTAGTGCTCGGGATATCCATCGTCTGATGAGAGGAAGTGCGCCATGTCCAGAGAGGAGCAGCATTCGCCCCAACCGGTGTTGTTGGGGCTGCTCATGAGTGGGCCGCAGCATGGCTACGAGCTGTACCAGGACCTGAGTGAGGACCTGGGACGCGTGTGGCAGATTGGGCTCAGCCAGGCGTATGCCCGGCTCAAGCAGCTCGAAGAGGCAGGGCTGGTGACGAGCCAGGTGGAGCCTCAAGAGGGACGTCCAGCACGCAAAGTATACCGCCTGACGCCCGAAGGGCGGGATCTGTTTCTCGAGTGGGTGCGCCAGCCTGTCCCCTACCTGCGTCACATCCGTGTCGAGTTTCTGGCACGCCTCTACTTTTACCGGCGCCTGTCTCTGCATGGGCTCGACGAGCTGGTGGCAAAGCAAAAAGGCGTGTGCCAGGAACAGATCGAGCGCTTTGCACGGATGGCCAACGAGGCCGAAGAAGAATTCCGGCGGCTGGTGCTTGAGTTTCGGGTGGGGCAGTTGGAAGCGGTGGTGGCCTGGCTGGATCGATGTGTTGAGGTGGTAGATCCATAGATCGGTGGATCGGTCTCGGCCAATCTATCAGTCGACCCAATATATCTACAAAGGAGAAACACACATGAAGAAAAGATGGCTGTGGTCATTGATGATCGTCGTCCTGCTGGCAACGGCGACGGGGTGTGGCGGGGCACCGGACGCTGTGGGGAGCGGCGAGGTGACCGTGACCGATGCCCTGGGGCGCACGGTAGAGTTTTCCGAGCCGCCACAGCGCGTGGTGATCACGGGCAAGAGCAGCTTGACGATTGTCGAGACGGTGTTTCTCTTCCCTGAAGCATGGGAACGGGTCACCGGCGTCGGCATGGGCAAGCAGAATCCAGGCAGCTTTTTATCCATCGTCAACTCCGCGTTCGCCGACATCACCGGGCTGGCGCACGAGTCAGGTCCGGAGCAGGTGGCCCCACTGAACCCGGACCTCGTGCTCATCCGCGATTTTACGGCCGAGAGCGCGGGACGGGCGTTCGAAGAGATCGGCGTGCCGGTGGTGTACCTGAACCTGGAGACGCCAGAGAGCTACTTCCAGGATGTCGAGACGCTCGGCAAGCTCTTTGGCAACCAGGCGCGCGCTGACGAGATCGAGACATACTACCAGGAGCGGCTTGACGCAGTGAGCGAGGCACTGAAAGGGCTCGACGCGGCAGCCAAGCCGCGCGTGCTGCTGATGCAATACAGCACGGAGGCTGGCGAGGCATCGATCGCAGTGCCATCGGCATCGTGGCTGCAGACAACAGAGATCGAGCTGGCAGGCGGTGAGCCGGTGTGGCGGGAAGCGGCACAGACAGGCGGCTGGACGGTGGTAAATTTCGAACAGGTGGCCGCCTGGAACCCGGACAAGATCTTTGTGATCGCCTACGGCATGGACGCCGCGGCGGTGGCCGATGATCTGGCAGCAGATCCGCAGTGGGCTGCGCTGCGTGCTGTGCAAGAGGACGAGATGTATGGTTTTCCCGCCGATGTCTTCAGTTGGGACCAGCCCGATCCGAGATGGCTCCTGGGGGTAACCTGGCTGGCGACGCGGATCCACCCGGACCGGTTCACCGACGTCGAGATAACAGAAGAGACGGTCGACTTTTTCGTGCAGATGTACGGCATGGATGAGGCGACGGTACGAGCCGAGATCTTGACACAACTGACCGGAGATGTAGAGTGACGACGACGCAGGACGGCCGCACGGCCCAGGCAGGGGCAGGCAGCAGGCTCCTGCCTCGCGGCCACGAGGCAGGGCGCGGGATATGGACGGCGCTCAGGCAACAGCCGCTGCTCCTGCTCGTCGCTGCACTATTGGCGGTGATGGGGTTCTCCATCCTGGTGGGACGCTACCCGGCCCCGGGGGTGATGTCTCCGGCGGCGCTGTGGCGCGACCCGCTGGCAGAGCGCCTGGTCGTCAACCTGCGCCTGCCGCGCGTGCTCAGCGCTTGCCTGTTGGGCATGACGCTCGCCGGGTGCGGCACGGTGCTGCAGATGATCTTTCGTAACCCGCTGGTAGAGCCTGGCTTTCTCGGCGTGTCGCAGGGCGCCGCGTTTGGCGCGGCACTGAGTATCATCACGCTGCACGCGCCGGCGCTGGTGACGGAACTGATGGCGGCGCTCTTTGCCATCCTCGGCCTGGTCCTGTCGTACCTGATCGCGCGGCGCATCCGCTTCGGCGGCTGGATCTTGCGCCTGGTGCTGGCGGGAATTGCCGTATCGGCGCTTTTTTCGTCGGGCGTCGGCGTGCTCAAGTACGTCGCCGACCCACTGACCGAGCTGCCTGACCTGATCTTTTGGATGCTGGGCGGCCTGTGGCGCGTCACGTGGCCCGACCTGCTCTACCTGCTGCCGCCGGTTGCAGCCGGCCTGGTGGTGATCATGCTGATGCGCTGGCGCCTGAACCTGCTCTCGCTCGACGACGATACAGGCTTTTCCCTGGGCGCCGCCCCGGGACGCGAGCGGGCGATCGTGCTTGTGGCGGCGGTGTCAGCAACGGCGGCGGTGGTATCGGTGGCAGGCATCGTCGGCTGGATCGGGCTGCTAGTGCCGCACGTGGCACGGCGGCTGATGGGGGCCGACGCGCGGCGCGCGCTGCCTGCGTCACTGCTAATCGGCGGCCTCTTTGCCATAGCCTGCGACGACCTGGCGCGCACAATACTCCCTGGCGAGATCCCGCTCGGCATCCTGGCATCGCTCTTTGGGGCGGTATTGTTCGTGGGGATGATGATCAGGCGGGATGTGAGGGTGCAGCGGTGAGTGGGGGATTGGGGATGGGGGATTGGGAGAACCGGGCCCCGGGCTCCGGGGGGGCGGGCAAGCAGCAAGTGGTATTGGAAGCGATCGGGGTGCGGTTTGGGTATGAGGAGGGGAAGGGAGAAGTGCTGCGGGCGCTGTCGGTGGCGGTGCCGGCAGGCGGGGTAACGGCACTCTTGGGGCCAAATGGCTCGGGCAAGACGACGCTCCTGCGCCTGATGCTGGGGGTGCTGCGCCCGAGTGGCGGTGAGATCTGGCTCGCCGGGCGGCCACTGGCGCATTACTCGCGACGGGAGCGGAGTCAGACCATTGGGCTATTGCCGCAGGACGAGCACATCCCGTTCGACTTTTCGGTGGTTGAGTATGTGCTCCTCGGGCGCGCGCCTTACCTTGGCCCGCTGGAGATGCCGGGCGAGGCCGATAGGCAGGTGGCACTGGACGCACTTGATGCCGTGGGGATGGCTGCGCTGGGAAACCGCCCCCTGCCGAACCTGAGCGGCGGCGAGCGACAGCTCACAACGCTGGCCCGGGCGCTGGCACAGCAGCCACAGGTGCTGCTGATGGACGAGCCGGCAGCGCACCTCGACCTGAGCAACCAGGGGCGCTTGCTTGACATCGTGCGCGGGCTGGCGGCACGAGGCGTGACCACGGTGCTGACCACCCATGATCCCAACCTGGCAGCCGCAGTGGCAGGCCACGCGGTCCTGATCCGCGACGGGCAAGTGCTGGCCTCTGGACCACCAGAGATGACCCTGACGGAGGATAGACTGTCGGCCACCTACGGAGTACCGGTGGGGGTTTACCGCGTGGACGGCCGGAAGGTCATCTTGCTGAATTAGGCATCCCTTCCTGCCCCCGAGAGGGAACAGGAGGGCATGATTCAAACCGGAGGGAGAGATCGATGAAGATCGAAGAGCGGGCAGTGTCCGAGCCTGACCTGGTTGGCATGGTGCTGCTGCACCATGTGATGGACGGGGATGGCAAGCGCCTGGCGCGCAAGGGGATGCGCCTGGCCGCGCAGGATGTGGCACGGTTACGCGAGGCAGGCATCGAGACGATCGAGGTGATCGTGCTGGAGACGGGGGACGTGGGCGAGGACGACGCGGCACTCGTCCTTGCAGAAAGCCTGATGACAGATCAGATGGAACCAACGCGTCCTACCGGCGGCAGGGTGAATCTACGAAGCAGGGTCGACGCATTGCTGGTGGTCGATGAGATACGACTGCGGGAGTTGAACAGCGTGCCGGGCATTGCACTGGCAACGCGGCGTCAGCACTCGGTCGTCGGTCCACGGCAGGACACCGACAGCGTGGCGACACTCAAGATCGTGCCCTTTGTCCTCTCCCGTGAGCACCTCGACCGTGCCATCGAGGTCATCGACAGGGAGCCGCACATCCTCCGGCTGCGGCCCCTTCCGCCGGAAGGGCGGGTGGCGATGCTCTTTGTCGCCGACGAGTCGGTGCACGACAGGCTGCGCATCGACTATTTGCCCCCTACCGAGGAGCGGCTGGCCCGTCTCGGCGCGTCGATCGTCACCACAGAGGACGTATCGATGGACGAGACGGAGGTAGCCCAAGCGGCAGAGCGGCTGGCACAGGACATAGATCTGCTGATTGTGGCCACGCAAACATCTGTGTCGCACGAAGAGGATACAATCCCACGCGCCCTGCGCCGCGCCGGCGCAGGTGAGGTGATCGTCGGTGCGCCTGTCGAGCCGGGCAACTTGGTGGCACTGGCCTACCTGCCCGGCACGCCGGTGATGGTCGCCCCCGGGTGCGCCAAGGGACGGAAACGGAACGTGGTAGACCTGGTGCTTCCACGCCTGCTGGTTGGAGAGCACCTGGGACGCGCCGACGTGGCGGGGATGGGATTGGGTGGTTTCCTGACCGCCGCAGAGCGCGGCGGCGACTTTCGAGTTTCCTGACCAGGTGCAGCCTGATGTAGCGCTCTTTTGGCAAGAGGTGCCACATGACGCGGTACTGTCTTACAAGGTATGAGCGACTGTACCTCAGGTCGAGAGCAAGGATGGGCTGCCCTGCTGTACGGGCAGCACCACGTGAAACTGGCTGCCCGGACAGGTAGCCTCGTCATAGCCGGGGCTCTCGACCCAGATCCTGCCATTGTGAATGTCCACGATCCCGCGTGCGATGGCCAGCCCCAGCCCCGGCCCTCCCCCCTTGAACTTGGTTTTGCCTGTCGAGTGGTGCATGATGCGCTCGGTCCGGTAGAACTTGTGAAAGATCAGGTTCTGCAAATCGGGCGCGATCCCGATGCCCGTGTCGCTGACCACGATCTCGACCGCCTGCGCGTCCGCATCCGCCGCCTGTGCAGCCGTTCCGTCCCCAACGCAGCGCCCCGAGATGGTGATGGCGCCGCCATCGGGCGTATATTTGATGGCGTTGAGCAGCAACTGCTCGAACAGCTTTTGCATCGACTCCGGATCGGCCTCGATCACCGGCAATTGAGAGAGGCCCGCGTCGAGCGTGAGCGCCAGGCGCCTGTCGATCAGCACCTGCTCGACACTGCTGTGCAGCGATTCCATCAACTCGGAAAGATACAGAGGCTGAAAATCGAGCGCGACGGTGCCGCTTTCGATGCGCACCATGTCCAACATGCTGTTGACGACAGAGTGTATCCGATCTGAGCCCACGACAATGCCGTGTACTTGCTGACAGCGCGCTGCGTCCCCTTCGAAATCAGAGGTTTCCAGGAGCATCTGTCCATAGCCGCGCACTAGCGTCAGCGGCGTGCGCAGCTCATGGGCGATCACCTGGATAAAGTCCGACTTGTTGCGATCAAGCAACGCCAGCTCGTGGTACGCCTTTTGCAGCTCGGCAGTGCGCTGCCTGACCCGCTCCTCAAGCTCCGCGTTGAGGGCCACGATCTGTGCATTCAACTGGGTAAGATCGTCGTTGGCCCGGTCCAGCTCCTCGACCAGGGCCTGCAGCTTGCGTCGCTGGTGATACAAGTCGATAAAGACCTTGACCTTGCTGATCAAGATCTCGGGGACGAACGGCTTGCTCAGGAAATCGACGGCGCCAGCATCGTACCCCTTGCGGTGGTGGTACTCGTCGGAAAAGATGGCGCTGACAAAAATGACTGGCAAGCTAGCGGTGCTTTCATTACCACGCAACAATTCCACCAGCTCGTACCCGTCCATCTCGGGCATTTGCACGTCCACGATGGCGACACAGAAATCATGTTCCAGAGCCAGGGCGAGGGCCTGGGCACCCGCAGCAGCCTGTACAACGTCCACATCCACGGCCCGCAGTAGCTGCGCCAGGGCGAACAGGTTTTGGGGTTTGTCGTCGACGATGAGGACCTCGGGTCTTGTTGCCATTCTCAATCTCTCCTAACGATAGAGCCAGACACGCAACATGGAAAACAGCCGGTCCGCGTCCACCGGCTTGGACAGGTAGTCGTTGGCACCGGCGGCGATGCACCGGTCCTGGTCGCCCTTCATCGCCTTGGCCGTCAGGGCCAGAATGGGCAGGGAACGAAGATGAGGCCGCGCCCGGATGTGCCGGATCGTTTCATAGCCATCCAGATCGGGCATCATGATATCCATCAGCACGAGGTCAACGTCCGGCGCCGCGGCGAGCAACTCGAGTGCTTTGGTGCCATTGCGCGCGATGGTCACCTTGAGCCCCTTCTCACCCAGCAGCCTGGACAGGGCAAAGGCCCCGCGCATGTCGTCATCCACCACCAGGATATGCTTGCCTTCCAGCCCTGCCTCACGGTCGTGCAACTGCTTAATCGTTTGCCGCTTTTCTTCAGGCATGTCAGCCACCACCCGGTGCAAGAAGAGGGCCGTTTCGTCCAGCAGCCGTTCCGGCGACTTGACACCCTTGACGATCACGCTGTCGGCGTATCGGTGTAGCTCCAGGTTCTCTTCTTCGGTCAAGTCCTGGCCCGTGTAGACAATGACCGGACATCTGTTCACCGTTTCGTCGGCGTGCATCTGGCTCAAGAACTCGAAACCGCTCATGTCGGCCAGGTTCAGATCCAGGATCAAACAGTCAAAATGCTGCGCTCGCAGCAATTTCAGCGCGTCTTGCCCCCGCTCCGCCTCACTGATCCGGACGTCGCTGCCGCCCAGAAGCTGGCGGATGCTGCACCGCAGCGCGGCATCGTCCTCGACCACAAGCAAGCTCTTGATCTCGCGCGCGACAAAGGCCTCGATCTTTTGGAAGGCGCCGTCCAACGCCTTGGGCGTAGCCGGCTTGGTGAGAAAGCCGATGGCGCCCATCTTGTAGGCATCCAGGGTTTCGTCGAGCGCCGACATGATGTGCACCGGAATGTGGCGCGTATCGGGGTTCTCTTTCAGGGCATCCAGCACATCCCAGCCACTCACACCTGGCAGCTTTAGATCCAGGATGATGGCGTCAGGGCGATGGGTTTTCGCCAGATCCAGGCTGGACTCGCCATCGCTGGCAACCAGGCACTTGAAGTGCCTGCCGTGGGCATAGTTGACCACCAGTCGGGCAAAGGTCGGATCATCCTCGACAATCAACAGTAGTCTGTCGCCTGTATGCAAGGCATCCCGATCGTCGGCCACGTTCGGGGTCGGCCACGGGGGTAGGGCCGGCTGGCCGGCCGGGGCCACAGGCGGCGGAGGCGTGGCCCCAGGCATGCTACGCGCTGGGTGAAAGGGCAGGTAGAGCGTAAAGACACTGCCCTGGCCCGGCTCGCTCTGCAGCTCGATTTGCCCCCCAAGGCGCGTGGCCAGCTCGCGCGAGATGGTCAATCCCAGCCCGGTCCCGCCGTACTTGCGTGCAGTGGACCCGTCGGCCTGTTCGAAGGCTTCGAACACTGTTTCTCGCTGCTCGGGCGTGATGCCAATCCCGCTGTCGAGCACGCGGATGATCACCGTCTGATCGGGGCTGAGGCCAATGGGGGGCAGGGGGGTCCCCTTGTCGGCACACTCTACCTCCAGCCGCACATAGCCCTCTTCTGTGAATTTGAAGGCGTTTGAGAGCAGGTTCCTGGTGATCTGCTCCACCCGCTGTTGATCGGTCTCGATGGCCAGCGGCAGGTGCTCGGCCACGGTAACAGAAAAATCGAGGTTCTTCTCTCTGGCGAGCGGCTCGAACTGGATGCGCATCGACTCGGCCAAGTGAGCAAGGGACATGGAGGCAAAGCGAAACTCCATACGGCCCGCTTCGACCTTGGACAGGTCCAGGATCTCGTTGATGAGGTCCAGCAAGTCGCTGCCGCTGTGATAGATCACGCGGGCCGATTCCACTTGCTCCTCGGTCAGATTACCCCCTTCGTTGTTGGCCAGCAAGCGGGCCAGGATGAGGAGGCTGTTGAGCGGCGTGCGCAGCTCATGGGACATGTTGGCCAGGAATTCCGACTTGTACTTGTTGGCCAGCACCAGCTCCTCAGCCCGCTGCTCCAGCGCACGCTGGGCAGCCAGCAGATCCCGGTTCTGCTGGTCAAGAATGGCCCGCTGCTCGGCCAGGACGCCAGCTTTTTCCTCCAGATCGGCGTTGGCGGCTTCCATCTCTGACTGCTGCGCCTGCAGCTCACGGTTCATGGTGCGCAGGTCCGCTTCGCGTGCCTGCAGCTCCGCCGCCTGCTTCTGGGTCTGCGCCAGCAGATCATCGATACGCTGGCGCACCTGGGCCGTGTTCAGGGCAATGCCCACGCTCTCCAGCGCCTTTTCGAGGAACAGGGCCTGGTCGGCAGGGAACCCGGCCACCGTGCCCAACTCCACAGCGCCAATGGCTTGCCCATTGTGCAGGATGGGCATGACCACAACGTTTTTCGGAGCCAGCTCGACCGACGCCGTGGTGACAGGCATATAGCCCGCAGGCACCTGGGTGAGGATGATGGGCTGTCTCTCCAACACCGCCTGTCCCACCAACCCCTCGCCGACGCGAAACCTGTTCGCCACGTTCTTGCGCTGGGTGTAGGCGTGGCTGCCCGCCAGCCACAGATCGTCCCCGCGGCGGATGAACAGGGCGCCCACCGGCACATTCAGGGCGTGGCACAGGTGCCGGAGGGTCCGGGTCGCCAGCGCCACCAGATCCTGCTCGCCGCGGAGGATATCGTTCAACTGGGCCAGGTTGGTCGTCTGCCAGATCTGGGCCTCCACCGTACGGCGGTTGACTTCTGCCTCCTGGCGGGCCAATTCAGCGTTGTGCGTGCGCTCGACCAGGAGGCGGTTGACCTGCTCCAGCTCCTGCGCTCGCTCGTCCAGCAACGCCCGGGCCGTGACGGCGTCCCGGATAGCCCCCGTAGCGGTCGACAGGGCCTGCCGGAAAAACCAGAGGCCGGCGGCCGTGATGCAAAGCGCCAGGGCAAAGCCGACGCCCTCGGGGACAATCACCCTCCCACTGGCGAGCGCAGTGGCGGCGCGCACGGAGAGCCAGCCCTGCTGGTAGGCCAGCCCAAAGACAGCGTAGGTCAGCAAGCTCAGGACGGTGACGCGAAACCCGGCCTGCGGCCCGATCAGCGTCGCCGCGCCGACCACGGTGGCGAGCAACAGGGCGCGCCCATTCCCGGCCAGCCAACCGGCATAGAGCGCAAAGCAGGCAAAACCATACAACAACGCCACCACACCCACCGCCCGCCACACGTCGGGGATGCGCCGGACGAAAAAGAGGACAAGCACCAATAAGTAGATAGCCAGGTAAACCGGCAGGGTATAGTGCACTTGCCCCGAGATTAGAGCGCGCCATACACTATAGGCCACACCCAGTGCCCCGACTCCCACCCCAGCGCCGAGCATGACGTCAAGGACGCGATGGCGCAGCGTGTGCAGCCAGATCGTAGGATCAGCCCGTCGTTGTTGGCTCATCTGTTCATCTCCCCACCTGCCGCAGGCTGCTGCTG
Source organism: Anaerolineae bacterium (assembly GCA_016929795.1). Next base: position 21,540 of record JAFGIA010000077.1, read on the forward strand.
GCGCCAGGCCCTCAAGCTTTCAGCCTGTGCCTGCAGCTCTTCGTTGACGGCGCGCAGCTCCTCTTCCTGTGCCTGCAGCTCTTCGGCCTGCTGCTGGGTCTGGATCAGCAGCTCATCTACGCGCATCCGGGTCTGGGCGGTGTGGAGAGCAACTGCTACGTTGGGGGCAGCCCGGTGGAGGAAATCGACGTGGGCGCTCGAAAACTGAGACAGTGTGCCCAGCTCAACTACGCCGATAATCCGGTCCTCGTAGAGCAGGGGCACGATCAGGACGTGCCGCGGTGCATGCTGGCCCAGCGCGGAAGCGACCATCAGCTCGCCAGCCGGGATGTCGCTCAGAGCGATGAGGCGCTTTTCGAGTGCGGCTTGACCGACCAATCCCTCACCCAGCTCAAAGTGTGCTGAAAAGTGCCCGGCGCCGGCGCCGGCAAAGGTACCCGCCAGCTCCAGCCCGTCATACATGGCATCCATCACAAACAGGGCACCAACTTGGACCTGGAGGTAGCGGCACAAGTAACGGAGCGTGTTTGCAGCCAGTTGGGCGACTTCTTGTTCCCCGCGCATGGCATCGTTCAAGTCATTGAGGGCCTGCGCCTTTTCTCTCTCTGCTTCCGCTTCTCGGCGGGCAACTTCTGCTTCCTGCCTGGCTGCCTCAGCCTCTCGCCGTGCGTCATCGGCGCTCGCCGTGCGCTCGGCCACGCGCTGTTCCAGCAGCACCTGTCCCTCCTCCAATTCGCGGGCATAGACGTCGGCGCTTTCCAGTGCCCGGTCGCGCCCTGCCAGGGCAAGATGGAACAAGCCGTTGGCCAGGACCAAGTAGCCGCACGCCATCACCCCTCCGGCGAAGGGCTTGAGCGGCAATAGAGTGACAAGCAAGCCATGGATGTCGAGGAAATAGATCACCACGACTGAAATCACATTGATCATGGTCAGGATCACCGCGCCTCGGATGCCCCGCAGCAGACCGGCGGCCATGACGACGACAATAAACCCGGCGGCCGCGGGACTGAGCATTCCCCCTGTGATCGCCACCAGGCCCGTAACGACGACCCACAGAAAGAGGAGAAACAAGTGAGCCGCGAGCTGGACACGGCCGGCGTGCAGGATCGCCAGCATGGCGCTGCAGATCAACACTGCACTGCCAGTGATCAGGAACCCCTCCACAGGCACCGTAGTGAAAAGCATCAGGGGCAGGAGCAGAACACTGATGGCAGCGATGAACCAGAGGATGGCGTTCAGGACATACGCGACGCGGGTGCTTTCCCCGTCTTTGAATGTAGGTGGCGCCAGGATGGAAACAAGGCGGTTGGGCATCTTTTCTCTCCTACCTCGACTCGTCGGCGCACAGCTTGGCTGCCTGGCCTTGCAACTCTTCATTGATGGCGCGCATCTCACTTTCACGCAGAGCCGGCTCGCCCGCCTGGGTTTGTGTCTCGGCCAGCAGGGCGTCGATGCGTGCTCGCGCCTGGGCCGCATGGAGGACGATCGCCACCCGCTCGGTCACGTGTTCGAGAAACTGCCGCCGCACGGCCGACAGGTCTTCGAGCAAGCCCAACTCGACCACGCCCAACACCCGCCCCTCGTAGGGCAGGGGCCACACCACCAACTGGTGGGGTGCCGCGGTGCCCAGGCCTGAGACGATGGGCATATAGCCCTCAGGCACGTCGTGGACCACGATCGGCTGCCCGTCGCACACCACCTGCCCGGCCAGGCTTTCGCCCAAGGCCAGGTCCTCCACGCGCGGTGCACACGCGTAACTGGCCGCCACGTGCAGCGTGCCGCCCTGTTTCACGAGCAGCGCGCCGACCGGGGCCCCCAGATAGCGGCACAGGTGGCCGATGACCTGGCTGGCCAGGGTCGGCATATCCTCCACGCCGCGCATCGCGTCGCTCAGCTCTACCAGGCCCGCCGTCTGCCATGCCTGCGCCTCGACTGCTAGGCGCGCTACCTCGGCCTCGTGCCTGGCAGCCTCGACACTCGCCGTGCGCTCGGCCACCTGCTCTTCGAGCGAGGCACGCACCGCCTCCAGCGCGCGGTTGCTGTTCGCCAACTCGCGCTCGTTGCGTTGCCAGTGAGCGATCGAGGTACTGACGTTATAGTGCACCAGGAGCAACAGCACGGTGACAATCGTGAAAATCAATCCGGTCGTCGCTGCCGGTGTGTAGGTCCCTGCGACAACAAAAACGGAAGGTAGGTAGCCTTCTATCTCGGCCCAACTCAGAACAAGCACGGTCCCAAGACTCCATACAGCGCAGCCGATGATCGCCCTGCGGCTCCCGAGCACGGCGCCCAGCAGAATGGTCACGACAAAAATAGCCACAGCCGGCGTGCGGATCGTGCCCGACTGATAGACGATCGCGACACCCAGAGCCCAAACTTCGAGGATACAAAGAAACACGACCAGCCCCACCCTGCCACGTCGCAAGGCCACTTGCATCAGCAGGTTGAGGGCGAGGCCGATGGTCAGGGCAATCAGGGCCAGTGGTCGCTCATCGTACCGACTGAGGAGGGGCAGCACCAGCAGAGCCACCGCTTCTACCGCGATCATGGCCCACAGAATGATGTTGAGCATCCAGGCCGTCCGCGTTTTCTCTTCATGCCCCAGAAAAGCTGGGCTCCTCATGCCTCGTTTGATCGACTTGAGCATGGTTGTCTCCGTTGTGGCGGTGGGTTGCATCCCGGCGGTGCGCCTCACTTGGTCCCAATCCGCCTCGGCATTTTGGATCTCTTTGCCCGGGCCAGGCCCCGACTGCACCGGCCAGGCTCGGTCAGGGACCGGCCCGAGCGCCCCTGACCGAGCCCAGCTCGGCCAACAATCGGCCAATGTCGGGGGGCGAGAGCACGTAATCCACCTGGGTGGCGTGCATCGCCGCCCGGGGCATAATCTCCACCTGAGCACCGGCTGGATCCTGCACGACAGCCAAGCCGCCGCGCGCCTTGACGCGGCGCAGTCCATGCGCGCCGTCCTCGTTGGCCCCCGACAGGATGACGCCGATCAGGTCACGCCGGTACGCGTCGGCTGCGCTCTCGAACAGAACGTCGATCGCCGGTCGCGCAAAGTGAACCCGGGCATCGATCGACAGCGAAAAGGTGCGATCCTCTTCAATCAACAGGTGATAGTTGGCCGGGGCGTAATACACGATCCCGGGCTGGATCACCTCCTTTTCATTCGCTTCTTGCAGCGGCAGCTTGCACGCGCTGCAGGCGTGTAGGATCGCCGGCGCCTGTTGGAGCGGATGCAGGTGTTGTACCACTACGATGGGCAGGGGGTAGCCAGCGGGCAGGGCCGGCAGGATCTGCTGCAGCGCAGCGCCCCCCCCTGCCGAACCGCCCACGACTACAGCCTGGAAACGGCCCCCGGGGTGCAAGGGTCCGCTCCCACGGGACAGGGGTGCACTGCCGGGATGTGGAGGTTCGCCGCCCAACATCAAGCCGCCCCCTTCTGATAGATCTTGGCCCTGGCATCTACTACCTGGAACCGATCCTGCACACCAGAAAACTCGATCGTCTCCTTCATCCCGAGGCACAGAAATCCGCCGCGGCACAGACTATCAGCCAGAATCTCCAGCACCCGGCTCTGAAGCGAGCGGTCAAAGTAGATCAGCACGTTGCGACAAAAGATGAGGTGCACCTCGCTGAATACCCCATCTGTCACCAGGTTGTGGCTGGCAAAAGTGATGTTCGATTTGAGCGCCTGATCCATGATGGCCGACTGGTAGCGAGCATGGTAGTAATTGGCGAACGAGCGCATGCCGCCAGCCTGTTGATAGTTGGCCGTGTAACGCTGGATGTTCTTCAAGTCAAAGATGCCTTCTCGCGCCTTTTGCAGCGCGGTGTCGTTGACGTCCGTGCCAAAGAGGGTGGCACGGTCGTACAGCCCCTCTTCGCTCAGCAGGATAGCCAGGGAATAAACCTCCTCACCGGTGGCGCAGCCGGCCACCCAGGCCTTGAAGAAGGGATAGGTGCTCAGGTAGGGAAAAACTGCCTGCCTGACAGCCCAGTAGAAAGTAGGATCGCGGAACATGTCGGTGACCGTGATGGTCAGGTCATTGATTACCGCAGCGGAAAATGCTTCGTCGTGCAACAAGCGCGGGATCAGGTCGCTGATGCGCTGGCACGAGCTTTTGGCGAGCAAATGCAGGACCCGCCTGCGGATCGAGGCCTGGGCATAATGCCGAAAGTCATAGCCATAGCGCCGATAGAGTGCATCGAGCAGCAGGTCGATCTCGATCTTTTCGACGGACTGATCTTCCAAAGCCCGCCCCCCCGTCCCCGAAAAACATCGTGCCCAAGGCAGCCACCGGAGAAGAGGGCCATTAACACGGTGCGCGAGGCCACTGCGCCAACGGCGGAGACGGTGCTCTCCTCATGGCCCTCCATCTCAGTGTACCACACTCTGACCAGTACGTCAAGCCGGTATCGGCCCTACCATACAGCTACCAGCAAAGATCGGCCCGAAATGGTCACCCACGCTTCGGTGTCGCCGGGAGCCAACGTGGAAAAGGCTAGTTATCTCTTCAAGCTCGTCGAGAAATAGGGGAGGTGCTAGTACCTGATATCCAATAGGCGCTTCACTAGCTCGACCTTGCCTTCCAGGTCCCCCTGTCGCCCGATCATGATCCGCTGTGCCATGGGCGAGCCAGCACCATGCATCGACTCGATCAGATAGGCCACCGCGCCCGCCCCGGCGACCAGGTTCTCGATCAGGCGCAGGACTTTTATCCGATCGACGACATCCCAGCCCTCGGCGGCAGCCAGGTATTTGCGCACGTAGGGGCCAAGCTCGGGGTCGTCGAGCTCGGCCGCGGCGGGCAGCGTGCCGAGCAGGCCGCCGGCGACGTCTGTTGCCAGGCGGGCTATCTCGTACGGGAAGCGGGTGACGTTCAGCTTGCAGACGTTGGCAAGGAGCAGATCGACGAGATAGTTGCCGGCGGCGGTGGGCGCGCCGCGCGCCGAGCAGGCGATGCCACAGGCAAAGAGCGTCTCGTTCAGGTGGATCATCTCCACCAGCTTGTCGCGCACGTGCGATGCGCGGTCGGCACCGTTCATGCGTGCGATGAGCGCCGTGGCACCAATGAGCACGTCTCCGACGCCGACCTTGCACCCACCGTAGCTCTGGCGGTGGTAGGCAGCAAAGCGCTCGACGAGCGAGCCGGTGAAATCCACCTCGCCGTCGAGAAAGACGCGCTCGGCAGGCACGAATACGTCGTCAAAGATGGTCAGCACCTCTTGCCCACCAAAAGTGGGGTTGCCCACGTCGAGGCCGCCCTCGAGCTTGCGCGTGTCACTCGCCTGGCGACCTAGCACGTAGCGCACGCCGGGCGTGTCGGTCGGCACGACAAAGCAAGTCGCCCACGCCTCTTCGCCGGGGCGCATCGCCGCCGTGGGCATGACCAGGATCTCGTGCGAGTTGAGCATCCCCGTCTGGTGGAATTTGGCACCGCGCACGACGATGCCTCCTGGCTTGCGATCGACGACGCGTAGATAGAGGTCGGGATCGGCCTGCTCCGAAGGGCGCTTGCCCCTGTCCCCCTTCGGGTCAGTCATAGCGCCGTCGACGACGAGGTCCTCGCGCTGCACCCAGGCCCAATAGTCACGAAAGCGATCGTGATAGTCGGTGCCATGAGCTGCGTCGCACTCGAAAGTGACACTGTAGACGGCGTTGGCGGCGTCCATGCCCACGCAGCGCTGGAAGCAGCAGCCGGTGCGGTTGCCGCAGTGGCGCTGCATCAGGACCTTGCTGACCAGGTCGTCGGTGCTTGTGTGCAGGTGGGTAAAGCGGTTGACCTCAGCATCGACGAGGGGCGAGTAGGCGCGGAAGAGGTCACGGGTGGCAGGATCGTGGGCGCAGTCGTACGTAACTGCTACGGCGCGGAGCGAGGGGCGGACGAGGGGGTGGGCAGCCAGATCCCCTTGCTTCTGTCCAAGTACGTTGGCCTGCAGGTCGAGGGCCTGGATCGAAGCCGCATATTCGTCACCCGTTTTCAGCGTCATTTGTGCGCACTCGCTTTCCGGTCAAGATGGCACCAGTATAACACAGGTTGGGGAGATCGGGCAAGTGCCTGGAGAGAAAACCCAGGAAGTAGAGAGCTGTTACGCCTTTCTTGAAGGTCGCTTGGCCTTGGCACCTGTTCCTCCCTGTGTTACAATGGCGTTGCAGCAATACTCGCGCAGGAGGGAAAATCATGCATGTCGCCATCATCGGCTCTGGCCTCGCCGGCCTGACAGCCGGCGCGGCGCTGGCCCAGGCGGGCCAGCGCGTCACACTTTTCGAGCAGTATCACCGGCCAGGCGGCGTCACAGCGCCGTTCGAGGGACACGGCTACCGGTGGGACCTGGGTCAGCTCCTGATCGAAGGATTCGGGCCGGACGAGCCGCAGGGCAGGATCCTGGCCGAGCTGGGGATCGCCGACCAGGTGCCAGTGCGCGTGGAGGATCGTGGCTATGTCTTTCCCGACTTTGACCTGCGCAAGCCCGACGTCTACCAGGGTCCACGGTGGCGCATCGACCAGCTGAAGGAATACTTTCCGGACGACGCCGACGGGCTGGAGCGGTATTGGAAGGATTATCAGCGCTTTACGAGCCTGATGACGCTGGCGCGCCGGGCGGAGCAGGCCGAAGGGCTGCCGGCCCGCTACTGGCAGGCACGCTCGCTCGCCAAGGCACTGCCTTTTTTATCGCGACAGAAATGGAGCGCGCAGCAGTTGATGGACCACTACTTTCACTCCGACAAGCTCAAGCTCGTCTTTACCTCCATCCTGGCCGATTTTTTCACGCCTCCCTCCGAGTTTATCGGGCTGGGTATCTTTGCACTCAACCCCGAGGCGTCATTCGATGTCCGGATGCCACGCGAGCTGGGGCGCGACGCGGTGCAGCTCTTGCACTACAGCGTGCTGGGTGGGATCTCGCGATTGGTGGACGCGTTGGTAGGCGCGATCGAGGCGCACGGCGGCGAGGTGCACACGGGCCGGCCGGTGGCACGGATCATGGTGGAGGATGGGCAGGCCACCGGCGTCGTCGACGCTGCCGGCGAGCTGGTGCCGGCGGATGCCGTCGTCGCATCAGGGGGGGCCAAGGAGACATTCCAGCGGTTGGTAGGTGCCGAACACCTGCCGCCCGAGTTCATGGAGCAAGTGAGACGCATCCCACTCATGGACTCTGTGTTCATGGTGCACCTGGGCGTCGATTTTGACCCACGGCCATCCGTGCACGGCGTGTGCACCTACTACTATGGCACGTACGACATCGAGCGCGCCATTGCCGAGGGCCGGCGTGGCAGCTACCACGAGGGACGCGATGGTTTCGTTGTGCACGTGCCGAGCTTCCACTCACCCGAGATGGCACCGCCGGGCCACCACGCAATGACGGTATACACGATCGCGCCGGATACCCTCGCCGATGGCACGTGGGCGGCGCGGAAAGAAGAGTACGCCGACAAGCTGATCGACTATGCCGAGGCACACATTCCAGGGCTGAGGCGCCACGTGCGCGTGGCAGAGGTGGTGGCGCCCGACGACTGGCGCGCGCGCACCTACCTCGATCACCACGCGTTTGGCGGCATCGCGCCCGTGCTTGGCGCCTGGCGCGTGCCACACCGCACGCCGGTCGATGGGCTCTGGTTCATCGGGCAGCAGTCTGAGAGCGGTGGTGGGGTGAATGCCGTTATGTCTACTTCATATAAAACGGCAAAGCGAGTGGACGAATCACTAGAGCACTGAACCACACTGAAAACACTGATTCAGTGGCTTTAGTGCTTGTCAGCGATTCATCTTCCAGGGAGTGAAGCAGATGGCCAACCATGACCTGTTACGCCTGCACCCCGCAGACAATGTCGCCATCGCCAGGCAGGCACTGGGCACCGGCTCGTGCATAGAGGTCGCGGCAGGGTTCACCATCACCCTCGCGAACGATGTGCCGGCTGGCCACAAAGTTGCCCTCGCTCCCGTGGCCACCGGCGAGCCGGTGCGGCGCTACGGCCAGGTGATCGGGCTGGCGAGGCGAGCGATCGCGCCAGGCGAGCACGTGCACGTGCACAACCTAGGCACCGACGAATTCGAGCGCGCCGCCGCCGCTGCCGCCGCGCCCACCTACCTAGTGGCAGGCGCCGGGGCACACACCTTTGCCGGCTACCGGCGCGCCGACGGCCGGGTCGGCACGCGCAACTATGTCGCCGTCTTGTCCACGGTCAACTGCTCGGCCCACGTCGCACGCCAGATCGCCGCCCACTTTACACCCGACAGGCTGGCCGCATTCCCGCATGTCGACGGCGTGGCCGCCTTCACCCATGGCTTGGGCTGCACCTTTCCTGCCGGTAGCCGCGACCAGCAGATGCTGGCGCGCGCGCTGGTCGGCATGGCGTGTCACCCCAACACCGGCGCTTACCTGCTCGTGGGCCACGGTTGTGAAAAGATGCCGGTGGACGAGCTGGCGGGCCACCTGGCGGACTGCACACTACCGTGGGCGAGCGTCGTCGTACAGGATGCAGGGGGCATTGGCCCGGCCGTCGAGAGGGGGATCGCGCAGGTCAAGGCGCTGCTCGAGCAGGTGGACGAAGCGCGGCGCACGCCGCAGTCCCTATCCGAACTGGTGTTGGCACTCCAGTGTGGCGGAAGCGACGCCTGGTCGGGGGTGACGGCGAACCCGGCCATGGGGCTCGTCGCGGACGAGGTGGTCCGCTGTGGGGGCAGCGTGCTGCTGGCCGAGACGCCCGAGATCTTTGGCGCCGAGCATCTGCTGCTATCGCGCGCGGCAAGCCCAGAGGTGGCGCGCACGCTGGCGAGAAAGGTGGCATGGTGGCGCGATTGGGCGCGGCTGATGGGGTTCGAGATCGACCAGAACCGGAGCCCCGGCAACGAGGCAGGTGGGCTGACGACGATCTATGAAAAATCGCTGGGGGCCGTGTCCAAAGGCGGCAGCACGCCCCTGACTGCCGTGTACGACTATGCAGAACGCGTGGGGACCAAAGGGCTGTCGTTCATGGACACCCCGGGCTATGACCCCGTGAGCGTCACCGGGCAGGTGGCAGGTGGGTGCAACCTGGTGATCTTTACGACGGGGCGCGGCTCTGTGTGGGCCAGCAAGCCATCGCCCGTGATCAAGGTATGCACCAATTCCGAGACCTACCGGCACCTGCTCGATGACATGGACCTGGATGCGGGGAGGATCCTTGCCGGCACCGCTCTTGAACAGGTCGCTGCCGAGCTGCTCGACCTGGTAGTGGCCGTCGCTTCCGGCCATCCGACCAAGAGCGAGGCACAGGGCCTGGGAGACCTCGAGTTTATCCCGTGGACGCTGGGCGCGACAATCTGAGACACGGAAGCACTAAAGTGGAGCGCAGTGCGCACCAAATAGGGAAGCGAGGGATCTAGGAGTCCTCCCTCACCGGCTGGAGCAACGCCCCCTCAGGTGTGTCGAGGACCTGCCAGCCCATGCTGGCCAAACGGGCGCGCAGCGCATCGGCCGTCGCCCAATCGTGGCGTGCGCGGGCTTCGTCGCGCTCCGCTTGAAGCGCGAGCAACTCGGGAGAGAGGCGCGGCGCTGTCGACTTGGCGGCCGCTGAGCACACCTGCCCCAGCAATCCGTCCGGGAGTCCGTCCTCCGGTGCCGGCTGGCGGAACTCGCCGAGAAGGGAAATCGGGAATTGGGCGCTGGCCTCAAAGCGGTGTTCACGCCCCTCACGGACAACGGTCACGCCGCCGGCCCCTATCACCTGGCACGTCCCGTCGCCAAGATCCACAAACAGTGCTGTGTGCTCGTCGATGCCGGCGATGACGACGCCGCCTGGCAAGAGGCGCGCCAGGCGCTCGAAACGCGCACGGCCCATGTAGCAGTGGCTGGTATCGAGCTCATCACCGCCATCGCGGTTGTTCCAATGGGGCACCAGCGCCAGTCGCAGGCCATAGGCGCCGAGGAGATCAAGCCCGCGGTGCCAATGGACATCGTGGCCCACCTTGTAGATCTCGTACACAGGCAGCGCATGGGCACCCGCAGCGACCACGGCGGCACTGGCCAGGATAAGCGTGGCGCCGAGCCTGTGAGCAGCAAGCGCCGTATGCCACACGCGGCTGCCCTCGAGCTGGCGCACCGCGTACGTCGGGCTGCCCGCGCCGAGATAGATGGCGTCGGCACCCGGGATCAGAGCGGCGAGCGCCGAGTCATCCGGGCTGTGTGGCGTGCCGCGCCGCCGGGCAGGGATAACGGTGACCTGTGGGCGATAGTTCTGCAGGTGATGCACCAAGAACTCGGCCACGCGGCCGGCCACACGATCCGAGTTCAGCTCAAAGCCAGCAGGCGTCTCCAGAATGGCGACCCGCACCGGCGTGCCAGGAGGCGCAAAAACGCGATCGAATACCTTTTGGCCGCTGGGCGACGTTTCGCCGGAGCCGATGAACACGAGACGTCCAGGATGTTCGGTCACACGCTCCTCTCCTCCACGTTGGCAAGATTGGAATCCTGGTCAAAGGCAACCGCCACGTCGGGTGCGTAGACACGCAGGTCGCGGCGGAGCTGGAGCACCGCGACGTCCTTGGCCTTTGCTTCCAGGATCACGTCGGGCCGCAGGCACCCAACATCGTGCGCCTCGCCCATCACGAGACGATAGAAAGCAGCAAAAGCAAAAGGATCGGCAAACTCGGCATGCGCCGCCCAGTTGGGTGGGCGTGTGCCTTCTGGGCTGCCATCCCGATATCCCCAGTCGGTGCGCGGCGACGAAAAGTGGAGCTTGGGCCGGGCGTGCCAGCCACGCCATGTTTCGAGACAGGCACGCAGTGCCTGGCCTGCATCCATACCCCCTGGATTGTAGACGTTGTGATGATGAACATCGAAAACGAGGCGCACGCCCGTACGCTCATGCAGCCACAACAGGTCGGGCACCGAAAAGCGCCCGTCGTCGTTCTCAACGACGAGACGCCGCTGTGCAACAGAGGACAGGCTTTGGTAGCGTGCGGCAAAACGCGCCAGCGCTGCCTCCCTCTCGCCATACACGCCGCCTACGTGGAGTACCACCACTGCCTCGTCATCCAGACCCATCACTTCGAGCACAGCGGCCTGCACCTCGACATCGGCAGCCGAGCGCGCTGCCAGATCCTCGTCGGGGGCATTCAGCACGATGTATTGGCTCGGATGAAAGGAAAGGCGCAGCCGCAGCCGGCGAGCCAGATCCCCCATCTCTGACAGCTCGGCAGCGCATTCGTCCACCTGACCATGAAACCGGGGCATGTCGGGATGGGTGGCATAGGGCACGAGGCCCGAGGCGATGCGATAAAGGCGGATGTCGACTCTATCGAGGTAGGCCAAGAGATCGCGCAGGTGGTCAAGGCTAACGCGCAGGTGCGGCCCGCTCTGCCAGCGGCGGGTGTCGTGCGACTTGAGGCCTGGCTGGCCGAGCACCTTGACGGCAAAGCCGAGATAAGCAGGGCGCTTCATACTTCCTCTGCCAGAATGGCCCGTGCCACCCGCAACCCGCCCAACGCGACTGCAGGTACCGATTGCCCCGGAAAGATGCTGTCGCCCACGAGCCACAAGCCACGCCCCAGGCGCGGCCCCCATGCTCGGGTGAGACTCGTCTGAGGAAAGCCGCCGACCCATCCCTGCACCCGCCGGGTAAAGCGCTGAAACGTAACCGGGGTGCCGGGCAGCACCAGCCCTGCTGCATCGCGCATCCCGGGCAATGCCACCTCGGCAGCCTCGAGCGCACGCGCCGTAAGGGCATCCCTGCGTGCCTCGTATGCCGGCCGGTCTGTCTCGAACAGTGTCCACCACGAGTCGAGGTCGGTGTGGCTACTGAGCGTAACAGCCCGCCTGCCCTCCGGCGCGCGCGCCGCATCCCAGGCCGGGCTCATCGACAAAAAAAGGGTACGCACCTCGTCCAGGTCACGCGCCGCAGCCGACGCAGCCGGCGCGCCCCGCACCACCTGGTGATGGAGGGGAAAATCGCCGGGCACCACGGATGCGTCAACCCCGGCATACACGACAAAGGCGCCCCACAAGCCGCGCGGGTGAGGTGGCAGGCGTTTCAGGCGCCGCGGGAGGCGGCCGTCGCCAAGCAGGCGCGCGACGTTCCATGGCGGCAGATTGGTGATGACAATAGAGGCCGGAAAGGGTTCGCCGCGGCGCGTCTCTACCGCGACAGGCCGCCCGCGCTCGGCTACGATGCGTGTCGCTTCGTGGCGAAGGTGCGCCGCTCCGCCGTTGCGGCGCACGGCGTCGGCCAGCGCCTGGGCGATGGCGCCCATGCCCCCGGCGGCGTGCACCACCTGGCGGCGCGGGAGGTCGAGCGCCGCAGCGCCATAGATGCCCACGGCATGATCGGCGGTCGTCTGTGCCGAAATCAGGAGCTGGCCATCGACCAGGAAGCGCATCGAGTCGGGCACGCCGCGCAGGTGGGCACTCACACTGCGCAACACATCGCGGCCAAGCCGCAGCCGCGATAGATCAGCGGCAAGCCAGCACGCCCCATCCCCTGCCAGGTGCAGCGCATCGCGCGCCGTCTGGGGCGGCCAGGGTGGCTGGCGCAGTGCCAGGTCCCACACGGCATCAGCCGCCGACTCCTGCCACTGCCAAAACGCCTCACCCGCCGCGCCAAAGGCGCGCCGCCGCTCGGTCCACCGGCCGTCATCGGCCAGCCGCGCCACCTTTTCGCCCCGGGGTAGATGGACGACCATGGCCGGATCGGCCGCACGGACCGGCCAATCGATGCCGCCCGCTGCCTCGCCGACGAGATCCATCGGCCCGCCGGGATAAAAACCGGCAGCGAGGGTGGCCCCGGCGTCAAAACGATAACCCTGGTGATAGAAGGTGCCGGCGCAACCACCAGGGTAGATGTGCGCCTCGAGCACGGTCACGTCGAGACCGGCACGCGCCAAAACTGCCGCCGCCGCCAGCCCGCCGACGCCAGCACCGATCACGACGATGCGCGTCATCTTCCCCCGCGCGCCAGCAGGCGCCTGGTGCGCCAACCCCGGTAGGCAAAGAGGAGGGGCCAGCCGGGCCACATGGTGGATTCCATTTCTTCGCCGTCGCCCATCTGATCGGGCGCGCAGTCAAGTCGCATGGGCATGAAGCGAGGCGTGGTTGCTTTCAGGCCCCTCGACTGTGTGTGAAAGGCCGCCACTGCGTCGGGCAACGCATCGACGACGAATGTGTGCCGGTACCTCATCCGACGAGCTCGCGCAGCGCCAACTCGACGTTGGGGTATTTGAACTCAAAGCCAAGCTCCTGGAGCCGGTCTGGCACGGCAGCCTGTCCGGTGAGCAACACATCCGACACCTCGCCAAAGGCCAGCCGCAGGGCAAAGGCTGGCAGGGGCAGCCACGATGGCCGCCCGAGCGCCCGGCCCAGTGCGCGGGCAAACTCTTTATTCGTCACAGGCTGCGGCGCAGTGAGGTTGAATGCGCCACGTGCCTCTTCATGCTCGATCAGAAAGCGGATGGCGCGCACCTGGTCCTCCTGGTGAATCCACGAGAACCACTGGTGGCCGCTGCCCATCGGCCCGCCGACGAACAGGCGGAAAGGAAGCACCAGGCGCTTCAACGCCCCCTCGCCGGCATGGAGCACGGCTCCGCTGCGGATGATGGCGCGTCGCACGCCCATCTCCTCGACCGGTGCCGTCGATGGCTCCCAATCATCGGCCGCCAATCGGGCGAGAAAGTCATCTCCTGGACCGCTATCCACGGTGACGGGGTACTCGTCACGCGCGCCATAGTAGCCCACCCCAGAGGCCTGGATGATCACCTTGGGCCTCACTTCGGCTTCGAGCACAGCCTCGACCACCGCCTTGCCCGCGTCCACGCGGCTGTCGCGGATGATCTGCTTACGCTCCTCGGTCCACCGGCTTGGAAAAAACCCTTCGCCGGCGAGGTTGGCGCCCGCCAGGTTGACAATAGCGTCCGCACCATCGGCCAGGTGTCCCCACCCCTCCGCCGTGCGCGCGTCCCACCCCACGGGGCGCACTCCGGCCGCCAGGCCCGTCGCCGATTCAGGCGAGCGGGTCAGCACAATCACGTTGTGGCCATCGACCGCCAAGCTGCCGGCCAGGTCACGGCCGATCTGGCCGGTCCCTCCGGTGATGATTACCCTCATTCTTTGACTCCTTCTTGCTCCCGCTCGACCAGGCCATCGAGCCACTCGACAACGACCTGGCTGTCACTATCGAGATGATGGGCTAGGGCATCGCGATACACCTGCAAGTAGCGAGCGAGCAAGTTGGGTGGCAAGCCGCGACTGTCCATCAAGTCGGCCACCCAACCAAGGTCGCTGCCCAGGTAGTCCAGGTTGCCAAGTCTCATTGCCGCCTGGAGGTTGAGGGCCAGCTCCCGGTTGGCGAGGGCGAGATGGCGAGGCGCGATCGGCAACCCGTTGAGTTGGCGCTCTATCTCGGCCTCGATCGTGATCAGGCGATCGGCGTATTGCTCCAGGGCCTGCGCCAGATCGGCCGGTCCCTCTTCGACCTTGTCCACAGGCCGCGGCGCCGTGATTAACTGTTCGATCACCTGTGGTGCCAACTCGAGGCGCTTGCCGAGAAAGTGACCTGGGATCCTGGCACGCACCTCGGGCACCAGGTTAAATACCAACCCGCCATACGCAAGCGGTACTCCTTCACGCTCCAACACCTCGGCCACGTCGAGCAGCGTGGCAGCCGTGTGGAGCTGCTGCGCGGCAAGGACGACCAGGTGTGGATTGGTGACGCGCACGGTAGTCTCGAGCCGCTCTGACGGTACGTTCGCGCCAAGGTAAACAACCTCCCAGCCGCGCCGCCGGAGAAGATAGCTTAGGAGCAGCAAGCTGATGACATGGTACTCGTCGGGTGGGCAGGCTGCAAGAATGCGGCCAGGTCGGGTGGGCGGCGGCGCGCTCATCATCAGCGCTTCGAGGTGCCGGATGACGAGACCTGAGCAAAAGTGCTCCTGCTGCACGGTCACGTCACCACGGTACCAGCGGTCACCGATCTCTGACACGGCTTTTTGCATCAACTCGACGGCGACCCTCTCGGGAGAATAGACAGCAAACGCTTCGGCAAGCACCTGCTCGGCGCGCTGCTCATCGTAGGCCAGGCAGGCCGACACCCAGGCGCTCCGCATCTCGTCGATCGTGTTTCCGTGAAAGCTAGGCGGCGGGACAGGCATCAAGCGCGCTGCAGTCGGCACCGCAGCATCCAGCGGGTCACGCCCATCCGCCTTGAGTTGCTGCCACAGCTCCGCCGCCCGGCTGATGTTCAGACCCTCGTGCTGGCGTGCAATCAGCCATTGGATGGTTTGGATGTCGCGCTGCGAGTAGAGACGGTGCCCACCCCCACTCCGCTCAGGCTCGGGCAAGCCATAGCGACGTTCCCACGCTCGCAAAGTGTCAGGCTTGACACCCGTTTGCTTTACCACAGCTTTCAGGTTATAGACAGGTTCTTCATGCAACGGCATGCTCGATCGCTCCCTTCCACGTTGGACAATCCATCCGGCGCTCAATCACCCTACTTCTTGGGGAACCAGGGGAGGAAAGCAGAACCAACGTCATGCTCCTTCTCCTCTCAACGAGTAGGAGCCTGCACGGCAATAAAGCCGAGTGCCTGCGGCCCAATGTGTGCCCCGATAACAGGCGTCACTTCGGCCTCCATAGCCACTTTGCCCCCGGGGAAAAGGTGCGCTGCCTGCTGCTGCAGCGCACTACGCTTGGCCTCCGGTGCGTGGGTATGCACCACTGCCAGCTTTTCCAGCGGCCCCAATCCCTCAACCAGCGCCAGCAAACGCTCGAACGCACCATTGCGCGTGCGCACGCGCTCCATCTCGGCCGTTCCGGCGTTCATCTTCAGGATCGGCTTGATTTGCAGTACAGAGCCGAGACCCCACTGGAAGCTGCTCAGGCGCCCGCTGCGGCGCAGAAACTCGAGGGTATCGAGCGCTGCAAAGCAGTAGGTGCGCGCCGCCAGATCCTCCAACTGTGCCACGATCTCGGCCATCGGCAGGCCCTCAGCCACAGCTTGGGCCGCGGCAAGCACCTGGAAACCGGTCCCGAGCGTCAGGTTGCCTGAATCAAAGACCGTCACAGGGATGGTATCAAACTCTTCAGCTGCAAGCCGCGCCGAGTTTGCCATCGCGCTCAGGCTACCTGCCATGTGGATCGACAGGATCTCGGTCGCCGCTTCTTGTGCCAGGCGCTGATACACTTGCAGGTAGGTCCCTGGCCCCGGCACTGATGTGGTGGGCTGCACCTCAAAGTTGGGCAGCCCCTCGTAAAACGCCGCGTGCGACATCTCGACATTGTCGAGGTAACTATCGGCACCAACGTTAATATAAAAAGGCACAGCGACAATCGCATGTGCTTCGAGAAGCTCTTTCGGCAGGTCGCAGTTGGTGTCTGTCACGATCCGTATCGCCATACCCCACCTCCTCCTCAAGTGTCGTGCGTATCATACCACATCGTCCTGGTTTTGTCAATGATTTGGACAACACAAAACGTTAATCTTGCATTAAAACGTGGCACAAGCTGTGCAAGAATAGGATGTCGCGAGGGGGAATTGCACAATGTTCAAGTCTCTCGCTGCGGCTGTGGGCGCCGCTCTTGACGGCACGTGAGAAACAGATACAATGTGGATGGAACGTTGTAGGCAAAGAGATGATTGAACCGGGCTACGTAGAACTGTATCGTACTGGTGAACTGGCCCGCCGTGCCGAAGCGGCGTGGGCCATGCTCGCCCGGTGTGAGATGTGTCCACACCTGTGCCGCGTCGATCGCCTTGCCGGCGAGCGAGGCGTGTGCCGCATGGGCGACCTGCCCAAGGTGTCGAGCTGGAACCTGCACCGCTGGGAGGAGCCGCCTGTCAGCGGCACGCGTGGCTCGGGCACAATCTTTTTCTCCGGCTGCACCGGGCGCTGCTGCTTCTGCCAGAACTATCCGATCAGCCAGCTCGGCTACGGCGACGTCGTGAGTGTGGAGCGTCTGGGTAACATGATGATCGAGCTACAGCGCAAGGGCGCCCACAATATCAACCTGGTGACCCCCACTCACTACCTGCCGGCAATCCTCGCAGCGCTGCGCCACGCAGTGCCACGCGGGCTGTGGCTGCCGCTGGTATACAATACGAGCGGCTACGAGCGACCCGAGATACTGCGTCTGCTGGAGGGCGTGGTGGATGTGTGGCTGCCCGATGCCAAGTATGCGGATGATGACGTGGCGCGGCGTCTATCAGGGTTCAAAGATTATGTCGGGCACAACCGTGCCGCCCTGATCGAGATCTATCGACAGGTGAGTGATGAGCTGGTGCTCGACCACGAGGGAATCGCCCATCGCGGCATGATCGTGCGTCACATGGTGCTCCCCAACAAGCTGGCAGGCACAGAAGAGGTGCTTGCCTGGATCGCCCGCTCGCTCTCCCCCAACATCCACGTCAGCCTGATGGACCAATACTTTCCCGCCCACCGCGCCATTGGCGATCCGATCCTCGGCCGAAAAATCACTCCTGAAGAATACCAGGCAGCACTGGAGGCCTTTGACGCGGCCGGCCTGGAGCACGGGTGGCAGCAGGATGCTACGTTGGGCAACGAGGATTAGATATCGATAGTAGGTATTAGATATTGGATATTACAGGCAATATCCAATGCCCAATATCCGTTACGGCCGCCAGGCGGGTACCTGGTCGCTCGTCCCCTCGCCCGTCAACCTGACAACGTCAGAGCCGTCAGAGGCCATGACATAGATGTCCCACTCCCCCTCGCGGTCAGAGTAGAAGGCGATGCGGCTGCCGTCGGGCGACCAGGTGGGACCCAGCTCTGTGGAAAAGGGGGCCTGGCTGATGTTCACCGGCTCGCCGCCGCCCACGCCCACGACATAGATCTCGGCATAACCGTCACGCAAGCTGACAAAGGCGATCCGCCCCCCATCAGGCGACCAGGCAGGGTGATCGTCATCGGCGGGGTGATCGGTCAGGCGGGCAAGGCCCGAGCCATCACGGTTCATGACATAGATCTCCCAATTCCCGTCACGCTTGGACGCAAAGGCCAGGCGCGTCGAATCGGGCGACCACGTTGGATAGATGTCTGATGCATCCTCCCACCACGTCAGCCGGCGCAGGTCCGAGCCATCGGGGTGTATCATGTACAGCTCCCAATAGGGAGCGTCGCGCACAGAGGCAAAGGCAATCCATTCTCCATCGGGCGACCAGGCGGGTGAATGATCCATCACCTCGTTGGCGGTCAGGTTGACGGCATTCTCCCCATCGAGATCCATCACCCAGATATCGTCGCTTCCTGCTCGATCCGACACAAAAGCGATCCGGTCTCCATGGGGCGACCACGATGGCGCCGACAAGAAGGTGGTCTGCCCCCGGGTGAGCAGGGTGCGGTTGCTGCCATCGCTGTTCATGACGTACAAGGACCAGACGGACTGGCCTTCCTCACGCGCCTGGTAGGCGATAGCAGGTAGCGAACGGGCGACGACGACAGGCGGGGTAGGCGACGGCGTGAGACTGGGTGCGGCGGTGGGCACCGGGCTGGCGCCGGCAGCGGTCCCAACCACCGTGGGCAGGGGCGCAGCAGTGGCCGTTGGTTGGGCCACAGGAAAGGATGAGGCGCGCGGTGTGACCAGCGTGGCAGGTGGCAGCGTGGGTGCGACCGTGCCATCGGGCTGAGTGCCAGGCAGGAACCGGGGCCGGAGCAGGATCAACACCATGGCGATCAAAGCCACGGCTGCCGCCAGCCCAAGCCAGGGAATGGGGCGGGCACTCGGCACCTGGCCGGCAGATGCCGGAGATTGGGGCGGCAGTGTGCCTGTCGGTGTCTTTGACTGCGCCGGAGCGCCCTCCGCAGGGGTTGGTGCCGGCGTACGGCGCCACATGCCCATCTGCGTGACAGGCTTTTTCGATCCCGACGCCCGCCGATCCAAGGGCGCATCCCACCGGGCATGGCGGACCGTGTCGCGCAGGTCGACACGGTACACCAGCCAATCGCGTTGCAGAGCGACCCGAAAACGATAGCTGAGCGCGCCGAGGCGTTCCAGCACGCCGCGTGCGGCCAGGCGATCGAGGATCTCGGCCACGCGCTCGCGCTCTACGCGCGCACCCGCCCTATTCAGCACAGTGCGCACCTCTTGCACTGTCGCAACTCCACGCGCCCCTCGCAGCGACACCATTGCGGCCAGGACCGCTTGCTCGGCAGGGGAAGAGGCTTGCCACATGTCACAAAAGTCTGGGATCTCGCGCCGCACCAGCTCCTCGATGACGAGATCCACGTCGCGCTGATTCACCCATCCCGCAGCCGAGCAGCGATGATAGATCTCGAAGCATACGAGCTGGAGGTAATAGGGGTGGCCCGAGGTGACTTCGACGATGCGCCGGGCGACGCCATAATCATACGTCAGGGCGCCGTCGACCGGCCAGGTGATGAGGCGCAGCGCCTCCTCGCTCTGCAAGGGAGCAAGTGTGTGTGTCAGAGCTCCGCCAAAGAGTTGGGGGTGGCTGCGCAGCACCTCCCCAGATCCCTCCGTCATCGCAGCTACCAACGCGAGATCGGGGTCGCGGTCACGCCAGGCCTCGATCAGCGACAACAGCCTGTCGCAGAGACCGCCAGCGGCGCAGTCGAGGGCATCCACATCGTCAGCCAGGAGCACCACGCACGTGCCCCCCACGACCCGGCGGAGGGCAGGCCAGAACTGGTCCAGCAGTGCGTTGGTATGCCCCTCAAAGTCGCTCCACACAGGATCGTCTATCTCGGCGCCGATGCTCCGGCGCGCATGGTCGGCAACCGCACTGGCGATATGCCAGGCGAGTGTGTCGAGCGACTGTCCAGCCTCCTCGCGCAGGTCGAGACGCACCGGCAGGAATCCTTCCGGCACGTCGTGGAGCAACTGGCGGAGGACGGATGACTTGCCCATGCGTGGCTCGCCGGCGACGAGGAACACGCGTCGCCCCTTGAGCAGATGTTCACGGATCAAAGGCACTACATCCCGCCGCCCAAAGAATCGATCGGGGTTGCTCGCCGGTTGTCCGGGTATGTAGGGATTGACGTTGTCTGGCATAGGTGGCCCGCGCTGGTCTCGGCGTCTCCTGATCTTTTACGTACGAGAAGAAAGCTACATGGCGCCATTATACCACCAACCGGGTTTTTGCACAAAAAGATGGAAAGGTGGGTAGGGCTAAGTGGGAGAGGGCCTCCGCCGCACCGGCCGCAACGTGATGAGCGCCACCCCTGCCACGATCGCCGCCGCCGCCGCCGCCATGCGCCACGTCAGCGGCTCGCCAGCCAGTGCCCACCCGAGAAAAACCGCCACGATCGGGTTCACAAACGCGTACGTGCCTACGCGCGCTGGCGTGGTGTTCTTGAGCAGCCAGATGTAGGCCGAGAATCCAACGAGCGAGCCAAAGAGGATCAGGTACACGTACGCCACGATCGAGCGCGTCGAGATCGTCTCCAGGCGCACCTGTCCGGCCTCGCCTAGCGCCAACCCGGCCAGGGTCAGGAGTGTGCCCCCGGCGAGCATTTCCATCGCCGTCCCCAGCACGCCGTCCGCCGGCATGGGCGCCACGCGTGAGTAGAGCGAGCCGGTGGCCCACAAGAATGCAGCCAACGCCACCACAAGCAGGCCCACCGAGCCCGCGCTGCTGCTGTCGGTGGCAATGGTTGGCGCCGCCAGCAGGGCAATTCCCGCCAGGCCAAGCCCGAGGCCGAGCACCACAGCCCGCGTAGGGCGTACCCTATCTCCCCGCACCCAGTTCAGGAGCACGAGCCACAGCGGCACCGTGGCGATCATCAACGACGCCTGCCCCGACGGCACCACCTGCTCGGCCCACACGAGAGCACCGTTCCCCCCAAGCAGCAACAGCCCGCCCACCACCAGCGCCGCGCGCCACTGGACCCACGTCGTGGCAGGGGTGCCCCGCAGCCGCGCGGCAGCGTACAGGATCGTGCCAGCCATCAGGAACCGCGTGCCGGCCATGAGGAAAGGCGGGATCGTCTCGATGGCAAAGCGGATGCCGAGATAGGTCGAGCCCCAGATCAGGTAGACAGCGGCGAACGCCGCCGGGATTCGCCAGCGGTTAACGGACGGGGGTGAGCTCATCGTGCCGGGCTAGGCGCCTTCCTCCAGCCGTGCAATCCCCCCTTAGGTCGGCCACAGCACCACGAGCACAATCAGGCCGAGCCCCACGAGCAAAAGCACGAGAAGGGCGACGGCCGCCGCGACAAAGGGGAAAGGCAGGCTGGTTGTCGCACTCTCCCCGGGCGCCTCGGCCATTGCCGATGGGGGCACCGCGTCCACCGTGTGCAGTGCTGCGCGCAGCGCATCGATGCCAGTGGGCTCTTGCTCGACAAGCGGTGTAGGCTCAGGCTTGGGGGGCGCTGGCTCCACGCGTCGGTGGGACTCGGGCACGCGTGGCGCTGCCTCGATGCGCGGGAACGGCTCGGGCCTGGGTGGAGCCGGCTCGACACGCGGGGTGACAGGTAGTGGAGCTGGCCGGGCGGGCGCCCTTCGCTCCGGGCCGGTGGCGGCTGCCGCCAGCCGCGGCGGAGCGGGCTCGGGCAACAGCCGGCGCAGATCGGACACTGTCATCGGCTTGCGCAGCAGGTGCTCGCGCCCCGGCCGCGTGATCTTTTGGTAGGCCCAGCGACCATCGCCAACCGACAGGAGCGCGGAACCACACATCCCGCACTCGTACCACACATAGTCCGTGCCCCCCACCGATGCCTGCTGGCGCGACGGTGGGCTCTGCGCGTGACAGATTGGGCAGCCAGGCAGCTCCAGCCTGTCGCCCCCACCCGGATTGCTCACTCTGCTCGTCGTATTCATGGTAGGAAGCAGTATACCATAAAGGCGTGGATTGTACAACCGGTGCCCGGCGGAAAGACTGGCAGGACTGGCACCTTGCTCGACTCACGCCGCCCAACGCCCGACTGGCCGACTGGCAACTGGCAGGCTGGCAGGGTGGCTAGCCACCCTGCCAGCCCTCCAGCTCAGGCCCGCAACTCTGCCCCCAGCTCACTCTCCAGCCTGCTGACGATCCGCTTTACCTGGCCGGCGACAATCTTGTCGCTCAGCGTCTTGTCG
The DNA here is from genome assembly GCA_016929795.1 of Anaerolineae bacterium. Next base: position 43,563 of record JAFGIA010000077.1, read on the forward strand.
GGTGCCTGGAAGGTGAGTGCAAAAGCGAGGCTTTTCCTGCCCTTGGGCACTGGCTCGCCGCGATAGACGTCGAACAGATCTACCTCCTTGAGCAGGTAGCCGCCCGCCTCGCGGATCAGGTGGCCGGCGCTCGCCGCAGGCACCGCTTCATCTACGATCACGGCCAGGTCTTGCAGCACGGCCGGGTAGGGCGAGATCGGCTCCACGAACCAGGCCGTCGGCACCTGTGCCATCAGCGCGTCCAGATCCAGCTCAGCCGCAGCCACCCGTCCACCAGGCAGATCGTACGCATCGCGCACGGCGGCATTCACCTCGCCCAGCGTGCCGATCTCACATCCATCCACGTACAGGCGTGCCGTGCGGCCGGGCTGGAAGCTCGGATGCTCCGCCGGCTCGTATACGGCTCCTGTCACATGCAGGCGCTCCAGAAGCATCTCGACAATCCCCTTCAGGTCAAAAAAGTCGAGGCGATCCCCGGCCTCAACAGCACCGGCCAGCCAGTGACGCGCACCGCGCGGCCCGGTGACGACGATGGCCAACCGGCGCAGCTCGGCAGGCAGCTCGGCACCAGGCTCCCGTGGGAACACCTTGCCGACTTCGAACAGCTCAACGCGATCCCGGAAGCGCAGATTTGCCGCCGCCGTCTCGAGCAAGCTCGCCAGGAGGTGATGGCGCATCACCGACCGCTCGATCGTGATCGGGTTGGCAAGCACCACATACCGCTCCGAGTCGAGGTCCGCAGCCTTTGTTCCCGGCACCAGGCCCGCCTCCCGCTCGAAACTGGTCAGCGAGTAAGTGACCACTTCTTGCAGGCCACTGGCAATCAGGACGTCGCGCACCGTCTCTTCGAGCTGGAGCGCGCGGTTGGCACGCTGCGGCGGCAGGCGGTCAGCCATCTCGGTGATCGGGATGCGGTCATAGCCATAGATGCGCGCCACCTCTTCAATCA
>JAFGIA010000465.1 GCA_016929795.1 Anaerolineae bacterium
AACACCATCCAGGGCCTGGAGCAGGGCCGCCTGAAGGACGGCGACCTGATGGCGATGGTGGCGGCGGGGATTGGGTACGTGTGGGCGGCGGGATGCGTCCGTTGGGGAGAGGTAGATCGGTAGATTGGTAGGTTGGGACGGACCAATCTACCAATCTACCAATCTACCAACTGCAAAGAAAGAGGAGAAGATCGAATGATGCGGTTGAAAGACAAAGTAGCCCTGATCACCGGTGGTGCCGCCGGCATCGGCAAGGCGACCGCGCAGCGATTCCTGGAAGAGGGGGCGCGGGTCATCATTTGCGACGTGAACCAGGAAGCGGGCGATGCGGCAGTGGCCGAGCTGGGGGCGGGCGCCGAGTTTTACAAGGTGGACGTCACGAACCGGCAGGCGGTGCAGGCGTGGATAGACGGCGTGGTGGACAAGTATGGCCGCGTCGACATCCTGGTGAACAATGCCGGCCTGCTGCGCGACAACATGCTGGTCAAGATGAAGGACGGCGAGGTCGTCAAGCAGATGCCCGAGCACGATTTCGACCTGGTGATCGCCGTCAACCTGAAGGGGGTATTCAACTGCGCGCAGGCGGTGGCCCCACACATGATCCGCCAGGGCAGCGGCGTGATCCTGAACGCGACCTCGATCGTCGGCCTGGACGGCAACTTTGGGCAGACGAACTATGTCGCCACCAAGGCCGGCGTGGTGGGCATGACCAAGGTGTGGGCGCGCGAGTTGGGGCGGAGTGGCGTGCGCGTCAACGCCGTCGCTCCAGGCTTTACCGCCACCGAGATGGTGATGCAGATGCCTGAAAAGGTCCTCGAAGGCATGCGCGCACGCACGCCGCTGGGGCGCATGGCGACCCCGCGCGATATTGCCAACGCCTACCTTTTCCTGGCATCGGACGAGGCGAGCTTTATCACCGGCGACGTGCTGCGCGTCGATGGCGGGATCGTCGTCGGCACGTAAAATGAGGGGGGGGGAGGAGTATGGACGCTGCAGACCTGCTCACCAACCGTGCACGGCTGACGCCGGATAGGGAAGCGCTGGTGGTGCTGCCCCGTGGCGCGCGCTATACGTACCGCGCGCTGAACGACAGAGCCGTGCGGCTGGCCAACTGGATGCGAGCGTTGGGCGTAGAAAAAGGGGATCGGGTGTCGATCCTGGCGCACAATGACGTCGCCTACCTCGATCTGCTCTACGGCCTGCCCAAGATCGGGGCGGTGTTCGCGCCGCTCAACTGGCGCCTCGTTGCCCGCGAGCTGGCTTACATCGTGCGTGACTGTGCGCCGCAGGCCCTGATCGTCGGCCCCGAGTTTGTCGACCTGTTCCACGAGATGCGTGCCGCGATCGACGTGCCGCATATCATCGCGCTCGAAGGAGCGCAGGTGCAGGGAGCGCTCGATTACAAAGCGGGCCTGGCCGTTGCCTCGGGCGTCGAGCCGGAGCGCCCGCCGCTCGACGGCGATGACGCGCTGGCCATCCTCTACACGTCGGGCACGATGGGCCACCCCAAGGGGGCGATGATCCCCCATCGCCAGGTATTGTGGAACGCGATCAATACCGTGGTGAGCTGGGGCCTGACAGAGAAGGATGTGTCGCCGGTGTTCACGCCCCTCTTTCACAGCGGCGGCTTGTTCGCCTTTCTGACGCCCCTCTTTTACGCCGGTGGGCGCCTTCTCCTCTTTCGCACCTTTGACCTCGACGCGATTTTCGACGCAATCCCCGGCGAAGGGTGCACGGTGCTGCTCGGCGTGCCGACGATCTACCGCATGCTGATGGACTCGCCCCGCTTCCCCGACGCCGATTTCTCCTCCATGCGCTTTTTCATCAATGGGGGCGCGGCGCTGCCGCCGGAGCTGTGGCGCGAGTGGATTGCCGCCAAGGGGGGCCTGCTGCGCCGGGGCTATGGGCTGACAGAGGTGGGGGTCAATTGCTTCAGCATGACCGATGAAGAGTCGATAGACAGGCTCGGCTCGGTGGGCAAGCCGATCTTTCACAGCCAGATGCGGCTGATCAACCCCGAGACGGAGCGGGATGTCGCCGCGGGCGTCGAGGGCGAGCTGCTGATCCGCGGTCCGCACGTGTGCACCGGCTACTGGCGGAACCCGGAGGCGACGGCCGAGGTGTTGTGGCACGATCCGGAGACGGGCACGGGGCCCTGGTTCCGCACCGGCGACATGGCGTGCCGGGACGAGGATGGCTACTACTATATCATCGGGCGCTACAAGGACATGATCAAAAGCGGCGGAGAGAACATCTATGCCGCCGAGGTGGAAAATGTCTTTCGCAGCCACCCCGCCGTCAAGGACGCCGCCCTGATCGGGATGCCGCACGACACGTGGGGCGAGGTGGGGTTGATGGTGGTGGTTTTGGAGAAGGAAGCCACAGCCACAGAAAAAGAGCTGTGTGACTATTGCGGCGGGCACCTGGCGCGGTACAAGATACCCAAGAAGGTGATCTTGGCGGACGATCTGCCCTACTCGCCCTACGGCAAAGTGTTAAAGGGGGAGCTAAAGAAGCACTATGTTGGTTAGCTTGTTGGTCCTGGCCAACCAACCTGACGGAGGAAAACATGCCAACAGCCAATGTCAACGGCGTCGACATCTACCATGAAATTCATGGTGAAGGCGACCCACTCGTTTTGATCGCGGGCCTTGGCTACGATCGGTGGATGTGGCACAGGATGGTGCCCGGGCTGGCGGAGCATTTCCAGGTGATCGCCTTCGACAACCGTGGGGTCGGCCTGAGCGCCAAGCCGGCAGGGCCCTACACGGCACAGATGCTGGCGGCCGACACGGTAGGATTGCTCGATACCCTCGACATCGATGCGGCACACATCATGGGGCATTCGATGGGGGGATTCGTGGCGCAGGCGCTGGCACTCGATCACCCCGCGAGGGTGCGCAAGCTGATCCTGTCGGCGACGAACTTTGGCGGGCCGCGCCACGTACCGGTGCTGCCCGAGGCGCTGGCCGTGCTGACCGACATGACGTCGGACCCCATCACGCGGCTGCGCAGGGGGATCGTGATCAGCACGGCGCCCGGTTTCGCGGATCGGCACCCAGAGCGCATCGACGAGTGGGTGCAATATCGCGTCGAGCACCCCATCGATCCACACGGTTACCAGGCGCAGCTTGGCATCGGCATGGCGCTGCTGGCCGAAGCAGCCAGCTTTGAGCAGAGGCTGAAGGATGTGACGGCGCCAACCCTGATCCTGCACGGCCAGCACGACAAGGTGGTGCCGCCGGAGAATGCGCGGCTCCTCGCACAGCAGGTGCCCAACAGCACGGTCGAGATCCTGCCCGACGCGGGGCACTTTTTCCCGTTCGAGGTGCCGGACGAGGCGGTGAGGGTGATCGTGGAGTTTCTGGCATGACACGCTACGCGCGGATAGTGAGCACAGGCCGCTACATCCCGAAAAAGGTCGTCACCAACCAGGATCTGAACGAGATGCTCGGCGAGAATGTGGACGAATGGCTGGTGGAGAACGTCGGGATTCGCGAGCGGCACGTGATGGCCGAGGACGAGATGACGTCGGACATGATCGTCGCCGCGTCACGGCAGGCGCTCGAGCGGGCCGGGCTGGAAGCCGGCGACCTTGACCTGATTATGGTCGCGACCGATACGCCCGACTATATCAGCCCGGCGACGGCATCGGTGGTGCAGTCCAAGCTCGGCGTGGCCCATGTTGGCACATTCGACGTGAACTGTGCGTGCGCGGCGTGGGTGACGGCCCTCGATATGGCGGCGCGCTACATCGCCACGGACTCGAGCCTGCACCACATCCTGGTCGCGGGCGGCTATGGCATGACCAAGTACCTCGACTGGGGCGACAAGTACACGGCCACGCTCTTTGCGGACGGAGCGGGCGTCGCTATCGTCGGTGCCGGCGACGAGCCCGGCTTTTTGAGCGGCAAGCTGTTCGCCGACGGCACCTATCACGATGCGCTCGGCATCTATACCGGCGGCACCTTCCGGCCGGCGACGCCAGAGGTGGTGCACGAGCTGGGCAAGCCGCGCGTCGAGTTTGTGCGCAAATTTCCGGCGACATTCAACAGCGACAACTGGCCGCCGCTGGTGCGCGCGGTGGTCGATAGGGCCGGCCTGACCCTCGATGAGATCGACTTCTATCTCTTTACCCAGCTCAACATCCGCACCATCGAGTTCATGATGGACAACCTGGGCCAGCCGATGACCAAGACACACTGGATCATGGACAAGTGGGGCTACCTGGGCTCGGCGTGCATCCCGGCCGCACTCGACGACGCGCTGCACGGCGGGATGGCGGCGCGCGGGCTGCCCCCGGCACCCAGGCCCGGTGACCACGTGGTATTCTGTGCCAGTGGCGGCGGGCTGGCGATGGCGGCCGGCGTGTGGCGGTGGGTAGGATAAATAGAAGGTTGGAAGATTGGAAAGCTGGGCTGCCCGGCCTTCCAACCTTCCAACCTTCCAACCTTCCACAAAGGAGGGCACATGTATATCGGCGACTATCTCGCCCGGCGCGAAATCTATAGCCCCGACAGGCTCGCCATTGTCGACGTGGGCAAAGAGCCTGAGCTGCGCCTGACCTACCGCGAGTGGAATCGGCGCGTGAACCGGCTGGCGAACTGGCTGAAGGACGAGGCTGGCGTCGGCTACCGCGACAGGGTGGCGATCCTGGCGCGCGATGGCCTCGAGCACCTCGACCTGCTCTACGCCTGCGGCAAGCTGGGCGCGATCCACACCGCCCTCAACTGGCGGCTACACCCGCGCGAGCTGGTGGGCCTGATCGAGCAGACGACGCCCAGTGCCCTGCTCTATTCGGACGATTTCAAGAATGCGGTGGCGCAGGTGGAAGAGGAGACGCGGGGTTCGGCATTCGACATCGGGCGTTACGTGCACCTGGAAGGGGAGGGCATCCCGGGCAGCCGGCTCTACGAATCTACGATTTCCGCATCTCCAGCTACCCCGGTCACGTATGAAGCACTCGACAAGGAGGATATTGCCTGCCTGCTTTTCACAGGTGGAACCACCGGCCTGCCCAAGGGAGCGATGGTCAGCCACAGGCAGATCGCGTGGAATGTGCTCAATACGGTGACCCATGACATCACCCACGGTGACGTCTACCTGTGCGTCTTTCCGCTGTTTCACATTGGTGGCCTCTTTACCTACATGTCGTCGCAGGTCGTTTTCGGCAATACGAGCATCCTCACCCGCCAGTTCGATCCAAAGCAGGTACTGGAGCTGATCGAGCGCGAGAAGGTGACGGTGTTTGCCGCGGTCCCGACAATGTACCAGATGCTGACGCAGGCACCGAATTGGGCCGACGCCGACCTGAGCAGTCTCCGTTTTTGCACGAGTGGGGGTGCGCCGCTGCCCGTGCCCCTGGTTCAAAAGTATGCACGCGAAAAGAAGGTGCGCTTCAAGCAGGGCTTTGGCATGACCGAGTATGGGCCGGGGCTCTTTGCGCTGCCTGCAGAGGATGCTATCCGCAAGGCGGGCAGCATTGGCCGGCCCAACTTTTTCCTCGACGTGCGCGTCGTCGACGACGACAACCGGCCCCTTGGTCCCAACGAGGTAGGCGAGCTGGTGCTGAAGGGGCCGAGCGGCTGCTCGGGCTACTGGAACAATCCCGAGGCGAGCGCTGCTGTCGTCGACGCGGAAGGGTGGTTCCACACAGGCGACATGGTCTACCACGACGAGGGGTGGTACTTTTACGTCGTCGATCGCAAGAAGGACATGCTCATCTCTGGCGGCGAGAACGTCTACCCCGCCGAGATCGAGGCCGTGCTCTACAAGCACCCGGCGGTGCACATGTGCGCCGTGGTCGGCGTGCCCGACGAAAAGTGGGGTGAGGTGGGCAAGGCGTGTGTCGTGCTCCAGCCCGGCGCTGTCGCCACCCAGGAGGAGCTATTGGCGTTCATGCAGGAGCACCTGGCGCGCTACAAGGTGCCCAAGAGTGTCGAGCTGATGTCTGCGCTGCCGATTTCAGCGGCAGGCAAGATATTAAAGAGGGAGTTGAGGGAGCACTTTGTGGGCTAGTTCGTTTGTTTGTTGGCTGGCCGCGGCCGGCCAACAAACAACCCAAGGGAGGGGATCATGAGCACTATTCCAACCATGGAAGGCATTGAATCGAGGATCGTAGACACGGACCGCCTGAAGGTGCACGTGCTGATGGCGGGACCGGAGGATGGGACGCCCGTAGTATTTGTGCACGGGAATGGGTCATCGGCGACATTCTGGGAAGAGGTGATGCTGGCCCTGCCCGGCGACTGTCGCGGCATCGCCCCCGACATGCGCGGGTACGGCGATACGGAGCCGCTGCCCATCGACGCCACGCTGGGCCTCGGCGACATGGTGGCCGACGTGCGCGCGCTGGTGGAGGCGCTCGGCCTGGGCAAGCACCATATCATCGGCCACAGCATGGGCGGCGGCATCGTCATCAAATACGCACTGGCCCACGCCGGCGACCTGCTGTCGATCACGCTCGTCGACACCATGTCGCCCTACGGCTACAGCGGCAGCAAGGGCGTGGACGGCCAGCCATGCCACGCCGACGGGGCGCCGGCAGGCGCGGCGAGCGTCAACCCCGACTTTGTGAGCCTGCTCAAGGCAGGAGAGCGCGGCACCGATAACCCTTCATCGCCACGCAACGTGATGCGCCAGTTCTACGTCAAGCCGCCCTTTATCCCGGCGCGCGAGGAGGCGCTGCTCAGCTCGATGCTCTCGCTGCGCGTCGGCGAGGAGTGGTATCCCGGCGACGCGGTGCCGTCGCCCAACTGGCCCGGCGCGGCGCCCGGCGTGAAGGGCATCGTCAATGCCTTCAGCCGCCTCTATTTTGATGCCAGCAGCATCGTCGACGTCGAGCCCAAGCCGCCCATCCTCTGGATCCGTGGCGCCGACGACCTGATCGTGTCCAACAATGCCATGTGGGACATTGCGGCGCTCGGCGCCATGGGCTTTGTGCCCGGCTACCCTGGCCCCGACGACTGCCCACCCCAGCCCATGCTCGATCAGATCCGCGCCGTCCTCAACCGGTATCAAGAGAATGGGGGCTGCTACCGCGAGGTGGTCATCGACGACGCGGGCCACTCGCCCTTTATCGAAAAGCCGGAAGAGTTCAACGCGGTGTTTCACGAGTTTTTGGGGGAAGGGTAGGCTGGAGGACTCGTGGCCAAGATCGAAGCGAATGGGATCGACCTGTACTATGAGCTCCACGGCCCAGAAGACGCGGACGTGCTGGTGCTGTCGAACGGGGTTCTGATGAGCACGGCCAGTTGGGCCTACCAGGCGCCCGTGCTATCAAGGCACTATCGTGTGCTGCTGTATGATGCGCGCGGGCAGTGGCAGTCAGACCACCCGGAGGGACCGTACACCATGGAGCTGCACGCCGACGACCTGGCGGCGCTGCTGGATGTGCTCGGGATCGAGAGGGCGCACATCGGTGGGACGTCGTACGGCGCCGAGATCAGCATGGTCTTTGCGCTGCGTTATCCAGAGCGGACACAGAGCCTGATCGTCACCTCGGCAGTGAGCCACGTCGATCCCTTGCTGCGTGGGCTGACCGACATGTGGACGCTCGCTGCCAGGGCCGGGGACCCGGAGCTCCTCTACCGCGTGGTCTACCCGCTGACCTTCTCTGAGGAGTGGATCGCGGCGCACGAGGATGTGCTGGCCCAGGCGCGCCAGCGGTACGAGGCGCTCGACATGCGCGCGTTTTGTAATCTGATGGACTGCTTTGCGCAGATGGATGTGACGGCTGACCTGCACAACATCGAGGTGCCGGCCCTGGTCGTCGTCGGCGAGGAGGACCTTCTCAAGCGGCGTATCTACTCCGAGATCATCTACCATGAGCTCCCAAACGCCGAGTTCGCCATCATCCCCCACGCCGGTCACGCCGCCATGTGGGAGCAGGCGGGGGTGTTCAATACGTTGATCCTTGGCTTTTTGGCCAAACATGCCAAGAAATGAGAAATCAGCACGAATCGTTCCTGAGCGAGCACCTTCTAATTTCTCATTTCTCATCCGCCCTGGAGGTGAGTGAATGGGTTCGACATCCGTCGGCGAAGAATTCTATATCGGCCAGCGTGACACCTTTACCAAGACGGTGACAGAAGGGGATGTGACGACATTTGCAGGGCTGATCGGAGACTTTAACCCGATCCACGTGGACGCCGAGTATGCGCGCAAGAGCCGCTTTGGCCAGAGGGTGGCGCATGGCATGTTCACAGGGGGGCTGATCTCGGCCGTGTTGGGCAACAAGCTGCCGGGGCCTGGCTCGGTCTATCTCAGCCAGCAGCTCGAGTTCCTCGAACCCGTATTCATCGGTGACACGATCACTGCGGTCGCCGAGGTCGAGTCGTGGCGGCCCGACAAGCGCATCCTGACACTCAAGACCGACGCCTACAACCAGGAGCAAAAGCAGGTCGTGACCGGCAAGGCGGTGCTAATGGTAGACCGGTAGATTGGGGATTAGTGGATTGGTAGATTAGTACCAATCTACCAATCTACCAATTTATCAACCTGCTGCCCGAGGGGAGGTGGTTTGCAGAAAAAGAAAACAATGGACGCAAGGCACAAGTTATGGTACAATACAGGGCATCCTGGCCCAAGCAGTGCACGACAAAGGAGGAGTCAAGAAATGAAAACGCTTTCCAAGCTGTTCATGCTGTTACTGATCGTGGCGATGGTGGCTGGCTGCGGTGCGACACCTCTGCCTGAGCCGACGGCAGCGCCGACGGCAGCGCCAACCCAGGCACCTGCCCAACCCACCGATACGCCCGAGGCGGCAGTGCCCGAGCCGACAGAGCCACCGGCAGCCGGCGGGCTGACGTGCGATGAGCCGATCAAGATCGGCTTGATCACCGACAAGACGGGCGCGCTGGCGCTCTATGGCGAG
>JAFGIA010000466.1 GCA_016929795.1 Anaerolineae bacterium
GCGCCGCGACGACGCCGGTCACTTTGCCGGATCGCAGGAAGCGTTCCGCCACTGGGACGAGGACGGCATGGTGGAGGCCGGGTGCGCGACGTGCCACAGCGCCCGGGGCCTGCCCTTCTTCCTCGATCACGAGGTACAGATCGAGCAGCCGTTGTCGAACGGCCTGGCGTGCGAGACGTGCCACAACGACTTGGAAGCCTTCACGACGTTCGAGATCGAGCAGGTTACGTTCCCGAGTGGTGCCCAGGTTACCCTGGAGGACCAGTCGAACCTGTGTCTCACCTGCCACCAGGGCCGCAGCTTTGGCGGCACTGTGGACCGCGCGACAGCAGACCTGCCGGCGGACGAGCCCGCGGAGCTGCGCTTCATCAACATCCACTACTTTGCCGCGGGAGCGACGCTCTTTGGCAACGAAGTGCAGGGTGCCTACCAGTATCCGGACAAGACGTACGTCGGCCGCTTCGAGCACGTCGATCCATACAACACTTGTGTCGAGTGCCACAACGTGCACGCGCTCACCGTCAATGAAGAGGACTGCACAGTCTGCCACCCTGTGGAAGAGATGACCGAAATCCGCATGGGTGACGTCGACTATGACGGCGACGGCGATACCGAAGAGGGCATCGCCAACGAGATTGCGACCCTGACCGAGGCGCTATACGCAGCCATGCAGGATTATGGCACCAGCACCGAGGGCGTGGGCGCGATCGAGTACAACGCCGCACGCTACCCCTACTTCTTTAACGATGCCGGCGAGTCGTTTGCGTCGTGGACGCCGACGCTCCTCAAGGCCGCGTACAACTACCAATACGTGCAGAAGGACCCGGGGGCGTTCGCGCACAATGCTGAGTACATCATCCAGGTCCTGTATGATAGCATCGAGTCGCTCGGTGGGGACGTGAGCGGATTCACCCGCCCGGAGGCAGAAGAGTAAACGTCGATCCAGCCTGCCAGCCGGGATCATTCCCGGCCGGCAACAGCCGTTAACCGCCGCGCCCGGCAGGCACCCGTTGTCTGCCGGGCGCGTTGTCTATCCGAGGACAGAGTTGTTCCCGGCGGGCTGCTCCCTAGATGCGGCCCGCCGCGCCTTTTACACGTGGGAGGCGTGCCATGACTGAACCGGTTCCCGAGACAGGCGGCGAGCACCTGGGGCCTGACGTAAGCCGGCGCGGGCTTTTGAAATACATCCTGTTGAGTTTTTCCGCATTGGCCACAGCGGCTGGTGTCCTGACCCCGATCATCGCTTATATCTGGCCCCCGGCGAGGGCTGCCGGCGAAGTGGGCGGCCGCGTCTCTGTCGCCACGACGGACGAGCTGCCCGTGGGGCAGGGCGCGGTCTTTTCTGTACAGAACAAGCCGGTGATCGTGATCAATACAGAGCAGGGAGTGAAAGCGCTGTCTGCCGTGTGCACTCACCTCGGCTGCATCGTCTTCTGGAATCCGGATAGGCAGGTGATCGCCTGCCCCTGCCACGAGGCCTACTTTAGTATCAACGGCGCCGTCATCTCCGGCCCGCCACCCGCACCGCTGGCTGTCTACCGCGTGCAGGTTGAGGGCGACGAGATTATTGTAGAAGGAGCCGAGTCGTGATGGAGACAACTAGAGAAAGAAGCTGGTCGACGCGGGTGGGAGACTGGTTCGACGAGCGCTTTAACGTGCGCGGCCCACTGGAAACTTTTCTGAAAAAGCCGGTGCCCAAGCACGCCATCCGCTGGTACTTTTGCCTGGGTGGTCTGACGTTTACCCTGTTCATCATCCAGGGGGTAACCGGGATTCTCCTCTCCCTCTACTACAAGCCAACGCCGGAAGAAGCGTACGACAGCATCCTGTTCATCATGAACAACGTGCGATTTGGCTGGCTGATGCGCAGCATCCACTCCTGGTCCGCCACGCTCATGATCGCCATGTGCGTGGCACACATGCTGCGCGTGTACATCACCGGCTCGTTCAAAAAACCACGCGAACTGAACTGGGTTGCCGGCGTCATCCTCCTGCTTCTCACGCTCGCATTTGGCTTTACCGGCTACCTGCTGCCATGGGACCAGAAAGCTCTGTGGGGCTCCACTGTGGGCAGCGAGATTTTGGGCGTGGTACCCTGGATCGGCGACGCGCTGCTCGGCTTGCTGCGCGGCGGCCCCGACATCACCGGCCTCACCATCACCCGATTCTATGGCATCCACATGCTCGTCCTGCCGGTGCTGACGTTCATATTCCTGGCGATCCACTTTATCATCATCCGCCGCCAGGGCATTTCGGGTCCGCTGTAGGCCACCGTGTTGAAAGCAGCGACGCGAAAGGAGGCAAAACCCATGACCGACACCACTCGCACCAGTGTAGTTCCCTACCAGCACCCGGAGTACCGGGAGGAGGACACGATCCCCTTCTTTCCGAATTACGTGATCCTCGAGGTGATCACCAGCTACATTCTGCTCGCCGCGATCATCGTCCTCGCCTCAGTTCTCCCTGCCGGCCTCGAGGAGCCGGCGGATCCGTTCAGCACTCCCGAGCACATCAAGCCCGAGTGGTACTTTCTCTGGATCTACCAGTTTGTCAAGGTGCCGCCGCTGATCCTGGGGCCGGGCGTGCTCGCCGGGCTACTAGGTATTGCCATCCCCGCCATCGGCATTGTGCTCCTGATCATCCTTCCCTTCCTCGACCGCAAGCCGGTGCGCCACCCGCGCAACCGGAAGCTGGCAATGGTGATCCTGGCCCTGATCCTGCTTGGCTTTGTGGCACTGTCGATCTGGGGCCGGTACAGCTAGGGAGGAGAAAACTATGCGTTTGCACCGTTTGATTCCAATTGTCGCCCTGAGCGTTATCCTCCTCTCGTGGCTGGTGGTGGCACGCCCCGTCGGTTCGCAGGAGATTCCAATTGTGCCACACGCCACCGAAGAGCTGGAAGACTGCCTGGCTTGCCACGATGCAGACCAGATGGCACCGTTCCCAGAGGATCACGTGGGGCGTGAGAACGAGAGCTGCACGATGTGCCACGAGGTGCAGCCCGACGCCGTGCCACCCGTGCCCCACGAGCTGGAAGGGCGCGAAGACTGCCTGGCATGTCACGGGCCGGATGGCGTGATCCCGTTCCCCGACAGCCACATCGGCCTCGACAACGAGAGATGCCTGTTCTGCCACCCTGTGGGCGTCGACGTGCCCGAGCCAGACCAACCTGAAGCGACGGCCGAGCCAACGGCCACGCTGCCCCCTGCCATCGAAGCGCTGCCGACGCCCATCCAGGAGCCGGAGATGTTTGGTGAGAACACGTGCATCACGTGTCACCTGGAGCTGGGCGGGAAGCACGCCGAGATCACCCAGAACTGGTCGCAGAGCATCCACGCCGAGCGCGGCGTCGGTTGCGTGAGCTGCCACGGCGGAGACCCGACCGCCGAGGATGCCGAAGAGTCGATGTCTCCGGCGCACGGCTTTCTCGGGCCACTGCCAAAAGAGCGCATCCCCGGCCTGTGCGCCTCCTGCCACAGCCGCCCGGAGCTGATGCGGCAGTTCGACCTGCCCACCGATCAATTTGATCAATACTGGACAAGTCAACACGGCAGGGCACTGCTCGAAGGTGACGAGAACGTGGCCACCTGCTTTGACTGTCACGACGGGCACAACACCCTGCCCACGGATGATCCCGCCTCGCTCGTCTACCCGCTCAACGAGCCGATCATGTGTGCAGGCTGCCACTCGAACGAAGTGCTGATGGCGCCCTACGACATCCCCACCAACCAGTACGACCTGTACGTCGACAGCGTCCACGGCGTGGCGCTGCTCGACGAGCAGGACATGCGCGCCCCCGTGTGCTCGACGTGCCACGGCACGCACGGCGCGGCCCCTCCCGGCTTTCAGGAGGTGGCGAACGTGTGCGGTCAGTGCCACGGTGCGACAGAGGACTATTACCTGCAGGGTGGTCACCGCATGGGCATGACCGTCGAGGCGCTGCCGCGATGCGTCACCTGCCACGGGCGCTACGACGTGCCGCCGGCGACCATCGACCTGTTTGTAGGTACCGAGGACCGCCACTGCGGCATGTGCCACCCGCCGGGAAGCGAGCGGGCCGACGAGGTGGAAGCGATGTACAAGGCGCTGCTTGCCGCGAGAGAGGCATACGAGGAGGCGGCCCTGACGATTGAGGCGGCGAGCGCGCGGCGGCTAATCATGGCCGAGCAGGAAGAGGTGCTGCAGCAGGGACTCACCCCGCTGATCGAAGCGCGCGCGATCGTGCACACTGTGGACGTGGAACTGGTGCAAGAGAGTGCTGCGGAGTCGATTGAACTCAGCGAACAGGCGCTGGCCAGTGCCAACACCGCGCTGGAAGACCTGGAGACTCGGTGGGTCGGCATGGTCGTCGCGCTGGTGGTGATCCTGGTTACCATCGTCGCGCTTGTCCTGATCAAGCGCGAGCTCGACAGGGACCTGGAAGCGCGCCGGGCACGCAATCGGACCGGGGCGTGATGGCTACTGACGGCCGCGGGGCCAACTTGACGCTCGTGGGAAGCGGTGATATACTGATGGCGATTCAATGGCGTTTCACCACTTCCCTGCACTGCCGCACTGGCTCCCGCTGGCATAACATGACATATCGTGGTTTGACTGGAGGAGATGAAAGGAGGGTACCCCACGGTCCCATGATCACACCGACGAGAAATCGTACATGGTCTTTTGTCGCCATGCCCAAGGAGGGTCGCCTATGATTGGACATTCGTTTTCCTCGGTCCGGTGGCTCTGTGCCCTGATCCTCGTCGCGCTCCTGGTCCTGTTCGTGGTCGCCGCATGCGGCACACAGTCAGGAGAGGAACTGGTCGAGGAAAAGTGCACGCGATGCCACACCCTGACGATTATCGGAGTGTCATCCAAGACGGCGCACGAGTGGTTCAACACTGTGTATCGCATGAAAAATTTGGGAGCTGAGGTCAGCGATGACGAGGTCGACGTCATGGTCGAGTATCTCGCGACGCACTTTGGCCCCGCAGCGGCTGTACCGTGAGCCACACGCTGCCAGAGTACGAGAAAGGGAGGGTTTGACGTATGGCACATCGGCTCAAGAATACTGTAAGCCGTCCGCCAGGCGAGATCGATCTGCCGGGCGCACTGCAGGCGCGTGGCATCTCGCGCCGCGATTTCATGAAATTCTGCGGGACGATGGCGGCAGTCCTGGCCCTGCCTGCGAGTGCCACGGGCAAAATTGCACAAGCACTGCAAGAGGTACGCCGTCCAGCCGCCGTCTATTTCGAATTCCAGGACTGTGCAGGCTGCACCGAGGCGCTGCTGCGCGCACCACACCCAACCATCACCGAGATCGTCCTCGACCTCTTTTCGCTGAACTACCACGAGACGATCATGGCGGCAGCCGGTGATGCGGCGCAGGCAGCGGCCGACGAAACGATCGCGACCGGCGATTATATCCTCATGGTGGAAGGCTCGATTCCTCTCAAGCGCGACGGCCTCTACTGCACCATCGGTGGGCGCACGGCCCTCGATATCGTAACAGAGGCGGCCGCGGCGGCACCATTCGCCATCGCCGTCGGCAACTGCGCCTGCTTTGGCAACATCCCTGCTGCCTACCCGAACCC
>JAFGIA010000467.1 GCA_016929795.1 Anaerolineae bacterium
CCGCGCCTGGATCGTGGAAGACATGATCCTGATTCGCCTCAAAGACGTGCTAACACCCGCTGAGCGGAGGCTGACCGAGGATCCCAACGGCCGGTATCTGCTAAAGGGCTTGCGGACTCGCCTGATCGAGAACAGCCGAAGTGTCCTCGATGAGGCAATCAAGAACCTGACCGGGGTGTCCATTGTTAGCCTGCACAGCGACCTGAGCATCCGGACAGGTGAGCGAGTCATCGTCTTGACCCTGACCGAGAACCTGGAATCCAGGTTCCATCGCTAGGGGCACAGCGCTGCGTCGCGGAATGGGCATCGCCTGTCGCGTGTGGTATGGCTAGCAGGTCAAAGCAGTCCAGGCAAATTGACAGTGCAACTTCTTTGTGCTACACTGGTGCCAGGTTAATGAGAGCGCCTTGCATGGCAGACAAGGTGGAGGATACGCTCCTGCCATAGGATAGATCAGCTACCGAGTAGGCCAACACGAGCCCTCAAGAGGGTGCGTGTTGGCTTTTTTGTTTGCCTGCCAGCGGCCTCAAAGGCACAGGAGATAGGCGGAGGAAGACGAGCGATGGCTCAGAGGCTGGTGACAGAGAGCCTACCAATCTACAGAGACAATCAGGCTGAACACATGTCTATCCTCGGCGAACTGTCTCGTCTCAACCGGCAGCTTGGGTTGCGGGCTATGGCGTCGGGCAGTTTCGCTACCGGCCTGACGCTTTTGACGCAGGGCATCGGCATTTATCGTTGCTGGGCTCTGCCACTGGTCATCTCTTACTTTCAACCGCAGCCTGGAACCCGCATACTCGACGTGAGCAGCCCGAGATCGATCCTGCCCATCTATTGGGCGTTGCGTGGCTGCAAGGTGTCGGCGATGGACGCTGACCCACGGGTGCTCGTGCAGTACAAGTACGCCGGCTACCTGCGGCGCCAGGAGCTGGTAAACGACGGCTTGTGGGTGTACGTTCAGGATGCAACGCAAGCGCGTTTTGCTCCGGAATCCTTCGACATCGTCACTTGCATTTCAACCATCGATCGCCTGCCCGGCAATGGCGACGTTCGCTTGATGCGGGAAGCGAGCCGGCTGTTGCGGGATGGGGGCAGGGTGTTTGTCTCCTTCCGGATCGGCTCGGAGTATCGAGAGAGGCGCCGGAATTGGGGGTTCTGCCGGACGTACGACGAAAACGCCATCGATCAACGGATCATTGCCCTGTCGGGAATGGCGGTCGAGGCGATGATGTACTTTGAGACCGAATCGACACGGCGCTTTAGCCGGTTCTGGCATCATCTGCCCGGGCTTGTCAGGAATGGCGTGCTGGGGTGGCTCCAGAAGCCGCTCTTTAAACAGATTTACCAGAACGAACAGGCGACTGCCAAGGATGCGCACTATGCCGGGATGGTGCTGCGCAAAGTGGGGGCAGGCGAGTAGGGGATCCATGGCTGATACTGAGTCTACTCGCTGTGGCACACCCGGAGCGAACAGAGCCAGGTGGGCCGCTGCTCTGGTGACAATGACTTTCTTTGCCCTGGCGGTGACCTACAGCGTGGTCACCCCCATTTTCGAGTCTCCCGACGAGTCATGGCACTATGCCTATGTGCAGCATATTGCCGACACGGGTGCTTTGCCCGTGCAGGATGTTGAACAGGCGCAACCGTGGGCGCACGAGGGCAGCCAGGCACCGCTCTACTATCTCCTGGCCGGCTTGCTTACCGCTCCTATTCAGGACGACGACTTGGCGTCGTTGCTTATCCGCAACCCCCACGCGGACGTTGGCATCGTGACCCCAGATGGAAACGCCAACATGTTCGTGCACACAGAGCGAGAGCGCTGGCCCTGGCGGGGAGCAATCCTCTCCATTCATGTCGCCCGAATCCTATCAGCGCTGCTGGCGACTGGCACTGTTCTCACGGTCTATGCGCTGGGGCGTGTCATGTGGCCCCGCCGGCCGGTTCTTTCCCTCGTGGCCATGACTTTTGTCGCCTTCAACCCGATGTTCCTCTTTATCGCAGGATCGGTGAACAACGACAATTTGGTGACCCTCGCTGCTTCGTTGACCCTCTGGCAGTTGGCCTGCCTCATGGCCGGCCCCCCGCACGAACCACCCGCGTGGCGTCACGCAATTCTGGGCTTGCTGGCCGGGTTGACTGCACTGTCCAAGCTAAGCGGAGTGATGATCTTGCCCTTGGTGCTGCTGGCACTCCTATGGCGTGGTATTGGGAGACGCTCCTGGCGCACGGCGCTTCTCGGCAACGCCCTGGTAGGCGTTACGGCAGTGGTGGTGGCGGGTTGGTGGTACACGCGCAACGCCATCCTCTACCAAGACTGGACCGGTATACAACCCATTCTCAGCATCATGTCACCACGTGCATTCACTCCTACTTTTTATCAGTGGTTCGTGGAATCATCTGGCTTCTTGCGCTCGTTGTGGGGTGTGTTCGGCCACTTTTCCATCCTTATGCCGTCTGCCGCGTACGTGATCTTTTACTCGACTCTGGCGATCGGGAGCATAGGGCTCTTGGTGTCATTTTGGCGGGGATGGTGGCGAGGGCAGCCGCCGCACATGCGCCAGACGTGGGGCATTCTTTTGCTGTGGTGTGGGCTCGTGCTCGCGGCTCTGATCCGATTCACTCTGCTCATCCCCTCCAGCCAGGGCCGTCTCTTCTTCCCGGCTATCGTGCCCCTGGCGCTTCTGTGGACTGCTGGCTGGACGGGCGTGCTCTCATCAAGACTACGCCTTGTGCCGGCTCTCGTCATGTTTCCGCTTGCAGTTTGGGTTCCGTTTGGTGTCATCGCGCCGGCTTATGCCCATCCAGCCTCCATCTCTGAGCTTCCGCCTACAGCCCGGCCCATTGAGATCGTGCTTGGCGAGGAAATAAGGCTGCTGGGGTATCAAGTCAGCCAACAGGATGTTGAACCGGGTGACACATTGACGGTTCACGTCTATTGGCGCTGCGAGCAGCCGGTAGTTACCGACTACTCTGTCTTTCTCCAACTCCTCGATCCGTACGACCTGATCGTTGCACAGCGGGACGTCTATCCTGGTCCTGGCACCTTTCCGACGGGCGAATGGAAAGCCGGTGAGCAGTTTCGCGACACCTATACCTTGCGCCTGCCGGCCACGGCGCCTGCGCCAACAAAGGCTCGCCTGATCATAGGGTTGTACGATCACACGACAGGAGCACGATTACCGGTTTCTACTGGCGATGACAGTGTAAGCTTGGGCGAAATCGCGATACAACCACATCGTGGCGAGCGCCCCAACGCACTGAACTTGCGCTTTCGGGATGGCATTGCCCTGGTCGGATATACAATTAAGACAAGGCAGGTGGTTGCTGGGGACAGCGTGACACTCTGCCTGAAGTGGCAAGCACGCGGCACTCCTTCGGCTGAATACAAGATCTTTGTCCACCTCCTCGACGACATGGGAGAGCGGATCACGCAGGACGACAGGGAGCTCGAAGCTGACTTCAGCCAGGACCAGACGGTTGTCAGTAACCACAGCCTGCAGGTTCCTGTTGAAGCGTCAGCAGGCGGATACCGGCTCATCGTGGGACTGTATCGTCCTGACAATGGGCAACGCCTGACGCTGTTGTACAATAACGGTCAACCGGTGCAAGCGGAAAAGATCTTTTTGTGTCGAGTCCGCGTCCTGGGCGTGCGAGATTCTCATTCCCACCAGCATCTCACCATCCACCTTCAGCCGCACGCCATCGTCGGCAAAGAGAGCCTAAATCGATAGCAGCCAGCGTGAAGGTAAGATTCGTTCGCCCAGATCACGACGGTGGATATGGCCAACGCTGGAGTGCGTTTCGCGTTTCATAAATGTTTGCCAGAGTCGCGGGCGCATAGTATCATGTCGGGCGATGAGGAGACAACATGCCTGTGACGCAAAGCAAGGGCCAGGTCGAGGCGCAAGTTGCAGCAGCATTCACCACGTTTGAGCGGGAGCAAATGGGGCGAGGCCCCAGCGAGGTGCGCGCCTGGATCGTGGAAGACATGATCGTGATTCGTCTCAAAGATGTACTGACACCTGCTGAACGGAGACTGACCGAAGATCCGAATGGGCGGTACTTGCTCAAGGGGGCGAGAACTCGCCTCATTGAGAACAGCCGAAGTCTCCTGGACAAAGAGATCGAGAATCTGACCGGGATGTCTGTTGTCAGTCTGCACAGCGACTTGAGCATCCGGACCGGCGAGCGAATTGTCGTCTTGACACTCGCCGAGAATCTGGAAGCCAGGTTTCTCCGGTGAGGGACGAGGACTGAACGGAGAGAGTATCTCCACTGCACACATAATAGGAACCAGATCGAACCACGGCAGCAATGTTGACAGGTCTGCTTCTTTATGCTAGACTCTCCAGGAAACAATCGAGAGCACCTGGCGTGGCAGACAGGGTAGAGGATAAGCGCTGTAGCAAGGCGGATCAGCTACCGAGTAGGCCAACACGAGCCCCGCGTGGGGTACGTGTTGGCTTTTTGTTTTGCATCCACCGTGCACATTGGAGGTGCAAGGAGTAACATGGCTATCGCCGAACCCGTGTCCGACACCAGCGCGGATCGTGTCGAGACGGCAACAACCACATCAACAGCGAGAATCATCCAGGCTACCGCCCTGGTCACCGCGATTACCCTCGTGGTCAAGGGACTCGGTTTCGCGGAAAAGCTGCTCCTGGCCTTCTTTTTCGGCACAGGTATGGAGGTCGATGCCTACCTGGTGGCGTACAGCATCCCCTTTAGCGCCTACATCGTCCTGCGCGAGGTCGTCAAGCCGGCTTTCCTGCCCACCTTT
Source organism: Anaerolineae bacterium (assembly GCA_016929795.1). The sequence goes on from JAFGIA010000467.1 coordinate 4,781, forward strand.
TTGCAGAGCCGCCGCGAGGCCGAGGGGCGCGACTGGCGCCTCTTTGGCGTGGCAGGCACGCTGCTGGTGCTGCTGTTGGGTGTGCTCACCGCGGCCGGGATCTTGTTTGCAGAGCCGTTGACGGCGATAGCGGCGCCGGGCTTTGCGGGGCAGCAGCGCGACCTGGCTGCCAGCTTGCTGCGCCTGGTCATGCCTGCTCTGCTGCTTCTCGGCGCCTCGTCACTGACCACAGCCGCGCTCCACGCGAACAAGCGCTTCGCACTGCCCGCGGTCGGCGAGGCGGGCTTTCGAGCGCTGCCGATCCTGTTCTTGTTGGCCACGGGTGGCGTCGTGGGAACGGCGATTGGGGTGATGATCGGCGCGCTGAGCAAGGTAGCGGTCGAGGCGTGGGGGCTGCGCCGGCACCTGGCCCATCTACGGCCCAGCCTCGACCTGGCCTTCGAGCCCGCGCGCGCCGTCGGGCGGCTGGCTGCGCCGCTGTTGGGCGCCCTGTTTCTGTCCCTCTTTATCGCCCCCCTGGTGGAGAACGCCTTTGCCAGCAAGGTAGGGGTGGGAGGCGTGGCGGCGCTTGCCTACTCGCGCAAGATCGTCGAAACGCTGACCACCATCTTGCCCTACACCCTTGGATTGGTGTTACTCCCCTTCTCCGCCGAGATGGCCGCCCGCCACGACTCGGAAGGCCTTGCCAAAATGCTGGGCGGCGCGGTGCGCGGCCTGATCCTGCTCTTTTTGCCAGTGACCGTGGGGCTGATGGCGCTCCGTGAGCCGTTCGTGCGGCTGCTGCTCGAGCGGGGGGCGTTTACCGCGGCTTCCACCGAGTTGACAGCCGGCCCGCTCTTTTACTATGCCCTCGCCCTCGTGCCTTTTAGTCTCGAGGTGATTGTCATCCAGTTCTTTTTTGCGCGGCGGGACACGCTAACACCCGTGCTGGCCGACGTGGCTTCCTTTGCGCTCAACGTGGCCCTCATCCCGTTGCTGCTGCCGGCCGTCGGACTGGGCGGCATCGCGCTCGCCGCGGCTGTAGCCAAGGCGGTCAAGGTGCTGGCGTTGTTGATCCTTTTCAGCCGGCGCGTTCCCGCTTTTCGCATCGTCGATCTCGCGCCATTTTCCGCCAAGATGCTCCTGGCTGCATTGGCGACGGCGATCATCCTGGGCCTTTGGGTTCTGGCTGCTGAATCCGTGGTGAGTGGGAGCGGTATCGTTGCCCTGGCTGCTTACCTATCCGTTGCGGGTCTGCTCGGAAGCGGCGCCTTTTTTCTTGCAGCCCACCTCTTGAGCGTGCAGGAGCCGGCAA
>JAFGIA010000468.1 GCA_016929795.1 Anaerolineae bacterium
GGTCCAACCCACGTGCGCCAGGAGATTCTGGACGCACAGGCGGCCCCCATGATCGGCCACCGCACGCAGGATTATGCCAGGCTCCAGGCCGAAGTGACGCCCAAACTGCAGCAACTACTCTATACCAACCAGCGCGTTTACCTCTACGCCTCATCTTCGAGCGGCGTGATGGAAGGGTCGGTGCGCCAGGCGTCGACGCAAAGGGTATTGAACACCGTGTGTGGCGCGTTTTCCAAGCGCTGGCATACGATGACACTCGCCAACGGCGTGGCGGCCGATAAGCTCGAGGTCCCCATGGGCCACGCGATCACTCCCGAGTTGGTCGACGAGGCACTCGGGAAGGGTGAGTACGATGCCATCACCGTCGTCCACAACGAGACCTCGACCGGCATCATGAACCCGGTCAAGGAGATTGCTGCTCTCATCCATGAAAAGTACCCGAATGTCCTGATCCTGGTCGACGCTGTCAGCAGCATGGCCGGCGCAAAACTCGAGTTCGACGCGTGGGGGCTGGACGTTCTCCTGGCAGGCACGCAAAAGGCGTTTGCGCTGCCACCCGGCTTGACGGTTGCCGCCGTCAGCGATCGTGCTCGCGAGCGCGCCCTTCAGGTCCCGAACCGTGGCAGCTACTTTGCCTACGATGAGATGGACAAGCGCTACGAGACGCACATGACGCCTGCCACGCCTGCTATCAGCCTCATCCAGGCGCTCAACGTCCAGATGGATGACATTCTCGCCGGGGGGCTGGAAAATCGTTGGGCGCGCCACATCCAGATGGCCGAGATGGTACGCGATTGGGCGCGCAAGTACTTTGCCATCTTTGGCGACGAGCGCCACCTGTCGCTCACCGTCACCACCATCGAGAACACCCGCGGCATTAACGTCGGGGCACTGAACGAAGAACTGGGCCGGCGTGGCGCCGTCATCTCCAACGGGTATGGCGATCTGAAGAACAAGACTTTCCGCATTGCGCACATGGGTGACCTCCAGCCGTCCGACATTGAGTGGCTCCTGGGTCAGATCGAAGACATCCTGGGGCTCAAAGAGGGGTAGAATGATGAAAGTACTCATTTGCGACTCGGTGGCACAATCGACGATCAGCGTGCTGCAAGACGCAGGCATCGAGGTTGATTACCGGCCCCAGATCACGGCGGAGGAGCTGGTGCGGGATGCAGCCCAGTACGACGGGATGGTCGTCCGCAGCCGCACCAGGGTACCGAAGGAGGTGATCGACGCTGCTGATAGTCTCAAGATCATCGTCCGCGGCGGCGTGGGCCTCGATAACATTGACGTGCCCTACGCGCAGGCCAAGGGCATCTCGGTGCGCAACACACCCAAGGCCAGCTCGAACTCGGTGGCAGAGCTTGCTCTCGGCTACATGCTGGCCCTGGCGCGCCGTATCCCGCAGGCCAGCGCCAGCATGGCTGCCGGTGAGTGGAAAAAGAAGCAGCTCAGTGGCAGCGAGATCGCCGGCAAGACCTTGGGATTGATCGGGTTTGGGAATATTGGCAGCCTGCTGGGCCAGAAGGCCGCCGCCCTCGGCATGGACGTCATCTTTTATGACGTGATCACTCCCCCGCCGATGGACTATGCCCGCCAGGTCAGCCTGGAAGAGGTGTTGCGCGAGAGCGACTTTGTCTCGCTGCATATTCCCAAGGTACCGGCGACGACGAATCTGATCAACGCCGAGACCCTGGCGCAGATGAAGGATGGTGTGTACATTATCAACTGCGCGCGTGGCGGTGTGATCGACGAGGATGCTCTATACGACGCCCTCGACAGCGGCAAGGTTGCCGGAGCGGCGCTCGACGTCTATGCCGACGAGAAGGTCAATCCCGGTAATGCGAGGCTGTACCAGCTAAGAGACAAGGATGGCTTTCACAAGGTGATCGGCTCGCCTCACGTCGGCGCGAGCACGGTCGAAGGGCAGGAGCGCGTCGGCGGCGAAGTGGCCGACATCCTGATCGAATACTACAAGGAGAACTTCTAGTGGCGACCGTCAAACCGTTTCGTGGCGTCCGCTATAACCCGAACAAGGTAGGGGGTCTGAGCAAGGTTGTCAGCCAGCCGTACGATCGCGTGCGTTATGGTCTCCAGGAGCAGTATTACGATCTGCACCCCTATAACATTGTGCGCATCATCAAGGGCAAAGAACACCCTGACGACGATGCGGCAGAGAACGTGTACACGCGAGCCCGAGATTACTACCAGGCGTGGCTCGATGCAGGCTACCTGCTGCGCGACACCGAGTCTGCCTTTTACGTCTACTGCCAGACCTTCACGTTGCCCGACGGCACCGAGCTGACCCGCCGCGCGTACATCGGCGCGCTCGAGCTTGCCGAGTTCAACGAGGGCATTGTCCTGCCCCACGAGCGCACTCTGTCGGGCCCCAAGGTCGATCGCCTCAACCTGCTGCGCGCCACCGCAGTCAACTTTGGCCAGATCTTTATGCTCTACCCTGACAAGGAGAACCGGATCAATGCCATTCTTGATGCCGCCGTCGCCGGCCGTCCGGCCGACATCGACGTGCGCGAGCTGTTGGAAAAGGATGTCAGGCAGCAGGTGTGGGTGGTCAGCGATCCCGAGGTCGTCGCGCAGATCAGTGCCGAGATGGCGCCCAAAGAGGGCTTGATCATCGCCGACGGGCATCATCGCTACGAGACGGCACTCAACTACCGGAACGAGCAGCGGGCACACCATCCTGATGCTCCGGCCAACGCCGCCTTTAACTACTGCATGGTTACCCTGGTCAGCATGGACGACCCCGGTCTGACGATCCTGCCCACCCACCGCGAGATCAACAATTATGCAGCGCGTACAACGGGCGAGGTGCTCGACGCCGCGCGCAGGTACTTTTACGTGGCCAAGATGGCCGACAGGGCCGAGCTCGAAGCGGCGCTGCCGGAAGAGAGGCCCTCAGAGCGCAAGATCGGCTTTTACGATGGCGGCTACTATCTGCTCACCCTCAAGGAGCCTGCCGTCATGGACGAGATCGTGCCGGATCGGGCGCGCGAGTGGCGCACCCTCGACGTCAGCATTCTGCACGAGCTGCTGATCGAGCACATCATGGGCATCAGCAAGGAACAGGTCGAGGCCAAGGAAAACATCGACTACCACCGTGACCTAGACCTGGCGCTGCAGCGCGTCGACGCTGGCGAGGCGCAGGCCGTGTTCATCATGAACCCGACGCGCATGAACGAGGTCAAGGCGTGCTCGGACAGGGGCGAAAAGATGCCGCAAAAGTCGACTGACTTTTACCCCAA
>JAFGIA010000012.1 GCA_016929795.1 Anaerolineae bacterium
AGGCGCGGGGAGCCAGAACTCGCGATAGACGCCCGCGGCCTGCCGGATCAAGGGCGCGATCCAGGGGCTCCACAGGACAAGGACACCTACCTGTGCAGCGATCCATGTGCGCAGTCGGGGAGGGCGGATCGCGCAGCGGGGTGGTGCAGGGGCTCGACCTCTCGATCTGCGGCGGTGGGCCACGACCAGGCCCACGATGTACAGGTTTACGGCGATCCAGAACAGGATGGCCGTGTTGTGGGTCCATAGGGCGGCGGAGATAAACAGGATATAGATGGCCCAACTTGGCCCCCCCTGCCCCATTGAAATGGGGTTCCTCCCCGGCACCGACCGTCCACGGCCGGCAGGGGGGGGAGGTAGAGATGCCCTCCCCTGGAAGCCGGGGGAGGGTTGGGGTGGAGGCTTGCGTATCAAATGCACCAAGCCGAGCAGCGCCAGCGAGACATTCAGGCACAGCAAGGCATACATGCGCGCTTCCTGGGCCAGGTGGACGTGAAAGGGTGAGAGGGCCAGGATCAGTGCGGCCAGCAGCCCTACCTTGCGCCCGGCCAGCCGTCGGCCGAGCGCATAGAGGACCGCGATGTTGAGCGTGCTGCACAGCGCCGATAGCGCGCGCACCCAGGCGGCGCTTGCTTTGGGTGTGGTCATGTGTCCCAGACCCTCGCCGATGTGCATCCATATGTGGAGCAAGAGATAGTAGAGCGGCGGGTGCTGGTCGATGCGCACCAGCCAGGAGAGCAGCTCGGGCACGGGCTGGCGCCCCATCCAGACACTGAACGCCTCGTCGATCCACAGGCTCTTGTCGCCGAGCTGATGAGCGCGCACAAGGCCGCCGACGACAATGACGGCCAGCAGCAAAGAGTAGGCCAGTGTTCGCGGGTTCGTTTCAGTCAGCGATCGGTGTGTAAGCAAGTTGGCTCTCGTAAACGCAAGTTGCGCCCGCCGGATGGGCCCTGAACCAAGTGTAGCCCAGATTTGTGTGGTTGCAAGTTTGCCCCCGGTAGCCGCGTTGGCGGCCCTCTGCGCGATCCGTGCTGCACGATGGCGTGGGGTGTTCCAGGCCTTGGGTGTGAACGATTGTGATCGGCCTGTAGATGAGAATATTTGACAGTCCCCCGAAAACGTGGTAATATTCCGATGCCTTCTCTATGCGATGCACAAATCCGATTGCGCGCAGATCGTGCCCATCACTTTGTATGGGTTGGGACATGGCCCCTTGGAAATTGTGGTCGTTCGAGGGCAAGTGACGCACACGATGTAGCAACACTGTTTCGGCTCTCTGCCCAATCCTGTCGAGCTGGCGCGCCGTTCGCGCCCGCGACCGCTCCAAGCGGAAACCGAACCGAAAAGGAGGTGAACCGGGAGCAAGCTGAACAGCCGCAAGGCGACTGTGTTATCTGGTCTGAGCACGTGTGAACGGTCCAATCTGACAATAGTGTCACCATTCGAGGAGGAAGTTCAATGTCCAAGATTACGCGTAGAGACTTTTTGCGTCTCTCGACTGTAGCGGCGGCAGGCGTTCTGGCGGCGGCCTGCGCCAAGACAGAAGCCCCAACCGCCACGCCCGAGCCCAAGGCCGCAGCAGCGACGGCGACCCCAGCGCCCAAGGCCGCAGAGCCGACACCGGTTCCGGCGGCCCCGTGGCCTCGCGGGCAGGTGCCGCGCAACCGGACGCTGGTCCGCAGTTTCACCAGCGTGGAGGGGAATGTCGGCAAGGCCACCGCCTATGCCGGTGAGACCCACCAGGATAGCTCGGCGGCCACGTACGAGGCCATGTTCTACTATACGGCCACCAACGACAAGACCTACAACCACCTGGCCGAGAGCTACGAGTACAACGACGACGCCACCGAGCTGACGGTCTACCTGCGCAAGGGCATCGAGTGGAGCGATGGCTCGCCCTTTACGGCCAGCGACATCGCCTTCACCTACAACACGCTGGTCGAGCGCGCGCCCGACTATGCCAACTCGGCGCGCATTGCCACGCTGCTCAACGAGGCCGTGGCGGTCGACGACCACACGGTCAAGTTCATGCTCAAGAAACCCAACTACCGCTTTCACTTTACCGAGTGCACCTACCGCATGGACCGCGGCAACTACCTGGTCCCGGAAAAGGTGTACAAGGACGTCGCGGACTGGCGCGAGTTCGGGTTCCACTCCAGCCAGAACCCCGACTGGCCCCTCGTCACTGCCGCTTACAAGCTGTCCGAGGACACGGTCGACCACCGGCACTATGACCGGCGCGACGACTGGTGGGCGGTCAAGACCGGGTTCTTTGAGAAACTGCCCGAGCCGGAGCGGATCGTCCACATCCCCCAGGGCGAAGCCACCCAGGACGCAGAGATGATCATCAACAACCAGATCGACGAAGCGCTGGACATGCGCCCGCGCCTGATCGAGACGGTCATGATCCGCGCCCCGCACGTGACCACCTTTTCCGGGCGCGAAAAGCCGTACGGCTACACCGACTGGTGGCCCATCTCGATGTACTTTAACTGCCTGGAAGAGCCGTACACCGACCCGCGCGTCCGCTGGGCGATGGCCTACGCCGTCGACCAGGAGCAGTTGGTCGAGGTCGGCTATCTCGGCGCCGGCAAGTCGACCGCGCACTTTTACCCCGAGTACCCGGGCCTGATCAAGTACGTCGAGTCGATCGCCGACATCCTGGAAGAGTACAACCCGCTCGAGGTCAACCTGGACAAGAGCGCGGACCTGATGATCGAGGCCGGGTTTGAAAAGGACGCCGAGGGCTTTTGGACCAAGGGCGGCGAGCGTTTCGATTGCGACATCTGGGCCGGCGTGCCCCTTTTCGGTGACATCGCGCCGATCACCGCCGAGCAGCTCCGCAAGGCCGGGTTCGACTCGACGCATGTCACCCCGCCCGACGTGTGGGATGGCAAGGGCGACGGCCGGGCCATGCTCCACTTTTTCGGGCACGGCGGCTCGGTCAAGGACCCCTTCACCACGATGGACATGTATCACATCCGCAACCAAAAGCCGACCGGCGAGAACTGCGGTGATAACCGGCCGCGCTGGGGCAACCAGGAATATTCGGACATCGTCGACGAGCTGAGCCAGATCTCGCCCGATGACCCGGCGACCTTTGACCTCTTCCGCCAGGCCATGGCCATCTGGTACAAAGAGCTGCCCGAGGTCCCGCTGGTGCAGTGGCACCACCGCACGCCGTGGAACACGACCTACTGGACCGGCTGGCCCAGCCCCGAGAATCCGTACAACAC
>JAFGIA010000469.1 GCA_016929795.1 Anaerolineae bacterium
CCCGATGTCGCAGATCGCCACCGGCGCCCGCAGGTCCGGCTTGGATCGCGCCCACTTGCCCTCGTCATTCAGCCCCCACGCAAAGTAGGTCCCAGCCGGCTGGGCCATGACCAACACGTTTGTTATGTCGAGCTTGATCCCACCACCATCAATCATGTAGGCGTGTTCGCCGACCATCCAGCCGCGCAGGGCTTTGAGCGTGCTCCCAGCCAGCGCCTTGTCGGCCATCACCTCGACGGGCAGGCCCGCCATGACGCTCGCCTGGTGGCGCCCCCCGCCCAGCAGGCGAAAGATCACGTCGTAGAACAACGCGCGCAGCTCCGGCCCATCGCTCAACCGTAGAAAATCCATGCGCTCCACCGGCCGCGCGTAGCGGGCCACGTTCTCGCCGACCAGGTAAGAGACCCCGTCGAAAGCGACCTGGTCGGGCTGGAGCGTGCGCCGCCGGCGCCCCACGCTGCCAAGCGACAGCATGCCGAGGTCCGTCGAGCCCACACCGACGACCGATGGCACGGTGGCCACCTGCACGCCACCAGGGCGGATGCAAGCGGCCTTGGCCCCGCCAAATCCCGGGTCGAGGCCGATGTGAACAAGTCCGTTCTGTGATTCGTTTGTTTGGGTCATCGTTTTCTCCCTCTCACCTTTCAAGTGTGATGTCGACTATTCGCCGCTGCCGGTCATCGCGTACCGGCAGCGCCTGCCTCTGCATCGTCGCCAACCCATGCCATAGCTCGCGCTTGCACGCTACCTGTCGGAGCTGGAGCTGGTCGAGGTAGATCCACAGTGTGCGCTCCGGCACTCTCCACTGCCTGGCGAGCAGGAGCACCGCGACGGCCGCGAGCAGGGAGAGCGTCAGCACCACAAGTGCCAGCGCGACCAGGGTCTCCATCATCCGCTGGTGTGCTGCATCCCGCTCCATCTGCTTCCGCCTTGACGAGCCGGGCCTCAGCCGCCTTGCGCTGCTGGCCAGGCTTTCACACCCGGCCAGTAGCGTGGCTGTCAGAACCAAGCCGAGAGCCAGCACAATGCTTGCCGTCATCCTTCCCATCACATACCTCCATGCATATCACCGCCACTTTCGCTCACTCCCACCGAGAGCCCTCAACCCGTAAAATTTACGGATTTCCAAGCACCCCACTCGGCCTCCCAGGAACCGTTGTGGTTGACATCCCCTGCCGTTCGTGCTACGATCGATGCACGATGAACACGCACACAGAGATCGAGGTCGCAGGCCATCGGCTGCCGGTCGTAATCGAGCGCGTCGACGAGTCTTACCAGGCAACGAGTCCCGCCCTCGATGGGTTCCTGGTGCTGGCCAACAGTCTCGAAGAGGTGCTGAGCCTGGCACCCGGTATCGCACGCACCCTGTTGAAGGCGATGCAAGAAAAGGACGTGGTCCTGCCATTCCCAACACGGCCGCAGCCTCTGGCCTCGCTTGAGCCCTTGATAGGCACAGTGGCGGCAGGCGGTGATGCGCTGCAAGACTCGGAAGCGCTCTACGATCCTGACTGGTAATCGACCCCACACTCGGGAGTATCGCAGCCGTAGCAGTTCGCCGGACCGAACGTCGTAGTCTGATGTTGGAGACGTCAAATCGGCAACAGTTGCCGATCTGGCATTTTGTGTTCCGAGGTGCCCGAACCGCATAACGTAGGTTGATATTGGAGACGTCAAATCCGCAACAGTTGCGGATTCGGCACCTCTTCTGACGTCGTCTATCCCCATTCCCCTGTCTCCAGGTGCCGAACGCCAGACTGTCGGACTCGGGCTTCTGCAACACATCGCGCATGGGAGCTCTCCCTCATCGGCACGGCCACACCAAACGCGATGGCCACCGCACGCAGCGCATCCACGAACCCTTTCTGATATGCCTCTGCCGACTCCGCATCGAGTGGCACCGTCGCCCGCATCGAAGCCGCCATCGTCTCGTGCGTCGAAGCCAGAATCCTCGCCACGTCATCTCGAAACCACACGTCGAGCCCCATCACCCCTCCCCTGTATGCCGTTTTCGCCACAAACCGCATTCCTCACAAACCTTCACACTCCCTCACACTCCAGCAGCAGAACACACAAACCGTCCGTCACTTTGCGCTTGTTGCCCACAGACCGATCCTTCTCCAACCAGCCGCGCCGCTCCCAGGTCGCGGCCAGCTTTCGGGCCTGCCAGGCGGTCGTATCCAGCAGTCGGGTAATGTCCTCGATGCCCAGGTAGCCTCCGTGCTCTGCCGCCCACGCAAAGACCCGCGCTTCCTCGGCCGTGAGCCGCGCGTACTCGCGCCCGGCCAGGCCACCGACGACGGTCTTGATCACCTCGTCATCCAGCCAGTAGCCTTGCAGTTCCAGCGGCTCCTGCCCCTGCCCTTCTACCAGGGCCAGCAATCGCCCCTGCACCTGCGGCAGTTGCTCCGCCCCGCCCCGGTTCAGGATCGTCCGGCTCATCACCGCTTCCGACACCCAGAAGGCGATCCGCGTGCGAAAGTTGCCCCGCGCCAGCGTGCTGAACACCTC
>JAFGIA010000078.1 GCA_016929795.1 Anaerolineae bacterium
CGCATCCCAGGCCGCCCTCGCCGGCTCCGGCGCCATCGCCCAAACCGGCGGTGTGGCCGCGGGTGAGGCTGGCGCGGCCATCGGCCGTGACGTCGGCGGCGACGTGGTGCTGGGCGACAAACCCACCGCCCTCGACCTGCGCGGTGCCCAAGGCCCACTCTACCAGCCCGGCGGCCCGGTCGAGCAGCAGTTCGGCGACCGATATTACTACACCGCCCCGCCCTTGCCCGCTCTTCCCAGGCTCTACTACAACCTGCCCCAACCCGACTACGGTGCCTTCATCGGTCGCCAGCAAGAACTGGCCCAAATCCACAGTCTGCTCCTGCCCTATCCCCGCTCCCGCTATCACATCATCACCATAGCTGGCATCGGCGGCATCGGCAAGAGCGCCTTGGCGCTGGAGGCGGCCAGCCGTTACGTGCACGAGCACGACGCTCTACCGCTGGAAGAACGCTTCGACGCGATCATCTGGGCTTCGGCCAAGCAAACCATCCTCACTGCCGAGGGTATCATCTCCCGGCGCGCCAAAGTGCGCACGCTTGATGATATCTACACCACCATCGCCGCGACGCTGGAGCGCGATGACATCACCCAGGCGCGGCCCGAAGATCGCGCAGCGGTCGTTGCGCGCGCCCTGACGCGCCAGCGCACGCTGCTGATCGTGGACAACCTGGAAACGGTAGACGACGAGCAAGTGATCGCCTTCATCCGCGAGGCGCCCGACCCCACCAAGGTCATCGTCACCACGCGGCAGCACATCGCCGTGGCCTACCCGATCCGCCTCATCGAGATGCCCTGGGAGGATGCCCGGCAGTTGATCGCGCAGGAGTGCAAAAAACAGGGAGTGGCGCTGACCGACGAGCAAGCGCGCCAGCTTTACGACCGCACTGGCGGGGTGCCGCTGGCGCTGGTGTGGAGCATCTCGCGGGTTGCATTGGGAGAAGACGTGGCGCGGGTTTTGCAGCTCCTGGCCCGCGCCGACAGCGACATTGCCCGCTTCTGCTTCAAGGGTGTCGTGCAACATCTCCGCGACAATGAATCGTACAAGCTGCTCGTGGCCTCGGCCATGTTTGCCGGGGACGCACCACGCGCAGCGTTGGGATCCGTTGCCGGCATCGAAGACGAGGAGAGTTGCGCCGATGGCTTGCTCACGTTGGAGCGTCTTTCCTTATTGAACAAACAGGCTGACCGGTTCTCTCTGCTGCCGCTGACCCGCTCGTTCCTCGATCATGAGCTGAGACAGATGCCAGCGTTCACCATGGCGGCTTTCGAGCGGCTGCTGGCATTCTACATTCAGTTCGTTCGCCCGCCGCAAGAGGTCCAGATCGGCGACCCGTACTGGGATGGCTTGCTGAACTATAATCTCGTCCCGCGTCTGGAGCAGGAATGGCACAACGTCGCTCATATTTTGCGCCGGGTGCTCGACGAACGACGCGGCACCGATGCCCTGGCGTTGTTCTTGCCCATCCTGCATCTGATGAACAGATTGGGATTGTGGGATGAGCGCCTGGAATTTGGCCTCGACGTGTGCCGAGCGGCCCGTGATCTGAACGATCCATCTGAGGCGTGGTTGTGGATGGACGCCGTCGCCTGGGTATATTCCAACCGGCGACAGATGTCCAAGTACATTGATGCCATCCGAACTGGCAAGTCTCTGGCGCAGCAATTCAATCTCTCCGAAGCGTTGGCATATGCCGAGGCGCACGAGGCCAGGTGGTACGGCAGGGCAAGAGAGATGGACCTTGCCAGGCGCCGCATTGCCTCTGCTCTCGACCGGATCGGCATAGATACGGTGCTGGAACACGGCAACCGTCTGCGTCGCGTCGTTGCATCTCGGATTGTAGTGTCGGCAACCTGGATAAGTGAGCTAGATCACGACTTGGAGCGCGCCAAGAAATTGCTAGAGCTTGAGCTGGCCTTGCGCGCCTCAATAGGGGAGAACATATCGCCTGTGCTATCGCGTCTGGGGAGCATCAGCCTGGAGCTGCACGACCTTGTATCGGCGGAAAAGTATCTAGCACAGGCGTTAGTGGGAGACTGGCCCAAAGAAAGGGCTTGGGCCAACTACCGTCTGGCTTTGATTGCCGAACAGAGGGGTGAGATGCAAGAAGCGCGGCATTTGTGTCAATTGGCCCTGCAACAACTGAATTGGCTGGGGATGAGCAACGTTCAGGAAGTGCAAAAACTTCTGGCCCGCTTGCCAGGCCCTGTGGCAGCAGACGAGGCGGTGAGAGATGACCGATGAATTGGCCCAACTAAATGCCGAGATCGAAAAGATCAGCCAAGCTTTAGTGGCGGCGGATGCGCTGCCCGAGCCGCAGCGGGAAACGATACGGACGGCGTTGCAGGCTCAGCAGGATGCCCTCCAATCCCGCGTCGCCGCCCTCGCCGGCTCCGGCGCCATCGCCCAAACCGGCGGCGTCGCCGCCGGCGAGGCTGGCGCGGCCATCGGCCGTGACGTCGGCGGCGACGTGGTGACGGGCGACAAACCCACCGCCCTCGACCAGCGCGGCGCCCAGGGCCCACTCTACCAGCCCGGCGGCTCGGTCGAGCAGCAGTTCGGCGACCGGTATTACTACACTGCCCCGCCCCCACCTGCCGAACCCTGCCAGCCGCTGGACCCCGCCGACGCCCTCGCCTGCTACCTGGCCCACGTCGTCGAGGAGAACGCGCGCCTGCCGCTCCAGGGCATCCGCTCCGCCTCCGGGCTGGTCTCCATCCCCCTGGAGGAGATCTATGTCACCCTCACCGCCGCCGTGCGCCGCGCCGTGCGCGACGAGGAAGCCTGGATCGAAGAAATGGCCCACCTGGCCCCCGGCGAGGCATTGAGACCTGGCAGGTTTGACAAACCTGCCAGGTCTACGCAGCAGGTCAAGGTGCAGGTGCAGGAAGCGTTGGCGATGCACCCGCGCCTGGTCGTGCTGGGCGACCCCGGCTGCGGCAAGACCACCCTCCTGCGCTACCTGGCCCTCACCTACGCCCGCGACCTCCCCCCCCTTTCACCCCCCCCGCATGCGGGGGGGGCAGGGGGGGGTATCGTCAAGCAGCGCCTCCAACTGGACGAGCGCCGCCTGCCGGTGCTGCTGCCCCTGCGCGACTTTGCCCGCTACCTGGAACGGGAACACCCCGACGTCGGCGCCGACGGGCCCAAGCTGCTGCTCGACTACCTGCGCCTCTACTTCCAGAACCAGCAGGTCGCGCTGCCGGCCGACTTTTTCGAGTCGCGCCTGACTCACGGGGAGTGTGTCGTGCTCCTCGATGGCGTGGACGAGGTGGCCAGTATGCCCACCCGCCAGCGCGCGGCGCGCATC
>JAFGIA010000079.1 GCA_016929795.1 Anaerolineae bacterium
CACTCATCTGCCCGCGCACGCGCAGGCGGGCGAGGGGCAAGGGAGGATCGGTGCGGCTGGCGAGGACGAGGTGCATGTTGCCTGGCAGGTGGTCAAGCAGGAAGGCCATGGCCCGATGGATCGCCCCGCTGGTGAGGGTGTGATAATCATCCAGGACCAAAACCAGGCGATGGGGCAGCAGGGCGACGCTGTTGATCAGCGAGGTCAGGATGGATCGAGCCACCGGCGGTTCCCCCTCTTGGGGGAATGCCAACGTGTCCTGTGCGGAATCAACGCCGGCCTTTTGCACGGCGGCCCGGAGATAGACCAGGAACCGCGCCGGGTCGTCGTCGTCCTCATCCAGCGAGAGCCAGGCCAGGCGGTGCTGGATGTCGGCGTGGCGGTCCTCGATACTGGAAATCCAGGATGCGAGGAGCGTGGTTTTGCCAAAGCCAGCCGGGGCAGAGATGAGGATCAGGCGATGGCCCTGGCGCAGCCCGGCATCCAACCGCTGGAGCAGCCGTGGGCGCTCTACCAGGTCGGGACGGGGCGGCGCGATATAGAATTTGGTTGTGAGCAACGGCGCCGACATTTCCACCTTCCAAGGATGTGGTATGCCTGCTGCGCAGACAGCTTGATCGAGCCCAATATATCATACCACACTTCCAGCCTCTCTGCCAGGCAGGTCGGATGCTTGAAGCGGTCACTTCAGCCGGTATTTTTTCACTCGTCTCCTCTCCTCTTTTGGGTTGCCTTCGTCACCTGTGATACAATTCGCAGGCCAATCTCGTCATGAAGCGTCAAGATTAGAACAAAGATTCGGATGAATCATGACACATTTTGACGTATAATTGCGGTATAATGTAGCTTGGCTGTTCAGAAACCATGACTGGATCGTGGACCTTGGGCTGGAGGGCGGCGACGGCGAGAGAAAGGAGAAACCCCGTGAACGTTCAGCCAACCCACGGTAAAGTTGACCCATTGTTCGAGCGCTACACCCAGCCCGGTTCGCCGGGCTGCGCGCTAGCCGTGATGAAAGACGGCGAGATCGTCCACAAGCAAGGCTACGGCCTGGCCAACGTTGAATTGATGGTATCTTCTCAATAATCGGGGGTTGGGGTGTGTGCGGGCACCGCACACACCCCAACTTCCCACCCTTTATTGAGATGATACAATTGATAGATGGGATGCGCGAGAAAAGTACATCCTGAGAGAGAATGGGTATGCAGATCAAAGACCTGTTCAACAACGAGTCGGTCGCTGCCCTGGCTGACGCGCTTCAGCAGTCGGACCCCACCTTTGACCGGGAGGCATTCCTGGACCGCGTGTTCGACGCCGACTGGCCGGGCCGCGAGTTGAAGCAGCGCATCCGCCACATCACCGACGTGCTGCACGACCTGCTACCCGTCGACTATCGGGCCGCGCTTGACATCCTGCGGCGGGCCATGCCGCGCGTGGCGGGCATCGTCCTGTGGGTGTTCACCGATTATGTCGAGGTCTATGGCCTGAACGACTGGGCGGCGTCGATCCCGGCGCTGGAGAAATTCACCCAGCGCATGTCGGCCGAGTTTGCCATCCGGCCTTTCATCGTCCGCTATCCCGAGCGAACCATGGCCCAGATGTTGGAGTGGTCGCAACACGAAAACGCCGAGGTGCGCCGCCTGGCCAGCGAGGGCTGTCGCCCACGCCTGCCGTGGGGCATCCGCCTGCAAGCCCTGGTGGCCGATCCGTCGCCCATCCTGCCCATCCTGGAGCGGCTCAAAAACGACGAATCGGAATCGGTGCGCAAGAGCGTGGCCAACAACCTGAACGACATCTCCAAGGATCATCCCGACGTCGTGCTGGAGGTGTTGGCCCGCTGGCAAACCAACGCCACCGACGAGGTAGCCTGGATCATCGGCCACGCACTACGCACGCTGGTCAAAAAGGGCCATCCCGGTGCGCTGGCGCTGTTGGGCCACAGCGCCGACGCGGCAGTTGCGGTGCACAACCTGACCGTCGAGCCGCAGCGTATCCAGAGCGGCGAGAGCGTGACGCTCTCGTTCGACGTCGAGTCGCTGGCCGACGAGCCGCTGAACCTGGTCATCGATTACGTCGTTTATCATATGCGGGCCAACGGCACCCTCTCGCCCAAGGTGTTCAAGCTGACCAAACAGACGATCCAGCCCGGCGAGACGCTGCACATTGAAAAGAGGCACAGCTTTGCGCCGGTGACGACGCGCAAGTACTATCCCGGCCAGCAAGCCCTCGAACCAAAAATCAATGGCCAATTGTTTGGCCGTGTCGCGTTCATGTTGCATGAATAAGCCTTGCGCAGGTGGAACTGCGGGCCATGTTGCCAGAACATGCTGCTGGCGGCGCTAGACCTGGGCCTCGGCTCGCTGAAGAACCGATGAAGGAGTCTACAATGGATCGAGAAGGTTTCCGCGCCATGTTGGAGACGCGCAAGTTGTCCGAGGACAAGATCAAAGCTTCCATCGCGCTTGCCGAACGCTTTGAAAAGTACGCCCAGGCGCGTGGCAAAGCGCCCTGGCCAGAGACGGCCTGGGCCTTCTCCCGCGTGCTCATCGCAGAGGGAGCCAACACGGAGGACAACTACCTGGCCCTGGCTCGGTATGGCCGCTTTACAAACAACAACGACCTATACGTAGCCATCCTGGAGCTGCTCGACGGCGCAGAGGCGCAGTCCAACCTCTACCGTCTGGTCGGCGAGGTCTTTGGCCCGGAGGTCCAGGACCAAGTCTTTGCCGGGATCGGTCTCTCGCCTCTGGGCAACCCTTCCACGGACAAGCCTGGCTTCATGCACCCCGTCGTCGAGCGGCTGGCAAACAGGGTCGGCGAGGAAGAGTGCGCAAAGCTGCTGTCGGGCAGCTTGCGCGACCTGCCGGACCGCTATTTCCTGGGGGAACGGCGCACGTACCGGAAATCGAGAGATATTGACGAATACCTGGTGAAAAAACACCGGTCGTTCGTCAGGACTCTGCGAAAATGCCAGCGCGAGGGCCAGTTGTTTTTCGCCCAGGAGATCACCGACGAGGTGGTAGCCTTTGTCAAAAGCGACCCAGAGATCGAGAGCGGGCGGCGCGAAGGCAATGTCGTGTACGTGTCCAAGATTCCGTACATGGCCAAGCAGTACCTTGCCGAAACGGACCCCGTTCTGAAGCGGTACTACTACTGCCACTGCCCCTGGGCCCGCGAAGCCATCAGACAAGGCAACGTGCCACTCGCGCCCGTTTTTTGTAATTGCAGCGCGGGCTTTTACAAAAAGCCCTGGCAGGTCGCCTTGGGGCAGCCCGTGGAGGTAGAGGTCCTCGAGTCAGTGCTCAGAGGAGATGCGCGCTGCCGGTTTGCGATCCATCTACCCCCGGAAGTGATCCCGGCGGGCCAATAAATGGTAAAAAGGTGTCTGCTCAATAATCGGGGGTGGGGGTGTGTGCGGGCACCGCACATACCCCCACCCCCGATTATTGAACGGATACCAATGAGCTCATGACTCGCCCTCTCGCGCATGGTGGGGAAAGAGTGTGAGCAAGAACATGGACACAGGGATAGGGAAAGAGAGGCAACGACACCGATGAGTATTCGCTTTGATCGTATCAGGGCCGCGCAGTCCTTGATGCGCGAACAGGGCTGGGTGGGCATTATGATCATGAATCATGATGACTATCGTTATTTCTTTGGCCAGGACTGGGCTCAGCCGCGAGCCATCATACCCAGAGAGGGAGCCCCACTACTCATCTCCTCCGCCGGTGAGGAACCGAACCTGCGCGAATATGCCCAGGGGAGTGATGTCAAGGTCTTTACGCACGTGGGTGAGCAAATGAGCGAGGTGATCGGCGTATTTCGTGAGCTCCACCAGGAGTTCAATATCGCCCCCCAAGAGGCCAAGTCCAAGGTAGGCATGCAAATGTGGTTCGAGACGCCAGCATTTTTGGTTGATCTGTTCCGCAAGCTCAATCCACGCCTGGAACTGGTCCCTTCTGACCCGGTCATGGATGCGTTGCGCTCTGTCAAGGAAAAGGAAGAGATCGAACTCATGACCAGGGCGCAGCAGATTGCCACCTTGGGCATGGATCGTGCGCGCGAGATGCTGCGCCCGGGGATGACAGCTCGGCAGATCGCCACAGAGGCCCTGTACGTCATGCTGAAAGCTGGCGCCGAAGGGACCAGCACCCCCATCTATGTGAACTTGGGCCCATACACCTGCATGCTCCACGGAGTTCTCAGTCCCAATCCCCTGAATGAAGGGGATCTGGTGGTCATAAACCTCAATCCACAGGTCGAAGGCTATTGCGCGAACCTCAGCCGCACCTTCGTCCTGGGAGAGCCGGATGATATGCAGCGCAGGCTCATGAAAGCGTATTCCGAGATGGTGACAGAGACGCGCAAGATAATAAAGCCAGGCATCCCGGTCAAGGATCTGGATGCCAGAGGCCAGGAAATCTGCGCGGCCCATGGGTTCGGCGACTACCACCTCGATGGGATCTCGCATGGCATCGGGCTCCGATTCGAGGAAACACCCGCCTCGACGATCATCAGGCAACACCGCAACGTCAAGATCCGAGAAGGCATGACCCTGACCATCGGCCACACCATCCTGGCCGTTCCAGGTGTTGGCGGTGTGCGAAATGAGGATGTCTACCAAGTCACCCCGGATGGGGCCGAGATTCTCGTGGACTATGCTGCAGATTGGGTTGTTCCCTGTCGATGAGACCATCTTTCTTTGCAGCGCCCAGCCCGCCAAAATCCCCCACACGCCAAAATCCCCCCTTGACAAGCGCCATGGCGCGTGTTATACTGCTCTTGTGGGCAAGTTTTCTCCATAGTCGGAGCACAAATCACCGAAAGGTCGTTCGCCGCTCCTTTCTCTTTCCACTTCTGCCGCAACTATATGCCGCATCGTGATCGCACCATGTCACCCCCTCACGACGTTCAGCCGTGGAGCGGGCAAGTAAGGAGGTGGTGCATTTTGTAGTGACCTGGCATAGGGAGACCCTGATCCTTGAGAGGAACTCGTCCTCTAGGACAAATCGACAGAGAGAAAGGAATGCACATGTCCCACACAATTCCCGGCGTTATGCAATTCCCCCCTCTATTGGCTTGATACTGGCACTGCTGATGGCAGTGCCGGTACCACTCTTGGCGCAGGATATTGCCTCACCGGCCGCCTGCCCTCCTGCGCCCCCCACCCTGCCCCTCACCCACGAGACGACGAACTTTTGCGTCTATTACAGCCTCTACGACGCGGCGACCAACCCCAACGGCATCACCGCGGCGCAGGCCGCGACCGTGGGCGACCACGCTGAGGATTATCTGGCGCGCTATGTGACCGATTTTGGGCACCTGCCCCCCACCTTCCCCAACAAGACGGGGGTACGGGTAGTGGCCAACGCGGGCTGCAACGGCTCCGTGGGCATCGGCAACGACTATATGAGCGTCTACAGCGGCTGCTTTGCCATGCCTGAGACGATGCAGCAGGTGGTGGGCCACGAGCTCTACCACCTGGTGCAGCTCGAATACGATTTCGACGCGCTCTGGTTCCACGAAGGCACGGCGCGCGCCATGGAGGACAATGTCTTTGACAACATTGACAACTGGGCCACGTGCATGGCCGCCGGCTTTTGCTACAACAAGCAGGTGAACCAGTACCTGAGCAATACGAATGTCGACGTGACGAGCGACCCGCAGCGCTACAACTCGGCCCTCTGGTGGAAATACTTTACCGAGCAGTACCAGGCGCCCCCCACCGAGCCCGAGCCGGCGCTGGGTGTCGACGCCTTCCTGCGGCTGTGGCAGGCCAGCGTGGCCGCCGACGACATCGCGGCGTTGAACAATGCGCTCACCACCCTGGGTGCCGGCACCACCTTTGACACGGCGTTTCGCCGTTTCGTAGCCGCCAACTGGGCCAAGGACCTGACGGGCGTACCCGACGACTCGTACAACTATATCGACGAGGACCAGGCCGGCAACTGCGCCCCCTACGGCCCGATCACGCCCCACGACGGCGGGACGATCAACGTCGGCGCCCCGGCCACCTGGGCCGGCAACGACCCGCTGGGCGTGCCCTACCAGGAAATCCGGCGCTACGGTGCGCGCTACTTTACGGCCTATCCCGGCGCGGACTGCCCCGTGGTCACCGCTACCTTCCACCGGCTGGCCGGGCCCGACGCCTTCTACCACGTGATCACCCAGCACGGCACCACCCTGGCCACGCATGTCGAGGGCAGCGGCGCCGACTGGACACAGAGCTTCTTGAACGACGGCATCACCCAGATCGTGGCCATCGCCGGCGCCACGGCCAGCTCGGCGCAGGTGCAGGTCACCCTGGGCTGTGCCGATCCCGACCTCGATATCAAGCTGCCGAACACAGCCGCCCCCATGCAGGTGCAGGGCAATACCAAGTTCCTGGCCCAGGTGCTTGTCACCGACGGCTCGCCGGCAGGCCCGGTGGTGGGCGGTCTGACCAACAGCGACTTTAAGGCACGCGTGGGCGGGGTGAACGCCGCCGTCACCGGCGGCGGATTTATCCAGGAGCAGTACTGGCTGGTGATCCGGGCACCTTCCGGCCTGGTCGATGGCACCTACGACCTGGAGGTGATGCTCGAAACGCCGGGCACCACCGACGTGATCGCAACCGACACCGAGTTCAGCGCGATCGAATACACCTCTGACCTCCTTGACCACGTGTTGGTCATCGACCGCTCGGGCTCGATGGGCACGCCGATCGAGCCGACCGACGCCAAGCTGCAGGCGGCCAAGGACGCGGCCAACTTTTACGTCGACATCACGCGCAACAACGATGGCCTGGCCGTGGTCCCCTACCACCACGACGTCGCCCCCGCCCCCTTTGTGATGCAGGTGGTGAATGCCGGCGTGCGCACCGCCGCCAAAGCATACATCAACGACTGGACAGAGCCCGGCGGCATCTACCCCGACGGCGCGACGAGCATCGGCGACGGCCTGGCCCGGGCAGCCACCGAGCGGGTGGGCAGCCCCACCGGCAACCCGCGCTGCTCCTTCGTCCTCCTGTCAGACGGCATGGAGAACTCGGAGCGCAAGTGGAACTCGGGTGGGGACCCGGTGCAGGCCGAGGTGGTGGCCACCGGCTGCCCGGTGACAGCCATCGCCTTTGGGCCGGCGTCGAACGAGACGCTGATGGAGACGATCGCCGCCGACACGGGCGGGGTCGAGTTCTATAACGACGTGTACGTCAGCGTCGCGACCGAAGCGCCCGGGGCGACGACGGTGGAGAGCATGACACTCGACCTGGCCGACACGTACGAATACAGCCAGGGCAACAGCGAGGGGCGCCAGCGGCTGTTGGCGGAAACGGGCGTCGTCGATTACTATGGGACGAACACACACACGCTCACCGTAGACGCTTCGGTGGACGAGGTGCTCTTTTCTCTGAAATGGCCCGGTCACAACCAGTACAACTGGCTGCAGTTGACACTGGTGCAGCCCGACGGCACCCTGATCGACCCCGGCACCACCCCCTACGACTTTGCCGACATCGAGAGTGGCCACATCGGCTGGCGCATCCCGGGCCCGCAGCCCGGCACGTGGCAGATGGTGGTGAAGCACATCGGCCCCTATCAGACCGAGCAACAGAGGGGCATTCCATACACAGTGTTAGCCAGCGGCCAGTCAAGCCTGACCATGCACCTGCTGCTGCCCTCGCTGCTGGGCGGCATCGGGCGCACCGGCAACCTCTTCCCCATCTTTGTCATCCTGTCCGACGACGCGCCGATCCCATGCGACGGTGTGGAAGCGCTGGTGATGGCGCCCGACGGGACCGAGACGAGGCTCGCACTGTTTGATGATGGGAGCCACGGCGACTCGACGCCGGGCGACGGGGTGTGCAGCAACTTTTTCACGCGTCTCAACCAGGCCGAGCCCGTGCCGCCGCCTGACGAGGGCGTGCCCAATCCACCTGCGCCCCTTGATGAAGGGGGCTACCGGGTCAAGGTCATGGTCCGGAATGCGCAGTTTCAGCGCCAGGCGAAAGGCGGCTTCTCCGTGTTCGAGGCCGACGACACGGACAACGACGGCATGCCCGACACGTGGGAAGACCTCCATGGCCTGGACAAACTCGACCCCACGGATGCTAACGGCGATCCCGACCTCGACTACCTGCTGAACCTCAACGAGTACGAGGCTGGCACCGACCCGAACGACTCGGACACCGACGACGGCGGCGAGAATGACGGGTCGGAAGTGGACTGGGGCCAGGACCCACTCGATCCAGCCGACGACCAGATCGAAGCACCCGACTTTTTGGCGGCCGCGGCGGGCATCGGGAAATCGGAGCTGACGTACGACGTCAAGGCCGAGTATGCCGCGATGGAGCTATGGCGTGCCACCAGCACGGGCGGCCCCTGGAACCTGCGGCAGGCAGAGCTGCCGTTGACAGGGATCTATGAGGACCCGGGCGCAAACGGCACCACCTACTTCTACAAGTTGATCGCCGAGGACGCCGCGGTCAGCCGGGTACCCGGGCACCGGAGCGCCGTGATCGACGCCGAACCAGTGACGCCCAGCGTCGATCCTGTGCCGCCCGAAGCCCTGGTGATCATCGATGGTGGGGTGCCGGCCACAGAAGATCGAGACGTCGTGCTCACCTTTGCCCCCTACGAGGAAGGCGTGTCCGAGAGCGAGGCGGCCTTTGCCGACATCGTCCAGATGCTCCTCAGCAACGACCCCGCCTTCCCAGGTGCCACCTGGCAACCGTTTGCGCAGGGCGTGCCGTGGACGCTGGGCGGCCCGGGCAATGCAATCAACCATGTCTATGCCCGCTTCCGCGACGACGACGGCAACGAATCCGCAGTGACCGAGGTGGGCTCGATCTTTCTGGATCTGAAAGTCGTCTACCTGCCCCTAGTGCTAAGGAACCACTAGCGTTTCCTCGCGTCCAGCCCCCGCGCCAGGGCACGGGGGCTGGACGCACCCTTTGCCCTGCCTTCGTGGCCTTCAAAATACCAACCTTTCCACGCTTTCGTGGTATAATATACCCAGGTGAACCATGGCTCAACGAGTGCTGGTGGTAGACGACGACCCCGAGATCGTGCGCCTGCTGCGTGCCTACCTGGAGCAGGCGGGCTACCAGGTCCTGACCGCGCACGACGGGCAGACGGCCCTGCACCTGCTGCGGCACGACCATCCCGACCTGCTGCTGCTCGACATCATGATGCCCGGTCTCGACGGGTGGCAGGTGACGCGCGTAGTGCGCAGCGACCAGAAGCTGGCCGGCACGCCGATCGTGATGATCACAGCACGGGTGGAAGACGAGGACAAGATCGTGGGGCTGGAGCTGGGGGCCGACGATTACGTCACCAAGCCGTTCAACCCACGCGAGGTGGTGGCGCGCGTGCGCGCGGTGCTGCGCCGGGCCCACGGCGACCTGTTGCCCACGAGGGTCCTCCACGCCGGCCCCCTGGCGCTCGATCTCGATGCCCACCGCGCCGAGGTGGCAGGCAGGCCGCTGCACCTTACGCCTACAGAGTTCAGCCTGCTGTGCGCGCTGGCCGAGGCGCCAGGCCACGCACTGACGCGCGCCGAGATGATCGAGCGCAGCCTCGGCTACAACTACGAAGGACTCGACAGGACCGTGGACAGCCACGTGCGCAACCTGCGCCGCAAGCTGGCAGAAGCAGGAGCGGGCGGTGACCTGATCGAAACCGTATTTGGTGTCGGCTACAGGCTGTCGGAGGGGGGCGGCACGTGAACCGGCTCTGGGTGCGCCTGGCCGTGACCTTTGCCGTCGTCGTGCTCGCCGCCGCGGGCATCGTCAGCGTCCTCGCCGGGCTGAGCGCGGGCCAGGCATTCCGCGCCTACGTGTCCTACTCGGGTGCGCTGCCCCACCAGACGCTCATCGACCGCCTGGCCGAATACTACCAGGTGCAGGGCACCTGGCAGGGCGTCGAGTGGCTGCTCGACCAGGCCTCGATGATGCCCGGGCCAGTGATAGGCATGCGCCGCGCGCCACGTGACCTGCCCGAGGGGCCGTTCGAGTACGTACTGGCCGATGCGACAGGGATCGTGGTCTACGATGGGCCCGGCCGCGAACCGGGCCGGCGCCTGACGCACGAGGAACAAGCCGCCGCCCAGGATATCGCCGTGGATGACCAGGTAGTGGGCCAGCTCATCGTCGCCGTGCCCATCCAGCCCGGCCTGCTCGGCCCGCTCGAAGAGATCTTTATGACACGCTTGCAGCGCTGGCTCGTCGTCGGCGCGCTCTCTGCCGGTGGATTGGGTGTCCTCCTCGGCCTGATCCTCAGCCGCAGCCTGACGGCTCCTCTCAGCCGCCTGGCGGGTGCGGCGCGCGCCATCGCCACCCGTGATTTCAGCCGCCGCGTGCCGGCCGAGGGAAGCGATGAGATGATCGAAGTGGCGCACGCCTTTAACGACATGGCGGCCGCCCTCGAGTCATCCGAGCGCCACCGCCAACAGATGGTCGCCGACGTGGCCCACGAGCTGCGCAACCCCCTGACGATCATCCAGGGCAATCTGCGCGCCATCCTTGACGACGTCTATCCTCTCGAAAAGGCGGAAGTGACGCGCCTCTACGACGAGACGCGCCTGCTCGGCCGGCTGGTGGACGACCTGCGCGAGCTAGCACTGGCCGACGCCGGGCAATTGCACCTCAACCGTGCGCCCGTGGACGTGGCGGCCCTCCTCGACGCCACCGCGGCCAGCATGACGCCTGCCGCCGAGATGAGTGGCATCGCCGTGCAGGTAGAGCCGCTGCCCCATCTGCCGGCCGTGTCCGCCGACCGCGACCGTATCGCCCAGGTGCTGCGCAACCTGCTGGCCAACGCACTGCGCCACACGCCGCCCGGCGGCACCGTCACCCTGTCGGGTGCCGCCCGCGACGGCGCCGTCGAGATCACCGTCGCCGACACCGGCGAGGGGATCGACCCGGCCGACCTGCCGCACATCTTTGACCGCTTCTGGCGCGCCGACAGGGCGCGCACACGCGGTGACAGGCCGGCTGGCAGCAGCGGGTTGGGCCTGTCGATCGCCCAGAGCCTGGTGCGCGCCCACGGCGGGCGCCTCTGGGCAGAGAGCCAGCCGGGCGCGGGCGCCACCTTCCGCTTTACCCTGCCCACCGGCCCAGATACTTGGGAGGGAAGATGAGCCAGGAACGAGTGGCACTGGTGGTCGAGGACAGCGAGGACATTGCGTTCCTCTATGCCGACGCAGCGCAAGAAGCCGGCTACAGGGCCGAGATCGTGCGCAACGGCAAGCTGGCCCTGGCGCGCCTGGATGAGCTGACCCCTCACCTCGTCATCCTCGACCTCCACCTGCCCGAGGTGCCGGGTACCGAGGTGCTCCAGGCCATCCGTGCCACCCCACGCCTCGCCGCCACCCAGGTCATTGTCACCACCGCCGACTCGCGCCTGGCCGACACCCTGCACGACGTGGCCGACATTGTCCTTGTGAAACCGATCAGCTATCCCCAGCTCCGCGACCTGGCCGTCCGGCTCGCCAGGTGACGATGCACAACCTTCCACCCTCTCAGCCTTCCAGCTTTCCACCATGGGTAACCGCATACCTGGTGCCCGCGCTCCTCATCCTCTTTGGCTATCTACTCGGCTCGCTCCTGTCGGCCTACTGGATCGGGCGCTGGGTGGGGGGCAAGGACCTGCGGGAGTACGGCAGTGGGGCGCTGGGCGGGTCAATGGTGTACGAGCATGTGGGGCGCTGGTGGGTGGTGCCTGTCGTCGTGTTCGACGTGCTCAAAGCGACGCTGCCGGCAGCGCTGGCGCTCTGGCTCGACCAGGGCTACGGCGTGGCGGCCGCGGCCGGGCTGGCAGCAGCGGTCGGCCACAATTGGTCGATCTGGCACCGCTTTCACGGCGGGCGGGGCATGGGCACATTTGCCGGCGTGTGGCTGGCCATCTACTGGCCCGGCGTGGTATGGATGGCAGGCTTGATCGGCCTCGGTTGGCGCCTGCGCGACTCGGCGCCGTGGCTCTTTGTCAGCCTGGTCACCCTGCCGCTCCTGAGCTGGCTCACCGGCGGCCCGGACATCGTGGCCCCGCTGGCCGGGGCCATGATCCTGCTCACCTTCCTGAAGCGGATGGAGGCGAACCGCCGCCCGCTGCCGCCCCCCGGTCCCGAGCGGCGCAAGGCCATCCTGCTGCGCCTCCTCTTCGACCGCGACGTAACGTCGCATGGGGAATGGATCCGGCGTGAGCCGGACCGGGAAAAGTGATGGGCCGGTGCATCCCACTTGTGTAGGGCGTGTCAGCCCGATTCATCGGGCGCTGCTCCGTAGACGGGGTACTTCATGCCCCGTCGTTCGCGCGGCCACAATGTCCCTACAAACAAGGGCTGCACCAGTGACGGGCCGCCCTCTTGTCGTAGCCCGCACTTTGTGCTATAATTCGTCATGCCACCACGAGCGAGGGGCACCCGTTGCGTCGCCAATCGGTACGTCGTATCTGCGACGCCAGGATCGCGTGAGAAAAAGGTCACCATGGCATTAGAGATCGGACAGGTCATCCGCGAGCGATATCGGATCGAAGCGCTGCTTGGCCGGGGGGGCATGGGCGCTGTCTATTGCGCCACCGACGAGGCATTCGCCGCCCACGTTGCCCTCAAAGAAAACCAGGTCATCACCCCCGAGTCGCAGCGCCAGTTCCAGCGTGAAGCAGGCCTGCTCTACCGCATGCGCCACCCCAACCTGCCCCGCGTCATCGACTACTTTGGCATCCCGGGCCAGGGCCAATACCTGGTCATGGATTATGTCGAGGGCGAGGACCTGAAGCAGATCCTGGCCCGCCGTGGCCCCGTGCCCGAAGCCGAGGCATTGTCATGGCTCCACCAGGTCTTGGACGCACTCGACTACTTGCACAGTCGCAAGATTATCCATCGCGACGTGAAACCGGCCAACGTCAAGATCACAGGCGAGGGGCAGGTGTTCCTGGTCGACTTTGGGCTGGCCAAGGTGCACAACCCGGCCGAGGAGACGACCATCGGCGCGCGCGGCGTCACACCTGGCTACGCCCCGCCCGAACAGTATGGCGCAGGGCGCACCGACGAGCGCACCGACGTCTATTCCGCTGGCGCCACCCTCTACGCTCTCCTCTCAGGCATGCCCCCACCCGATGCCCTCGACCTGGTGGTCGGCCGCTCGCGACTTGTGCCGCTGCGCGAGCTGCGGCCCGATATCTCGCTGCACGTGGAACGCGCGGTGCAGCGCGCCATGCAAACGCGCCCCGACGATCGCTTCCCATCTGTGGCAGCCTTCCGGCAGGCGCTGGAGTCACAGCCCGCCCACGCATCCGCCCCGGCACCACCCGTGAGCCCTGCCGAACAGAGCGTGCCCGAGACACGCTTGCGCGGCGCGGCGCCCGAGCGCGTGGCAAGAAAAGACTCGTCCACCCCGCCACCCGCCCCCGCCCTCGCCCGGAGCGTACAACCATCCACCCCATCACCCATCGCTGCTGCCGGCATCCCCGCGCCGCAACAGGCCCCCGCCTCACCACCCCCCGTAGCACCGAGGCACCTTGCTGCCGGTCTGCCACAGGCACAGAACAGAGTCCGAGGCGCGGTGGGACGTGCCTGGCAGAGCCTCACGTCGCGGCCAGAGCGCGCACTGCTCGCCGCGATCGGCGTCGTGGTGGCCTGTCTCGCCGTTGCCTTTCTGGCCCTCGGCGCACAGCGGCCCCAAGCCGGCGTACCGGCCGACACTGGCAGCGGCGCGGCCAACGCCGGTGAGGCAGACATCTTTTTCACCTCCGACCGTGATGGCAAGCCCGAGGTGTACCGCCTCCGGGGCGAAGCGGTGGATCAGATGACGCAAACACCCGGCCGCGCCGGGAACTGGGACGCTGTGTGGACCGCCGCAGGGATCTTGTTCACTTCTGACCGTGATGGCAAGCCCGAAGTGTATCGCCTCCATGACGGGGTAGTGGAGCGCATGACCCACACACCAGGAGAGGCAACGAGCTGGGGACCAGGCGCCGGCGAGGCGGGCATCTATTTCACCTCTGACCGCGACGGCAAACCCGAGGTCTACCGCCTGCACGACGGGGTGGTGGACCGCATGACCCACACGCCTGGACGTGCCGGGAGCTGGGGCGCCGTGTGGACCCCCGAAGGCGTCCTTTTCACCTCTGACCGCGACGGCAAGCCCGAGGTCTATCGCCTGCGCGAGAGCCAGACCGAGCGCCTGACCCACACGCCCGGTGACGCCGGGAGCTGGGGGGCAAGTGCTGGCGAGGCTGGCATCCTTTTCAC
>JAFGIA010000013.1 GCA_016929795.1 Anaerolineae bacterium
TCCGGCAGACGGATATTCGTTCTTAACTGGATCTGACCGTTTACCACCACGCCTTCAAATGCAGCTACGTCCACCACCTCACCTCTTTCACTTTCCATCAATCGGTGCATACTGCACGAAACAAGCAGTACTCAAGTTGCACCCGCTTTCTGATCATCACATCCTGACTCCGATCACATTGTAGCACATATCTGAACCCCAGACAAGTCCTTGATCAGCCTCTCAACCACCTCCGCCATCCTCGGCCCCACATTCTCGATGCTCTCCAGCCCCTTGCGCCCCATGGCCCGGTAGATCAGCCCCAAGTCCTGCTCCGTGTCCTCGATGGCCCAGGCTGCCTTGCGGTAGGCCCAGGCACGCTGTTTCGGCGCGTTGTCCAGCTCCATCCAGTAACACTCGTTCGCCAGCGCCTCGACCACGCGCTTGTTCAGCGCCCGCTTGTCGCCGGGGATGATGGGGCGCGGCATACGGTCGGAGATGCCGTATTGCGCGCACAGCTCGTGGATGCGGCGGCCGATGGCGTGCGGGTCGCCGGTGCGGATGCCGCCGTGGCTGGCAGTCGGGTGCAGGTACATCAAAGGTGCCTATGCGTTAGACACCAACCAGAAAAGCGCATACACAATGGTAAAAGCTCCGAGGGCACTGAGCAGTACTGCCCACGGCTTGGGGCGCCGATGCCTGAAAGAAACATAGATAGCGAGCGCCAGAACCCCCGTTGGAAGATAGATGCAAACTGGGAAACATGCTACTACTGCTCCGGAGTCATACTCGGGATCCCAAAACGCCGCTCCCCCATTCCACACGTAGTCCGGGTCAGGATCAATCTGCTTCCAAACCCGATCCTCAATCAGTTCGGCCAGCGGGTTGAGCAATATCAAGAAAGTGAGGTGCAAAATGAGACCAGCTACAGGAAGAAACTGCAAAACGCGCCTTGCATTCACTTCTTCCACCGATTCAAACCATGGCTCTCTTCAAACGCCTGCGACCGCCCTTCGGACTGCTCGGCATCTGCAAACGCATCCTCTGCCGACAAAAGTGGCTCATCCGGTTCATGCGGCGCAAAAGGCTTTTGCATCTTGGCCTTTCTCTAGGCCTTCACCTGGGTAACTCACATCATGGAACAAGGTGAGTGCTGGCGTTATTTACTGCCTGCCTGCTGTTCAACAAAGCTGGCAAAGGCAAGGAGTTCTGCTTGCGCGTGGGCAGAAACGGCAGAAACGCCTTCCACCAGCCGCTGCACCTTGGCCGGATCAAACCTGAACGTGTACACATTGCGTACAATGTGTCGAAAGCCGCGGTACTCGTCGAGCGCCTGTCGTGTCTCATCCGAGATGACCGCCGGCCGCACGCCATCGACTTCGGAAGCCATCTGCTCCAACAGCAACTGGTGCCAATGTTCTCCTGTAGGCATCCGTCCGTCCACAGTTGTGGCGACGAGTTCGAACATCCGCTCGAGTCCTGCATAGAAGCCGTGCAGGTTGAGCGCAACGCTGTCAAGATACAGATCATCGGCGGATCTCTCGGCCCGACGCCAGCCTTCCTGTGCTCGTTCCACGACACGATTCAGATCTTGGCACTCGCTCCGGATTCGCTCCGCCAGCCGCAACAAGCGATCGTTCACACGACCACTCCTTCTCGCTCAATAGCGCGTCGCAGTGCAGGACGGCAATCGTGTGGGTCAACCAGGTCCACCTTGAATTCTCCACTCAAACCCGTCACCGCCGCCACCGCACGGAAGAAAGCATCTGGCGGTATGCCCCACGCCGCCAGATCGATGTCCGACCAACGGGTGAACCACTCGTCGTGCGCGAGCGAGCCAAAGACGACGACGCGACTCGCCCCGAACCGCTCACGGAGCAAGTCAGCAGCCGTCCGCGCCACGCCCCAGGCCCTGTCCAGTCGATCGTGATCTGGCTCCTCGACGATTCCGCTGTCCGGCCGGTACGCCTGCCATTCCTTTTTGCTCAGTTCCAAGGCTGTTTTGCCCATGCTCTACCTCGAAGGAATTGTAGCACATATCCGAGTGCTGGACAAATCCTTGATTAGTCCCTCAACCACCTCCGCCATCCGCAGCCCCACATTCTCTATGCTCTCCAGCCCCTTCCGCCCCATCGCCCGGTAGATCAGCCCCACGTCCTGCTCCGTATCCTCGATGGCCCACGCCGCCTTCCGGTACGCCCACACGCGCTGATTGGCTGCGTTGTCCAGCTCCATCCAGTAGCACTGGTTCGCCAGCGCCTCGACGATGCGCTTGTCCAGCGCCCGCTTGTCGCCGGGGATGATCGGCCGCGGCATCCGATCCGAGATCCCGTACTGCCGGCACAGCTCCCGGATCCGGCGTCCAATCGCGTGCGGATCGCCACTGCGAAGGCCGCCATAACTCGCCGTCGGGTGCGGGTACATCCGCTCGTACAGTGGCAGCAGGTCGGGGAAACGCTCACGCAGAACACCGAAGAAGAAATCACGCTGCTGGTCGGCCAGGGTCAGACCGCCGGCGACGACGAACCGACCGCCGTGCTCCGCCGTGCACCGGATCGTCGCTTCCAGGTTCTCGTCCGTGTCGCAGATGCCGGGCAGGATCGGCATCATGCTGATCCCCGTCATGATGCCGGCCTTGGCGATCTGTTCCATCGCCGCGTAGCGCCGTTCCATCTTGGGTGCCAGGTTCTCCATCTGGCGCACGCGCTCGTAGGTGGGCGAGCCGGGCGCCGAGATCATGCTGAAAAAGACCACCGACGACGCTCGCTGGTTGATCTCCTTCAGCAGGTCGAGGTCGCGCAGGATGAGGGGCGAGCGCTCGAGCACCGACACCGGGAACCCTAGCTCCAGGCACACTTCGAGGATTCGCCGCGACACCTCGAACTTTTTCTCCGCTGCCTGATAGTCGCCCGTGGCTACCATGTCCACCGGCACCCGGCTCAGCGCCTTGCGCAGCAGCTCGGGCGCGTTTTCCTTGACCTGGACGACGTAGCCAAAATCGTTCAGGTCCTCGAAGGGGCAGTATTTGCGCTCGCGGCAGTAGCAGTATTGACGGACACAACGTACAAAGCCCCTTCGTCCTGACAGCCCGGCTGCTGATGCCTGGATAGTCGCTATTCTGCCAGCAAAACA
>JAFGIA010000080.1 GCA_016929795.1 Anaerolineae bacterium
CGACTGGATCAGCTTGCGCGGTGCCTCATAGATCTGGCCTGCGCGGCCCATGTGACACGAGTCGTGCCAGGTGACGCGCATGTTGACCTCCTGGTCGAGCTTGAAAACACCCCGGTCGATCTGTTCTGCCAGGATCTCGCTGTAGTGTTTCGCCTCAAAGTCATAGTCAATGCCCAGCTTTTTCGCCCACTCCGGGTAGAATGTGGCCCACACCAGCCAGCACGCGGGGCAGGAAGTGACCACCGTTTTCACGCCGCGCGCTTTCATGGCCGCGACATTGTGGCGCAGAATCTCTTCCCACGTGTCCCACAGACCCGAGACGAGCATCGGGATGCCGCAGCACGCCTCGTCCTCGCCCAGGTAGGTGAACTCGACCCCCGCCTTCTGCATCAGGCAGGCGGTGGCCTGGGCGATGTCGTGTTCGACGTACGAGGCGGTGCAGCCGGGGAAATAGGCGATCTCGGCCCTTTCAGGAAGCTTTCCCAGTACCTCTTCGGGCATCCACCTGGGCCGGTCGACCCGGTAAGACGCCCAGATGTTGTGCTCCTTGCGCATCGACTGGCGCATGATCTCGAACGGCGGGAAGGTCATCTTGCCCTGGTCGTGGATCAGGCTGCCACGCAGCTTGAGCCAGCTCGGCTCGATCGGTAGATCCTCACAGCAGCGCACGTGGCACAGCTCGCACGTCGTGCACGCCAGGATCGTGTCGACCATCTTTTGGTCCCAATCGACCTTGCCCTCCATGTACTGCCGCAAAAAGTACCACTTGCCGCGCGGCGTCTGGCTCTCCCAGCCGCGGCCATAGTACTGGTCGCACTCGTCGACGCAGTAGCCGCACTGGCTGCACGCGTACGCGTACCACGCCACGTCTGCCGGGATGCCACGTTTCCCATTCCCGTCGATTCGCTCGCCGATCGGCGATTTCGCCGCGTTCCCGAACAGGCGCACGATTGGCTCAAAAGCCCCCGCCGTGGCCATAAAGGCCGACAGGAGCGGCTTGCCGTCCACGACCTTGCCCGGGTTGAGCAGGCCACGGGGGTCCACTTGCGCCTTGAACTCGCGCAGGCGCCGCACCCTGCCGGCGCCCAGCACCCGCTCTGCCTCGTTCGTAAAGTAGAGGCCCGTCGCGTAGGCACGTCCCCCGTTCTGGCGTGCGATCTTGAGCACGCTCAGCGCCAGGCCAAAGGCAAAGTTGAAGGTGAATTTGCGCTCGTCGTGCAGGATAAAGCCGAGCAGCGTTACCTCGTCGTTGGCGGCGTCGACCATTCCCTCCATCAGCATCGGCAGCGCAATGCGCTGTTCGATCGCTCGCAACGCCGGCCCCACGTTCGACAGCGGTACGACGACCTCGCTCGGCGCCGTGCTCGGGCCCAGGCGCTTGCCGTGCATCAAGTTGAAGCGCTCCTCCCATTCGTGCGCGACGATCTCGTCGTCCACACGCACGCCACGCGTCTCGTGGAGCAGTGCAGGCAGCCGGGCTTCGATCACCTCACGGCGCGACTCGGGCGCGGCCAGGATGGCGAGATACCCTTTCGGCAGCGCCGGCCTGTGCTCTGCCACCGGATGCCCGTGCTCCATGCGCGGGGGGAGGTTGTTGTGCACGTGGGCCATCGTCGGGTTGATAAAGCTGGCAGACCAGAGGGGGAGCCGGACCTCGCGCATCGCGGCGAGTGCGGCGGCCAGGTCGTCGGCATTGTCAAAGAGCACGCCCCACAGCGCCAGCGGCTCAGCCGGCTGCACCCGGATCGTGACCTCGGTGATCAGCCCCGTGATCCCCTCGGCGTCGCTCACCAGCTCGAGTGCCTCGCCCGAGAACTCGCGCACCTCGCCGCCCGGCAGCACGACCCGGCAGGAGACGACGTTCTGGCGAAAGCTGCCATACTCGTA
Source organism: Anaerolineae bacterium (assembly GCA_016929795.1). Next base: position 1,888 of record JAFGIA010000080.1, read on the forward strand.
TGCGCCAAAGCCGACGCCACCCTGGGCCAACCAGCCGGCAACGGTCGACGACGGGGCGCTCGATGGGTAGGTGCGCAGTGCCAGCCCGTGCTGGCCCAGCGCCTTCTCGAGCTTTTCCCACACCACGCCCGGCTGCACGGTGGCGGTCATGGCATCCGGGTTGACCGCGACGATCTTGTTCATCCACGCGAAATCGACGACGAGCCCGCCGCGCGCCGGCACGACGCCGCCATAACCCGACGTCGACTTGCCGCGCGGCACCACCGGCACGCCGTGGGTGCGCGCAAATGCCATCACCTGCACCACGTGCTCCTCGCTCAACGGCTGGACCACGGCGGCGGGGCGGGTGCTGCCGATGAGCGGCTTGACCAGGCCCGGCAGCGAGCCGACGTCGTGACTGTAAAACATTCGCTCCAGCCGGTCGAACGTGACGCGCTCGCCGGCAATGGTGCGTAGCTCCTGCTGCTGTTGGGCCGATAGCTCTTTCATGTACGTCTTGCCTCCTGTAATCGGTTGTCGTGGTTATACGTTAGAAATCTCGGCAATGCGCTGCAGGCGGCCGATCAGGCCGATGCGCTCTTTACCGATCTCGCACAGCGTGGCAGCGACCCGGTTCAGCAGGCCGGCAGTCCGCCGCCGGCGCGCCTCGTCGAGGATGGGCAC
>JAFGIA010000081.1 GCA_016929795.1 Anaerolineae bacterium
CCACCCCCCTGCGCAACGACAACGTGGACACCTATCGCTACTTTGGCGACCCGATCTACACCTACAGCCTGGCCCAGGGCATCGACGACGGCTTTCTGGCCCCCTATCGGGTGCGGCGCGTGATCACCGACGTCGACGCCGCCGGCTGGCGGCCCGACCCCGGCCTGCTGGATCGCTTCGGGCGCGAGGTGCCCGACGGGCTCTATACGACGAAAGAGTTCGAGCGCGTCGTGGCGTTGCTTGGGCGCACCGAGGCCGTCGCCCGCCACCTGACCGATTTCATGCACAAGACGGGCCGCAGGGCGAAAACCATCGTCTTTTGCGTGGACCAGGAGCACGCGCTGGACATGCGCACGGCACTGATCAACTGCAACACCGACATCACGGCCAAACAACCCGATTACGTGGTGCGCATCGTCGCCGACGAGGGCCAGGTCGGCCTGCACCACCTGGGCCACTTTCAGGACCCGGAGCGCGAGGTCCCGGTCATCGCCACCACGTCCAGGCTGCTGTCCACCGGCGTGGACGTGCCGACGTGCCAGAACATCGTCCTCTTCAAGCCGGTGCACTCGATGGTCGAATTCAAGCAGATCATCGGCCGCGGCACGCGGCTGGCCGTCGACCAGGGCAAGCTATGGTTCAACATCCTCGACTATGTGGGCGCGACGGCGCTCTTTGCCGATCCCGAGTTCGACGGAGTGCCCGAATTGACCGCCGAGGAGATCATTGACGAGTCTGGCACGGTGCTCAGCAGCACCGAGACGGGCGAAGCGGCAGAAGCCGCCCATGAGGACGTCGAGCCAGCGGCGCCGGCGGATCTGGAAGAGGGCGACAAGGCGCCGCGCAAGTACTATGTCGACAGCGTCGAGGTCAGGGTCATCCACGAGATCGTGCACGAGCTCGACCCGCAGGGAGCGCAGCTCCGCGTGCGCCGCTTTGACGACTATACGCGCGACCAGGTGCGCACGCTGTACGGCAGCGCCGGCAAGATCCGCTCCGCCTGGCGCGACCCGGAACGGCGCGCCGAGCTGATCGCCGACCTGGAAGCGCGCGGCATCTCGTTCGGCCAGTTGGCCGAGGCGGTGGGCCAGCCTGACGCCGATCCCTTCGACCTGCTGATCCACGTCGCATTTAACGCGCCGCTCCGCTCGCGGCGGGAGCGCGCCGAGGTGGTGCGCCGCGAACACCGCGAATTTCTCGAAACCTACGGCCCCCAGGCCCACCAGGTGTTGGACTATCTCCTCGACAAGTACACGGACCACGGCGTCGCCCAGCTCACCGACCTGCACATCCTGGAGATGCCCGACGTGCCCGTCGAGGGCACGGCCCTCGAAATTGCCGAATTCTTTGGCGGCGTGGAGACGCTCAAAGACGCCACCCGCCAGTTACAGGATCTGTTGTACGCAGCCTAGATCCAAGGAGACTTATGCGGAAATCGGAGCTTTCAGCGGCCATCAAGACCGCCCGCGACATCATGCGCAAGGATGCCGGGCTGAGCACGGACGTAGACCGCATCCCCCAGCTCGCCTGGATCCTGTTCTTGAAGTGTTTCGACGACCTGGAGCAGCGGCGGCTGCTGCTGGGCGGCAAGCACCGCGACGTCGTCGAGGCGCCCTATCGCTGGCGCGACTGGGCCGCCGACGAGGATCGCGGCCGCACCGGCGACGACCTGCTCGATTTTGTCAACGACGAGCTCTTTCCCCACCTGCGTGGGCTGACGGGCGCGGGCTCGGGAGATCAGCGCGACGTGATCGCCGCCATTTTCAGCGAGACGTACAACCGCATGTTGAGCGGCTACCTGCTGCGCGACGTCGTCAACCTGGTCGACCGCTTCAATTTCAACAGCAGCGACGACATCCACACCCTGTCCCACCTGTACGAAAGCATGCTGCGCGAGATGCGCGACGCGGCGGGCACCAACGGCGAGTTCTACACGCCGCGCCCGGTGGTGCGCTTTATGGTCGAGCAGGTGGCGCCGCAGATCGGCGAGACGGTATACGACCCGGCGGCGGGCACCGGCGGGTTCCTGGTGGAAGCGTACGAATACCTGCACCAGCAACAGCGGACGGTCGAGGAGCGGGAGACGCTGCAGACGCGGACGCTGTACGGCACGGAGAAGAAGCCGATGCCGTACCTGCTGGGCATGATGAACCTGCTGCTGCACGGGATCGAGTATCCGAACCTGGCGCGGGCCAATACGCTGTCGACGCCGCTGCACGAGATCGGCGACAGGCAGCGCTACGACGTGATCGTCACCAACCCGCCCTTTGGCGGGGAGGAAGAGGCCGGGGTGCAGGCAAACTTTTCCGAGGGGACGCGCACGTCGGAGACGGCGCTCCTCTTTTTGCAGTTCATCATGCGCAGCCTGAGCCGGCCCAAAGGGGACCGGCCCGGCGGGCGGTGCGCCATGGTCCTGCCCAACGGCCCGCTCTTTGCCACCGGCGTGGCGGCGCGCATCAAGCAGGAGCTGCTGGCGCAGTTCAACCTGCACACGGTGGTGCGCCTGCCGAACGGCGTGTTCGCACCCTACACATCCATCCCCACGAACCTCCTCTTTTTCCAGCGCAACGGCCCGACGGAAGAGATCTGGTACTACGAGCTGCCCCTGCCCGAGGGGCGCAAGAACTATACCAAAACCAAGCCGCTGCGCGACCAGGATTTCGACGAGTGCCGGGATCTGTGGAACGAGCGTCCGGTGACGGAGCATTCGTGGCGGGTGTCGGTGGCCGAGGTGGCCGACAACGACTATAACCTGGATCTCAAGAACCCGGCAGGGCAGGAGGGGCTGGTACATCGCCCGCCGGAGGAACTGGCGGCGTCCATCCTGGAGAAGGAGCGACGCATCGCCGAAATCGTGGTTCAAATCAGGCGAACATTGGCTGAGGTAGAACAATGAGCCGCGACGAGGAGAAGCTACCTTCCATTCGCCATTACTTTGTTGATGAATCCGGAGACGGAACCCTGTTCAACAAACGAGGGCGCATTATCATTGGCACAGAGGGGTGTTCCAGGTTTTTCATCCTGGGCCTCCTGGATATTTCACAGCCGGAAATCTTGGGACGCGAATTGGAAGAGTTGCGGGCTAACCTGCTGGCTGATCCCTACTTTGCAAAGGTGCCTTCCATGCAGCCGGAAGAAAAAAAGACGGCGCTGGCCTTTCATGCCAAAGACGATGTGCCAGAAGTGCGCCGCGAAGTTTTCCACCTCTTGCTGTGTCACGATTTGCGCTTCTTGGCTGTGGTCAGAAACAAACACAAGCTTCTGAACTATGTGCGACAACGGAACGAACGAGATGCCACCTACCGCTACCACCCCAACGAGTTGTACGACTACCTGGTCAGGCGCCTGTTCAAGAATCTGTTGCACAAAGATGACGCGTACCACATCTGCTTTGCGCGGCGAGGTAGATCGGACAGAACTCGAGCTCTACACGAAGCTTTGGAGAAAGCGCGGCAAAGGTTCAGCGCCCAGTGGGGGATTGCCAGCGCAGCACCCATTCGTGTGATGCCCACTACACCGCCAGAATCGGCGGGACTGCAAGCCGCAGACTATTTCCTTTGGGCTTTGCAACGCCTGTACGAGCGCGGGGAGGACCGTTACGTGGAGCTGCTGTGGCCAGCGTTCAGCCTGGTGCACGACCTAGATGACACACGAGAGGCACGATACGGCATCTACTACTCACAGAAAAAGCCGCTAACGCTAGCGGCTCTGGAAAGCTCGTCGGGGATATAGGATTGTCTGGCCGCAGCCAGACAATCACACGGCATGGAGCCGAATTTCATCCCCTGACACA
>JAFGIA010000082.1 GCA_016929795.1 Anaerolineae bacterium
CGATCGAGCGCGCGATCGACGAGACCGACCTGGTCTTTGTCGACGAGATCGGCAAGCTGGAGCTGTGGCGTGGTGAGGGGATTGCACCCGTGCTGCCGCTGCTCGAGACAGGGGAGATCGAGCGGGCAGTGGTGATCGTGCGCGCAGAGCTGCTGCCAGAGCTACAAGCCCGGCTCGCCGGCGTAGAGACATCTGTGTTTGAAGTAACCGAAGCGAACCGCGACCAGGCGCCTGCCGGTGTCCTGGCAATGCTCGCTGGAAATAAGTGACGAAAGACCAAGGAGGAAGCAGTGGCAAATCTAAACATAGGCGACAGGGCGATCGACTTTGAGCTTCCCGGCGTGGATGGCGAGACCGCCTCGCTGCAGGACGTGAGCCAGGGCAGGGAGGCGACGGCGGTGGTGTTCATGTGCAACCACTGCCCATATGTGCTGGCGTGGCTAGAAAGAATCATGGACGCAGCACGCGAGTATGCAGGGGAGGATGTGGCTTTTGTGGGCATCAACTCCAACGATGCCTCCAAGTACCCGGCGGACAGTTTTGAGAATATGCAGACATTGGCAGAGGAGCGGAACCTGCCCTTCCCCTACCTGCGCGACGAGTCGCAGCAAGTGGCGCGGGCCTACGGAGCCGAGCGCACACCCGAGTTCTTTGTCTTTGACCGGGACCTGCGCCTGCGCTACCATGGCGCGCCCGACTCGAATTACGACGACGCCGAGAGCGCCGAGCCGTACCTGCACAACGCCCTCGACGCGGTGCTGGACGACAGGACACCGCCGGTGCAGGACACCCCGCCGGTGGGGTGCACGATCAAGTGGAAGTAAGGCGGGCCATCAACTGAGTGTAGAAGCGAAGGTTATGCATCGTCGCCAGCCGCAGCCCTAGCGGGTCGTCGACGTCGAACAGGTGGTGCACGTAGGATAGGGAGTAGCGCCGGCACGTAGGGCAGTCGCACGCTTCCGAGATTGGTCCATAGTCGCGCTTGTGCTTATCGTCACGGATGTAGACAAAGTGGTAAAAGCCCTCGCCGCGCAGATGCGCGCGCGCAGGCTCGTCCACGCTCCACGCATAGAGCCGGCCATGCCGCGCGTCACGCGTGGGCAGCACGCAGTCAAAGATCCGCCAGCCGGCGTCGTAACAGCGCACGACGTGCTCGGGGCTACCGATGCCGAGGGCCCAGCGAGGTAGAGCATCTGGCGTGAGCGAGGCAGTGTAGGCAAGGATGTCCAGAGCCAGATCGCCCTCAGGCGTGAGCGGCCAGCCACCAAACCCAAAGCCGTCGAACCCCATCGGCAGCAGCGCCTCAGCGCACCGCAGGCGCAAGCTTCGGTCGTAGCCCCCCTGGATCACGCCAAACAGCAGGGGCGCTGCCTCTCCCTGCCTGGCTCTCACGCGAGCGAGGCGGTCGAACTCTTCTTTGCAGCGCGCGGCCCACTGAATTGTACGCTCGACGGCGGTCTCCACCTCCTCGCGTGACGCGTCAGGAGTCGGGCAGTCGTCCAGGCACACCACCAGGTCACTGCCCAGGTCGAACTGGAGACGGATGCTGCGCTCCGGCGTAAAGAGCACCTTTTTTCGTCCGGCATCCATGTCGGTAAAGTGGATGCCGCGCTTTGTGATGGTGCCGTACTTGGGATTCTCCCGGATCATCGACATGAGCTGGAAACCTCCCGAGTCGGACGCGACGGGGTGCGGCCAATCCATGAAGGGGTGGATGCCGCCGGCGCCCTTGATCAGGCCCACGCCGGGCCGGCTCGACAGATGAAAGACGTTGACGACGAGGCCACGCACGGCGGACGCCTCGAGGTCCTCACTGCCGACAGTGCGCACCACGGCGCGTGTCGCGTCGGGAAAAAAGACGGGCAGGTTGAGTACTCCGTGCCCCGTGTCGATGCTCTGCACCACGCGCTGTGTTTCCTCTGTCATGCCCTCTCCTCCCCTCCTGGTAGGGCGATCACAAGTGTGTACTCGCCGCGTGGCCCCTCTTCCTCAAACGAGGCAAGCAGCTCCACCGCCGTTCCACGTCGCACTTCCTCGTACATCTTGGTCAGCTCGCCTGCGGCGACAACTGGCCGGCTGCCGAACACGTCCGCGACGTCCTCCAGCGCGGCAAGCAGGCGATGGGGCGACTCGTACGCGACCAGGGCGAAGGGGGACCCTGCAACGGAAGCGAGCAGCTCGCGCCGGGCATTGCGCTTGCGCGGCAAAAAGCCGAGAAAAACAAAGCGCTCCGCCGGCAAGCCTGCCACAGACAGTGCGGCAGACACGGCTGTGGGTCCCGGCACGGGCACGACGTGAACCCCTTCATCGACGACAGCCTGGATCAGCTCGTAGCCGGGGTCTGCCAGTCCTGGCATCCCTGCCTCGGAAACGAGCGCCACGTCGCCAGCACGCAGCGCAGAAAGTACGGCGGCGGTGCGCGACTGCTTTTTCCTGTCGTACGCGTCCGTAAAGCGCATCATGGGCGTTTCAATTTCGTAGCGCGCGAGCAGGCGCTGGGTGCGTGCCGGGTTCTCGGACGCGATCAGGCTTACCTGGCGCAGAACGTCGAGCGTGCGCGGGCTGATGTCTTCCAGGTTGCCGATGGGCGTGCCTACGACAAAGAGCTTACCCAAGCGGCGCCGTCCTCACCAGGAAGATCAGCTCCGACTCGAAGGTGAGGCGCTCCACCGTCCAGCCTCTCGTCGCGGTCCACCCCTCGAACTGCTGCCCGTACTGCTCGATCATTCCCTTCTCGCGCCCACCCAGGCTCTGGACCGCGTAACTGACGACGACGTGCGGCGCGTGGAGCTGCTCGACCAGGTGAAGGGTGGCGCCGGCCTCCTGGCGCTCAAGGGTGGGGCTCATCTTGAGGAGCAGCGCCACGTCGGCCCGGTCCTGCGGCGGCGCAGCGAGGGCGTCCTCGCAGCGCGCTAGCGGGGCGAGCCCGGCGATGACGAGGTAGCGGTTGAGAAAGTCGATCCGCTCGCAGTCGACGTCGAGGGCGACGTAGCGGGCGCCGGCCGGCAGCCCCATCCAGGGCAGCGACAGCGGGTTGAGGCCGCAGCCGACGTCGAGGACCGACGACGGTGTGCCGGTATGCGCCCAAATGGCAGGGTAGAACTCGTCCAGCAGGGGCAGGCGCTCGCGGGTGGAAGTGTGGTGCACGAGGGCGTCGCGGCAGGCACGCCGCACGGCGTCGGCATCGTGCAAGCTGTACGCATCACGTAGGACGTCGAGTGCCGCGTCATAGTCGAGGTTGGTCTCGAACGCACCGTACACCTGGTGCAGGCGGCGCTTGGTGACCTTGATCGCTTCTTTTAGACTGTCCCGGTGGTTGATTTCTTCTGAGGCAATGCGCGCAACCGCGTCGGTGCACACCGTGCGGTACTTTTTCGAGGCATGGACGGCCGACACGACCTGGTCGACCTGCGCCTCAGAGACGGGGCGCCCTCTCTTTGTCTTGATCCTTCTCCCTCACTGCCGGCTCGTCGGGTAGTTGGGTGCTTCCTTGGTGACGATCACACCGTGTGGATGGCTCTCGATCAGGCCGGCGTGGGTGATGCGCACAAATCGCGCCTTTTCGCGCAGCTCTACCAGGTTCGCCGCGCCTACGTAGCCCATGCCGGA
>JAFGIA010000083.1 GCA_016929795.1 Anaerolineae bacterium
ACGTGGCCCGTCGCTCCCGCCTCAAGTAAAAATCCTTATCAGGATTCAGCCTGGTCAGAGAGCCGGTTGTCAAATTCTGAGGGGAAAACACTTGATAAGCCGCCTGGGTGCCATCCGGGCGGCTTTTCCTTTTCCCCTCACCGCGATCTTTTGTTGGCAAGGTTCCGTCCACTACACAAGGGCATTTTACTTGATTGTGCGGAACTTGTCAAGTTGACTGTGTCCAGTGTTGGCACATTTGTACCCGTCACAACTCGCCAAGTGACCGCAGAGGTATGGCTATAGAGCTACCACAGATCTCACGGAATACCAGGACAGACTTGACGCCAGTTCCCAACTGACGTTAGCCACAGATCGCAAGACTTGAGCCCCGTTGGGTGCGTTGCTCTGACTATCCAATAGCATCTGATTGACCGACAAATCTTTGGTGGACGCGGATTCACACGGATCGGAAAGCTCAGGATCTGAGTGAATCCGTGTCTCACTCTACCGGCTAGCCGGCAAGCAAGCTCTGTCAATCAGTCAGCCAGTTCCGCTGTACTCGGCAAGTATCGGGCAAAGCAAAAAGCAACGGAATCAAAGCCAGATACTGCTTATCAGCTACCGGATCTCCAGCTGAGTGACGACTCTGCGAGCTTTTTCAGCAATCTGCGCAAAGCGGCGCTCGTTGCGTGCTAACTTTGCCTCATCCTCCACACCACTGGGGCGAATGTCTGCGAACGAGAGATTGGCGACATCGCCGATCGTCTTGCCCTCCAGCCAATGGCCGAGGTCAGAGTCAGCGCTGACGCCGTGGAGCTCGTGCGCTGGAAGATCCATAACCGCGCGCCAGCGATCAGTGGCGATTAGGCCCAAGGACCGGAGCGCACTGTCTACGATCAACCCCTCGTCCTCCACGATCTGCAGGAACCTATTCCAGGCCTCGTTCGATATCGGCTCGACGTTAAGCGCGGGTCCGCGCTCTCGCAGGTGGGCTAGCTCTGCCTCCTGGCGGCCAAGCTGCTCGGCCATCCTTCGAATCTCGGACACAATGGTCTGTTGCTGCTGCAGCAGCCCCTCCTGCGCGGATGTCAGGTCGACGTAGAGCTCGCGCAACTGAGCTAACCGTGCCCCCATGCTGTCAAGGTACGCGGCTATTTCTTCCATCTCGTGCGTAGTGGTCTGCTGCTGCCGCTGCAGCTCCTTTTGCGCGGATGTCAGGCCGCGGAGCTGCTCAGAGACTTCCTTTCGATAATCATACTTTGCCACTTGGCTGGCGTCGTAGTAACCGTCTGCCGGAGAGTAAAAGCCAGAGCACGTGACGATCCGGCGACAAGCGCAGTTATCGATTTTTGCGCGAGGAATGGTGCCATCCGCTTCGAAGGCCACCTTTGCCAACACAACCCAGGGGGTGTCAGGGCACGGTGGGTATGCCGGCCATTGGCACCTCTCGTCCGGGTTCTGTTCTTCGTTCTCACCTCCGTTGTTGGCAGGCAGACATTCGACCCATTGGCCCGAACGATCTTGCCAGGTTTCGACCTGGCCGGGTGGGCAGGTGGTTAAGATGCCGATTTCGTAGCCGTCCTGCCAGCGCGAGTACTCGCACGGCGTCTCCTCGCAGCCGCAGCCAGCCGGCTGCGCGCGCACCAGGCGTGCCATCACCTCTTTGTAGCGCACAGCAACGTACAAAGGACCGGAAAGGTCGTCGACGGGCGGCTGAGTGCACCAGGGGTCGTACGCTTCGGCATAGTATTCACCGGACACTCGGACGGCACCTGCCGTCCGCAGATCGATGACCTGGTCGTCATCGATCAGGATCTCATCGCCGTACGGTCCGAGGATGTAGCCTCTGGTAATAGTGACGTGCCACGGCAGCAAGGCCTGGTTGTCGTCAGGATTAACAGCAGGGCACACAGTGGCACCGCACACGATACCCCAACCATGCAAGAGGCGGTTATGCAGCCTCAGCCGCTGGCGAAAGTAGTTTGCCTCGAGCGTCATTATTTCGTGCGTGATGAGCTGGCGCGGAAAGTAACGTGGCCGTTCGAGCCGCCCCTGTGCGACGGTATAGGTGTCCGTTGGCCGGCTCTCGGTTTGGATGGAAGTCAGCATTTTGTCTACCTCCTGAAAGCGGGGCAGTCTCTACTGGCCCCTATGATAGTGGCGCGGCTCGACAAGCAACGACTGGATGATGCGGCACAGCAGGTCGTTCGAGTACACAATGGGTCGGACAGTGATGTCGATCTCGTCCGGATGGCACCGGTCGCCTTCTGGTTCCACGACCACGTGAATGTTGGCCAACGGGATGCAGGGATCGCGAGGCACGCGCTGGCAGCTCCTTTTCGTCACCGATTTCGCCAACGCATCGTAATCGAGGTGGTTGCCCGAGATGAAATCGGGAGTGTGGCAGGCACTATAGTTGGGTGGCTTCACGAGCCCATCCTTGATCTCAATACGGTACTGCTCACGGATGGACCCGGGCGCGCAGGGGTCCACCGTCGCGCAGTCGCCGGCGCGGATCGGCACAGGATCGCTCTCACATTCGTGGTAGCAGACAACGACATAGACGTCAAACTCTTCGCAAGGCAGCTCCTCCATGTAGTGCTGTTCCGGGCCACTCTGCTGTTCCAGCTTGGAACTGGCTCGATTGACTCCGTGCTGCTGTGGCTTGTGGCGCCAGCCTTCACCAAGGAGGGAGACGGGTCGCGTCTCCTCTGGCACGATGATCTCGCGGCCCAAGCCATCGAGCGCTACACCCGGAGTGATGACTATGGTGTCTCGCTTGGGCCCAGGCTTCACGTCCAGCCCGCAAACCACGCCGTAGCCCAGGATCAGCCGGTTGATCAGCCACCGCTTCCGATTGAAATACTCCGTCTCAACCTCAAAGTTTTGCACACCCAAAAGCTGGCCGTAGAAGTAGTGATTGCGAACTGGTGTTGCGAGTCCCAACCGATGGGATAGCTCATAGAACTCACGCATAATGTCTCCTCCCTCTCGTAGTCATAACGAACCTAACCGGTGGTCGGATGGTGCCGGTTCTGGCGACGCGCCCAAGCGCGTGGTTTCACCCAGCCGGCTGTCTCGGCCCAGGCGCCCAGGTGGTTGACCACCCAGCACGACCTGGGAAGCCGGTACCGCACTTGTGCCCAGTCGAGTGGGCATGGCTGGGCCGGCTACGATGGTGTCGATGCCCAGCCGTGCCTGGAAGCCGATGCGCATACACGGCTCGACGAGACACACGTGGTGGCTGGTGTGCGCAGGTTTCTCGCGTTCCAGTACCTCGGCGACGGCCATAAGCGTATGCGGGGTGAAATGTGCTCCGCGGTAGACGCGGACCGTGAAGCGGTGCGCTAGGTCCTGAAACAGCGGCGCGCCCATCTGGCCCTCCGCGATCAGGTGCGATCGATCGAGGGTGGCAGTAGTGCCGACCACGGCCCCCTGGGCTTCGGCGGCGACAAGCATCGTCGTGACTCCCAAGATCGATGCCCTCTCTGCGGCGGGCGAGCCTTCGTCTCCGGGCAGAGCCCACCAGCCCGCCTGGACGATCGGCTCTTCGATGACGACGTCGAGACCTGTATCGCGCCGCACGGCCGCCTCCAGGCCCCGGCGCGTGCCACGCAGCCTGTGCAGATTGAACGCCGAGGCAATAGCACGCCGCTTGGCTGCGACATCCCAGTCCTCATGGAGCTCCATGTCCAGCCATCTCGCCAGCCAGGGCAGCCAGTCGGGCTGGGCGGCCGCGGGATCAAAGAGCGCCGGCAGCGTGCCGATCTCGATCTCGACGTCCTCAAACATACTCTCAAACAGTGACAGCCAGCGGCCCAGCAACTGCCGGGCTGCAGGGTCCTCGCCATAGATGGCAGGTAGATGCTGGAGGTAGGTGACATGGTCATAGTCGAGCTGTATCTGCTCCAGCGACGGGGTGGCCGCCCCCTCGCTCCAGAACTCGACGCCCACCCACACATGATCGAGGGGGGTCCAGCCCTCGTTGTCAGCCACCTTGCCGTATCGCCGCTTAGCAGGCACCATGGCGTGAAAGACAGCCTCGGGAACGTCGCGCGGGACGCGGACCCACACATCTTGGCTGTCTGTCCCACCCTCAAGATCGGCCAAGTGGGCCAGGAGGTCGACGGCGTTCTCCTGCCAGGGCGGGGTCCGGGCACCCGGGTCGCCGGGATTGGCCTGTGGGTCCTCCGAAGGGTAAAGGAAGAGCTGAAAGTGGGAGACAGCAGGGGCTAGGTCGGAGGCCCTGCCGGCACTAAGCGTCTCGACGCTGGCCTGCAGTCGGTGCCACTCCTGACGGAGGTGGCTGTAGTTGGGGAAAGGGCCGGCCCACAGGAAGCCATGCCGGGCGTACGCGCCATCGATCTCGAGTTGGATGGGGGCGATGGCGGCGCCAGTGTGCACGAGCAGGAGGCCGCCATGAAGCATCAGAGCGGCCACCGGTCCCTCGTAGCCAAGGGCGGCACCGGCGCTCGTGCCGTCGGGCCGCAGGCGCAGGACCTGCCGGCGGACGTTGTGTCCAACATAGATCGCGTCTGAGGTCACCGCGAGCCCGAGGGCGCCGCGAAGATCTTTTGATTCGAGCACTTGCCGGCAGCGCCCGCGCCCATCAAAGACCAGTAGCCCTCCAGCCTCCCCGTCCAGGACCCAGATGCGCGTCCGCCCGCCGTGGTCGACTACAGCCACATCTGTGGGAACGGCGAGGGAGACGCCGCGTGCCTCAAGGGTCGCCTGCACCTGGTCCCAGAACTCGGGGACAGGCGTGGCGCGCAGGTCGAACTTTTGGATGCGTCCACCCCCCTGACCGGTCCCGGCATTGACGGCATAGACGTTGCCGGCAGCATCGGCGGCGAGGGACCACGGCCGACGTAGAGGTGCCGAGTGCTTGGGCAACGCCACAAAGCCGCCCCAGACGTCAACGAGCTGGAGAGTAGTGGTATCAAAGACCTGGATGCGTTCGTTGCCGCTGTCGGCCACGAACAGAGCGCGGCGGACCGGATGGAACAGCAGCCCGCGCGGCCGATCGAACTGGGTGAAGTGCCGGCCGAACCCGCCCAGACAGGGAACCGGCGCGAAGGCCGGCTCACCGATGGGCCAAACCACCTCTTCAGAGGGTCGTTCGCCAACACAGGGTGGGCAGCCGCCGCGGCTTTCTGGCACCTCGCCTTCAGGCTCTTCGGGGCGTGGGCAGGGGTTGATCGCCAGGATCCGGTGAGCAGATGGATCGGTGAAGTAGATCGTGCCGTCGGGGCCAACGGCGAGTCCCTCCGGTCCATCCGGCAGGGGAAGAGCTGCGACATCGTCCGGCAGCGACCCCACCAGGCGGGGCAGTGATGACAACCGGACTGCGCCATCACGGTTCAGTGCCAGACCGTGGATGTGAAATCCGCGCCACTGGCCATCGCGGTTCAGGTAACGAAACGTGCGCTCGGTATCCGGCAGCATGTAGCCTACCCTTCCGTCCCCAGCCATTGTAGCCTCCAGTTCTTGCGCAGCCATTCTTGTAGTGTTCCCGGGAATGGAGCCACATCGTGGACGAGATCGACGATGGCATACGCTATGAAACCATCGGGACGGGCATCCTGGATAGTGGCGTGATCGACAAGCAGGAAGGTCTCGTCGAAACCATCGACGTTCAGCACTGCGGTTCGCGAACCCAGGATTTCTGCTGTATAGCACGGCGTGGTCTCGAACCCTGCGTTCTTGGTCTCGACCTCGACATGGATCAGGGCCAAAGAGCCGCCATTTGTCTCAAGGATCTCTTCCACCTCCCAATCGGTGGGCTCTGCCACGGCGCAGGCGATGTAGGGCAAGCAAGCGGGACGCGCATCGCGCCGAGCTGCAATGGAAACAAATCCATGCAGTTGGCAGTTGAGCACCTCCACGCGAGCGAGGGTGATCAGCATGCCATCTTCGACAGCCTGCCGCAACTCGTCATCCTCAGCGCTCAGTTGGTCCCTGTCGCCGCGCCTCAACCGCACCCAGCAAAAGACCGGCGCTTCCTCGCGGCGGATGACCCCCTGCGTGCCACACACCCCGCCGCGTGCCTCCGCCTCTTCGAGGAACTCGTCGTCGGGATAGGCGATCGCCAGGTCGTAGAGCGCCGGCCGGCCGTCTTCGTCGCTCGCCACCGGCGGCACCTGGAGGGTGAGCGGCTGGGTGAGTACGATCTCGCGTCCACGCGCGTCGATGGCATAGCCGGGGCCAATCCACACCTCGCGGTCGCCCCTGTCTCCGCGCACGGCAAACCCACTGCCGATGCCCGGTTGGTGCAAGCTGCGGTTATGGAGCCAGCGCATCTCGCGGTTAAAGGCCTCAATGCCCTGCAAGTCGTCGGCAAAGAGGCGCTGGCCGTTGAAAAACTGCAAGCGCTCGACAAAGCGGGTTTCTTCTAGTATTCCCATAGCTCACCTGCTTCCATCCTCGATCTAACCTCCCGTCGTGGGCTGGACGGCCAGCCACGACACATACAAAGGCCCCTTGCGCACCAACTCGCGTATCGATCTCCTGAGAGCATTGACTTCACGATCGCCCAGGGCTTGCGCTACAATGAGGAGTCGACAGGTGAACTCGGTTCGTGCAGGCTCGTCGATGTGCGTGTGAAAGGTGAGGAAGGCGATCGGGTCTCCCGCCCCGTCGAAGATCAACGGCCCAACCTCCGTCTCCGTCTGGCTAGCCTCCGTCTCCCTCTGGAGCGTAGCAAAATAGCAGGGCACCCCGGTAAAGCCGCCAGCCGACGTGTCGATCTGCACCTGGAACCCCAGCGCCACGCCCCTGAGCCTAAGAGCCTCGGGCGGATCCCAGACAGTCCACGGCGTAGCCCGAGGAATTGTGGTCCCACTGAGGATGTGCGGCCGGGACTGAGCTCGAGCCGTGCGCCGGCCGTAGTCGGGCTGGGACCGGCGGTAGAGTGCCTTGATCGCAGTCTGGAGCTGCGGGTCCTTGAATTCCACTTTCGCCAGGAACTCGTCGCGCTGTTTTTCGGACATCACGCCAGAGAAGATGATCTCCGCCGTTGAGGATCGGACGACAAGGGGGCCTGCGGTTGCAGCCGGCTTCATGCTGAAGAATGCTGCCGGTTCCTGCCCCAGCGCTTCCACCTCCTCCTTGGATAACCGAGCGACACGCACGCCGTCGCGATACGACGATTCCTCTTCCAGGCACCACACGAACTCAAGGCCCTCTGCCCCTGTCACGTGGCGGGGCCAGCAGTGCTCAATGGGTTCGGGCTTGCCGCAGGCTGTATCATGCCCGGCGTAGCGCACCAGGAGCACGATAGTCTCGCGGTGCTGGGGAATGGCCAACCTGCGCTCCTGGTCAAGCGCCGAGGGGTCTATGTACAGCCGGCGGTCGCACAGCCGGCACGGGTCCTCGTGGGGAGGAATCTGGATCTCCTGCTCACGGGTTAGAATCAGCTCGCGGCCGTAGGCATCATACGCCACTCCTGGCAATCCACGGGCAACGTCTGGGAAAACGTTCATGAAATTGCCGGCGAGCTTGATCCCAAACCCGTGGACGATGCCGTATGGCCGGTGAAGCGCGCGGTTGTGCCACCATCGCAAGTGGGCTTCGTTCAGCGCCATGTCGCGGAAATCCTGGCTACGTAACATCTGGCCCTGGTGATATTGCATCCGCTGCAAGTCGCGTGGCATTAGCTCTGACATGGCTCCCCTTCCACTTCAATCTGGTGCCTGCCGGACTCGACCAGCCCCAGCGGCGGGATGCAGACATTCCCGCACGACGCCTCTCCCTTGGCTCTCAGCAGCTCCAACGATAACACATGGTCTACGCCCTCCATGTCGTCCAGGACCTGCAACACCTCGGAGCGATAGACATCGCGACCAAAGGGCCAGCCCTCGTAAGCAGGCCCACCGGTCAGCGAGTCAAAGAACCGGTGCAGCCGGCCGACGATACGCTGGCGGAGGGCGGCAGCGTCCACGCCACGGCAGGGCCGGACCCGTGCGTGGACGGTCACTCGGGTGTAGGAGGGACCGACGACCTCGACCCGGGTACCGACGATGCGCCCGAGATCGAGATGCGATGCGACCATCCGGCACAGCTGGGGGCTGGGGACGGGCCGGCCGCGGGGCAGGTAGGGGACGATGACCACGGTGATCACGCCTGGCGCGGTGAAACAGGGGAATGCCGGGTGCAGGTTGGCACAGGCAAAGGTGCGTGCCAGGCGAACACCGGGCGTCTCGCGGGCCAGCCGTTCATAGTCAGCCAGGATGACCGCGCGGGTAGGCTGCGCCAACATCTCGATGGCGCGTCCTTGGGCGTGGAGCAACGTTTCGGCCGCCGCACCACCCCGGGCCGGCAGCGGGTTTGTGATGCGGGCCAGCCGGGCAGACACTTCCTCGACACTTGCCGAGCCGTGTTGCGCCAGTAGCCAGCGGTTGTGGGCACTGTCTGCCAGCTGGTTCACGGCACATGAGGGAAGGTTGCCGGCCTCGGCTCGCGTAGCCAGGTAGCTGGCCCAGATGCGCGCTCCTTCAGGCACGACCCGTCCCTGCTCGCCATCGCCAAATACGGCGGTGCCAGTCACCGGGTCGAGGACGTAGTGGGTGTCGGCGCGGCCCGAGGCGTAAAAGTCGGGGCGCCGCTCCCACTCCCGCCATACGCCCTCCTCCACGTGCAGGCAAAAGCTCCCAGTGATGACCGCCCGTTCTGCAGTATACACGCGTTGGAACGGCAGGCCGCTCCCCTCACCCAGCAGCTCGGCTCGCCACGGCAGATCGCTGGGCACGAGGGTGTCCAGCGTGTCGGAGTAGCTCGCCTGCTCGATCTCGACGGTGTTGACCAACACGGTCTGGAGCCCTGGTGTCGCATCGTAGGCACCAGCGGCAAAGCGGCAGCGCACGTAGGGCAGGGGCGCCTCGACCTCCCCTAGCGCGATGGCGCCCATCTCGGCTGGGAGCGTCAGGAGGACGCGGCCGTCGAGGGTGAAGCAGCGGGTGTGATCGCCAATCGCATCTTCTGGGAACCGTTGCCACTCGCCCCAGCGGTTCACAAACTCCCACATGGTGTGGACCGAATGATGGTCCAGGCGGCTACCCGGTGCCGTCTCCCGCGCTGGCTCGTGCCGCCGGTCGCGCTCACTGGCGTCGTCCGGCGCGCACGGGTTGGGACGCCGGCACACGGCCTCTCGCGCCCGGATCTCGTCTTCGATACGGCGCCGGGCATCACGTCCCGATGAGGGGTCCGCACCGACAAAGTACAGGGTAGCAGGGACATGGGGTGGGAGTGGCGGGTCAAAGCCGAAATAGAGCGCAGCGCCAGGTTGGGGGTCGTCCCCGAAGGGATAGATCACGTCGGAAGATCGGTCTCCGGCATCCGCCAGCCGCCCCGCCACGTCGTGGAAAGCGCTACCGTCGTAGACTTGGACAGCAACCAGCTGTGAAGCGACGACGGTCACCTCGTGCAACGTCCTGAACCGCGTAACGACGTCGGCGGGGTCCTTGCCGGAGAACTCGAGCGTGGCCGGTAGCTCCAGTGGGGGAGACTCCGGCTGCAGCGCCAGTTGGAGCACGGCCTGGGACGCCTGGGGGGGCTGTGGTTCCACGCCAATCAGAGCCAGGAACTTTTCCCGGTGGGCATCGGGCACCCGGTTGAGCTGGTAGATGTCCATCTCGGCAAGCCAGGCAAAGAGCTCGATGAGCGTGATGCCGGGATCGTGGATGTTGTGATCCGTCCATCGCGGGGCGTACACCGGGATCAGTGCCCGCCCTTCCTCCACCAGGTCAGTCCAGCGCCGGTCGTCGAGGTTCGGCAGCGTCAGCGGCATGCTCCCTCCTTGCCCTGCAATACTTTGATCCGGATATCGCCCGCCACCACGATCCGATCCGGCTCGATAGGCACGCTCTCCCCATACAGGCGGCCGTCGACGAGGAGGGCGAGCTCTTTTACAAAGTCGAGGCCAGGCACACGCTCGAGTTCGGCAGC
The DNA here is from genome assembly GCA_016929795.1 of Anaerolineae bacterium. Next base: position 9,925 of record JAFGIA010000083.1, read on the forward strand.
GACATCGGACAGGTAAACGGCTCGTCCGGCTTCCCAGCCCTGCCCGCCAGGTCCCCCTGTCAGGGGGTGGAGGAAGGCCATCAGTGCAGCGTGCGCTGCGCGCTCCACTGCCCCGGCTGTGCTAGGATCGACCGGTACCACGGTGGTGTGAACGTCCACTGGTCGATAGGCAGGCCCGGTGACGTAAAGGCTGCCCGCGGCAGTGACGTCTGCCGGGCCACGGGTGGCAATGTAGCGACGTACCTGTTCGCGCAACTCAAAGCTCGGCCACGGCCGCGAGTCACTGCTGTGAGGGATAATAATCAGCGTGACCCAGCCAGGGGCGACCTGACCGCCAACGCCGCGCGTGGGCACGGCGCGGGCCACGGCGACGCTGGCAGAAGCCTCGCGGGCCATAGTTTCCAGGTCACGAGGGGAGATGCCCCGGCCGCAGTGCGCCAAGCTGGCCGGTCCGCGGCGGGCCAGGGTCTGCATGGTTTCGCCCTCAGCACCGCCCTGCGCCGGCACAGGGTTGAACAACACCTGGACGGCACTAGCCGGGCTCAGCAACTGGCTGATCTTCCTTGTCTCGACGTTGCCCACCCGCCCCCCGCCAGTGCGGTAGAGCCGGGCCACGAGCCGCGCCCCTTCGGGTACGATGCGGCCCTGTTGCCCATCGCCAAAGAACAGCCTGCCTGTGGCACGCTCCAAAACATAGTCGCGGTCGCCAGGGCCCGAGAAGAAGAGATGGCGCTGTGCATGCCAGCGCACCCACACCTCGACGACGCGCTTCAACCGGTCACGGACCAGGCGCAGGTCGCCCTCGACAAACTCGCTGGCGCGCCCTTCGCTGCCCAGCCAGACTTCCACACGCTTGAGCCCCAGGCCATCGCTACCTAGGACGTCGCGGGCCACGAGCCGCCACTCCACATTGGCCCGAAGTCCGGCCAGTTCGCGCACCTCGACAACCTCACCCTCCAGCACCGGCACCCGGCGGAACTGAAAGATCTGGTTGGGGCGGCCAGTGCTGGCTCCCAGCGGCTCGTCGACGATGGTCTCGTGTTGCACAGCCCAGGCGGCATTCGGGTAGATGGCCTGTAGAGCTGGCGCCCCCGGTGGGCCGTCCTCCTTCAGCCGAGCACGCAGCCAATAGAGGGAGATGCCAAAGCGGGCGAGCGACTGCGCGTCGTCGGGCGCGATGAAAGAGGCGAGACCGGGAACGCGAAAATTGCGCGTCTCGTCGTCCACGACGAGGTCCTCCCACCCAAAGCCATCCCAGTATTCCCAAGTGAGCACCGGCCCCTGCGTCTCGCCCCGCTCCTCGTGGATATCAAAGTAGATGCCCAACCGGTCGACGGGGAGGTCACGATCGAACCCGAGGTAGAGTCCAGGGGTGGGATCGGTCGACAGCCGGAAGGGCTCAAAGCTCTCGCCTTCCCACTTGGCCGCCTCTGTGCGGTCGACGTATTGAAAGTCGTTGTAGGCCAGGACATGTTCGGGATGGAACGGCCCATACTGCCAGGTGTAACCCAGGAGGAATCTACCGAGGGCCGGCGGCTGAGGCACGACATAGCTGACTTCGTTGCCATCGAACTTGACACAGTTTCGGTAGCCATAGCCGCCACTCAGCAGCCGGACACGCATCCACAGCGCTTCCTGGTTGTTGACCTTCAGCGGCACCATATCCACGGGTACCTGAAAATTGATCACTCCGATGGCACCAAAGTCTTTGGGGCTATGGTCCGACAGGTCAGTGCGATTGTTGGTATGGGGAAGCGACCGCCAGGTGCGGCCGTTCCAGTACTCCCAGCTCACGGTGTGTGGCAGCTTCGTGGGTGGGCACCCGCTTTGGGTCACGCCAAGCTCATCCTGAGGGGTCTTTGCCGGCTGGACGTAGACCTGGAACCGGGCACGAGGCTTGGCAAAGAGCTCGGCACTGGTGAAGTAAAAGGCGGCACCGGGCTGGGGCTGCGGGCCAAAGGGGAAGAAAGGTTTGCTGACATCCAATTCAAGGCCATCGTTGAACGCCTGATCGGGCAGCAGGCCATCGACATCCATGGTAAAGGTAACATCCTGTCGCTTGTCCTTGGGAGGTGCTTCAAAGTCCTGGGCACATCCCTCGCCTGCAACGGCGACTGCCACGGTCTCAACAGCAGTCGATGCGTCGAGGACGGAAAAAGCTGCCTGCCCGTTCGAGTCTGTTGGGCGTGTCTCTTCCGGCTCGGCCGTCAACAACTCGACCGTCACCTGGGGTAGCGGTACCTCATCCGAAGATTGGACCTTGACACACACGTTGGGGAACACTCCTGTCGATTCCGACAGACGATCACAAATGGAAGCGCCCTCCTGGTTTGCCTTTGCGCCGAGCTCGATCTTGACTGTCCAGTGAAAGCTGAGCGGGCGGGCGATCTGAGTGCTGAGTTGGATACTGTCCACGATGGGCAGGATCTGGACCGGATCCGGGGGCAGGCGCTCGTCGAGCCGGCCGCGTACCCAGAAGGCCTCGACTCCATTCACCGTCGTGGCCTCTGTCTCAGCGCAGTCGGTTTCGAGCCGGAACCGCCCGTTGCGCCGCAGGCCGTCGGTGCTGTCGAGGCGCTCTGCCTCTGCCCGGCTGCAGGCCGGCCGCATGGCCCGGAACTCGCGCCACACCTTGCCATCCCAATACTCCCAGATCAAGCTCAGGTGTTCGCTGCTGGCTGTGACCAGGTCAAAGGTCACGTCGAGCGTGCTCTTGCCAGCGAGTGCCAGCAGCGTGTCGTGAGCCAAGTACAGGTGATGGGGGATGTCCTGCAGCGATCGCTTCTCAAAGAGGGCGAAGGACTGCTCACTCTCGACCGCGGCGCTGTGGTCGATATACTGGTCGCGGCCCGGCCACAGGCTGAACACCTGCTTCAACCGAGCAACGGCGATGCCCGTTGCCCGCTCGGTCTCGAATACGACTTGCTCCGTCGTCTCAGGCGCTGGCGGCGCCGCTAGCCGGGTACCCGCCGGCAGGCTGATGTCAACGGTGTTGGTCGCCAGCCGGAAGACGACGGGCACACGGGCGGGCCGCGGGGGGATCAGTTGGATGCCGAGCAGATCGAGGAAAGCGAGCAGGTTTTTGTCTGGCGCTTGTCTCAGTCGCTGCAAGATTGCCTGCAAATAGCGCGCTGCGACCTGCACGACGGCCATGCTCGCGCTCGCCTGCGCGGGTAACCACTCGGGCACATACCCCAAGCGAAGTCGCAGCAGTGCCGCCTCTAACTGCTCAGCATCGCGGGGATCCAGGTCGGGTGGCCTGTTACCAACGAGATCGCAAGAGTTCACGCGGGTGTTCCCTCCTCAAGGTAGAACGGATAGACGAGATTGGTCACGGTATTGGTGGCTCGCACCCGGTAGTCGATGTCGATCACCAGCCGGCCCAGATTGGCTGGGTCACGGGTGACCGTCACCCCCAGGACGTCGATGCGCGGCTCCCACTGGACCAACGCGCCCTCCACCCGGTTCTGCAGCCGGCTCATAGTCGCCGGGTTGGCCGGCTCGAAAACAAAGGCGTTCAGTCCGGCGCCAAAGTCGGGCCGCATCACCCGCTCACCGGGGTTCGTCCCGAGGATGATGCGGATAGACTGCTGAATGTCGGCCTCGTTCGCCACCTGTGCCATCTCGCCGGCGGGTTCAACCTGAATCGGAAAAGCCCAGCCCGAGCCCAAAAAGGCTTTGCCGGCTGCCATGGTGGTGTCCTTCCCGTTCACGCGCTAGCCTCCAATCTGCACCGTGGGACAGCCCTGGGCTATGGCATTCGGCGGGCCGGCCTCCACGATCTGATCCCCTGCCCTGGCGGCAGGCATGTTGTTGATGAGCACACTGGTGCTGCCCTTCATCACTACCCCGCCAGCGTGGGGCACAGTCCCGGACACTAGCGGGCAAACGTGAGCATCGACGATGGCGCGCCAGGCAGGCTGCCCGCCGATAAAGACATTGATGCTGCCGCCGGTCGGCCCTAACGGGCTGCCGTGGCTTGTCAAGTCACCCAACCGTGCTGCAAATGGCACAGCATCCTCCTCAGTTGATCGTCACCATTTTGCCCTTGATAGTGGTGGACGTTGTCTTGACCAGGTCGCCGATCTCGATAGAAGCCGCGCTCAGCTTGATGCTGGCGCCAGCGCTCAGCTCGATGCTGTTGGGCGCCGTGATCTTGAGCGCCAGTTGCTTCAGATCGAGAGTAATCTTGACACTCCCCCCGGTGGTCTGGATCTCGACTTTGTCGGGGTCGAGCGTGATCTGCTGCTGCGTACTGGTGGTGATCTTGACCGACTGCAGCGCATCATCGAAATCGATCTCGTGTCCCGCTGCCTGCGTAACCCCGGTCCGGATCACGCGCCGGGTCATCATCTCGGTCGGTTGGTCAATGGGTGGCGTGTCCTGGGTGTTGTACAGGCCGCCCAATAGGTAGGCGTCCTCCGAGTTTCCGTTGGCAAACACCACCAGCACTTCTGTATCGGGCCGCGGGACGCTGTACATCCCGGCGCGGGCACTGCCGCCGGGAGCAGTAATGCGCGCCCACACTTCCGTGCCCAGAGACGGGATGCGGACCCTGACCTTCCCCTGCATCGCCAGGTCGCAGTTGTCGATCACCACGCCGGTATACACGTTGCCCGCCTCGGGCCGCTTTTCGCGGCGCCGTTCGGCTGCACTATCGTATAGCGTCACAGGCATGTTCTTGCCCCCATCTACTGGATCGTCTGGCCCTGGACGCGGAGGAGGCCACTGGCTCCCTCGGGCACAGGGATCTAGCCGAACCAGATCTCCTTGCGCCCCTCGAACTGGGTCCGGTAGCCACTGCCGTCGATGGTATGCGTCGCCGACGTGATCCGATACAGGCCGCTAAACTCCTTGCCTACCCCCTCAAAGTTGACCACGCGGGAGGCCCGCAGCCGCATGTCGCCGACGACGCTGGCGCTGCACGTCAAGCGGTTGTTCAGTCGTGGCAGCAGCTCCCCCAGAATCTGCTTCGGCGCCGTGAGTGGCCCGGAGGCAGAGACCTTGAGCAAACCCTGCTGTCGGCCTGAGCCAACCAGTTCCTCAAGACTGCCGAGCCCCGGATAGATCATCAGATCGAAGGCAGCGCGGTCATAGTCCCAGCCGAGGACCAGGACCAACTCGGTCTTGATGCTGGAAATGTAGATGCGGCAGGCGACACTGGCCACCTGCCCGACGGTTGAGAGGCGTGGAGAAAAGTCCATCAGCGATTCGCCCCACTTGAACGTGGCCGTCGGCGCGTAGTCCTGGATCAGGAACTGAAAGCGCAGTACATAACCGCGTGGCTCTAGCGTGTGGTCGATGTACATCTCCCAGCCGTTCTCGCGAGCGAGCCCGGACAGAAAGTCAAAGTCACTCTGGCCCTGTTGGACCCTAATCGAGTTCTTTGCATCCAGCGGGTCGATGGCGTAAGCGATAAGAAGGGTGAGAAAGGATAATGCCGCCCCGGCCGGATCGACGAGAGGGATCAACAGGTTGGTGGCACTCACGAGCTGCGCCACGATCGGGTCGGGCAATGGAAACTTGCCAATGCACGGCAGGTTCAGCGCAAACGAGCGGTCCTTGCTGCCATTCGTCAACCGCTGCAGGAAGTCGTGGGCTGCCACCGTCAGCGTCGGCATGCCGCCGTTGGGGAAGGAGGCGGTCACGCCCGTGATCTCGCCGACGAACATCTCCTGCAAGGGATCCGGTGCATAACCCATCGATAGCGTGAACTCGGTGTCCGGCTCGAGCAGCGGGTGGTCGAGCCACCGCAGGTTCTCGTTGGCGAGCTGCACCTCGACCCGATCGGCCCCTTCCAGCCCATTCTGGTAGCTAACGCTGGTCACCGAAGCACGCAGTGCGGGCGGCAGCGGCTCGCCACCAATGCGGATGCGGAACTCGGGCGCATACCGTGGATAGCGTGCCATGTCAGCTGATCACCTCCCCCGTCTGCGGGTCGCGGTAGGGTAGGGATGGAACTAGAAGCTGCTGGCCTGTGGTAATGGCCCGTGGGTCCGTGATCTCGTTCTCGGATGCGATGACCCGCCACAGGAGGGGGTTGTCGTATAGCCGGGCGGCGATGGCGCTCAGGGTGTCACCGTCACCTACGGTATAGACCTTGGAAAAGTCGACCGTCTCGCGCTTGCACCTTTTTCCTTCCAATTCAAGGTCGATCACCTCGCTGAAGGTCACATTCAAGCGCGCCCGCACCGGCACTCCCTGCGCGGTGAACATGATGAAGCGTTGGGTCGCCCGTGATAGAACGCAGCGGAACTCGAGCGAAGCCCACGTCACCCTTAACAGAGGGGGCGCGTGCAGATCCGGGTCGATGGCCATCAGGCACGTGACACGCCGGATTTCGTCGCGCACATCCTGCTTCTGAGCGCTCTCTGTGTCCCAGGTGTCGAACAGCAACTCCATCTCTAGCGTGCGCTGGTTTCCGGCGACAAACTGCACCAGGGGCCCAGACAATCCAGGGATGCTCTGGGTCGCAAAGTTGTTGTCCTGGTTGATCGTATACTCCTCGGGGTTATAATCGACGGCGATCGTCTCCCCGGTGTGGATCACCTGAATCTGTACCTTGGCTGGCGGCATGGTTATTCCCCGGTTCCTTGTTTCATCAGCCGGCACCTCACTCAGTACAAACTGCCCATCCGCTCACGGTGAGCCAGGATGCGGCGGTCGATGGCCTGCACCACCCGATCGGTCAATCGTTCGACGTCGACGGGCAGCATGCCCTGCTCCACTTCCACTTCCACGCCGGGTGCCAGGTATGATCCATCAGCTACACCCTTGGCCTGGGGCGGGTGAGCGGCGGTGGCAGAGGCAGCGGCGGTGGCGATCACCGCGGTCCGGGCCGTCTGGAGTGTCACGTTGCGCCCGGGCGGTGGCATCTCCACCCGCTGCCGTGCTGTGGTCACCCTGTGCACGATTTGCACGCTGCGGGTGGTAACCAGGTGATCCATGCCTTGCCCGGGTTGGGCAAGGACCTGGACCGTCCTGGTCGCGGCACCCGGCGCGACCCGCTGTAGCGGCAAGACACCGCGCAAGGGTGAGGTGGCAAGGCTCTCAGCAGCTGGTGCGGCAAGCACCCGCTCCTGGCCCGGCAGCGTGATCGTCTCGCGCCGGACAAAGACCCGTGTCTCGCCCAGGCTCGCCATAGCGGCGCGGGCAGGTGTGCCCTTGCGGGTGGACAGTACTCCAGAGACAGGCGCGGCGCGCACTAGAGCTTGGGAGATGGCTTGGTGGATTGCCAGGTGCACGTGGGGAGCCAAGTGCCGCACGGTCTGGGACCCGCGCTGCAGCCGGGCGACGACGGCGGTCATCTGGCGCACAAAGCGCATGGCGACGGCGTGGCGCAGCTCGAACCGTCTGCCATACCGCGCACTCAGCGCTTTGGCCCACGTCCCCGTTGCCGCGAGCCGGCCCGCCCATGCAGGCCAGCGGTGGCTGGCGTTGCTAAAGTGCAATCCGTTATGGCCGGATCGCCGTCTCAATACACATGCCAGAAAGTGATGCACTCTGCCCATCTCGTTATCTATCCTACGTCCCCGAGCTCTCGTTGATCCGCTGGTTGATAGTTGAGATCTCGGCCACCCAGCGCCGCCGGTCGGCGTGCTCCAGCCCCAGTATCGCATCCAGCGGCCAGTGGAAGTGGTAGGCAATGAAAGCTACCTCCTCGTGCAGGGCGTCGAGGGGGTAGCCTAGTATCCCCCCAACGCAGCCGCCTCCGGAACGAACTCGTGCAGGCACTCGGGGCAGACGACGTGGCGGTGCCCGTTGTCCAATTGGTTGATCTCGTTGTACAGATCCTGCAGGTACGCCAGATCCGTGGCATACAGATTTTCGATCGTCTTTGGGTTGATCTGGAATACACCTTCCAGCCGGGTGACGACTCGGGACAGCAGGATCACGATGAGATATGCAGGGTTCTTCTGAACGCGAGGGTCCTTGAGGGGAAGAATCTCATCCGCGGCCGTTGCCCGGCGCATGGTCCCCTCCCGATGCAAGGTCCCGTCCTCGTCCAGATAGCCACATGGCAGCATGAACTCGAATTCGGTTTGAAACATGCAAGCCTCCTATTCCACTACGCACGCTCCAGCCGTTCGTGCACCAATTCAAGCGTCTCGATCGACACGTCGTTGGCCTCTGCGTTAAAGTCGGGGCCATCCCATTTGGTCGGCCACGCACGGTAGAAATTCCAGCGTGCCACCTCCTCGCCTTTGCGATCGAGCACGATGATCGACCCGTCCTTGCGCTCGATCTCGCCCTTCACGATCTGATCGTGCCAGTCATACAGCTCCCGGTCGTTGGTCATGCCCCATTTGAGCGTGATGTTGCTGTATTTGGTCATGCCTGGGATCTTGCGCAATGCTGTGTTCTCGCCGCCTTCACGGTGCTCGATGACGTCGACGGTCGAGTCGAATCCGCTGCATTCCTGGAACGCTGCCCGGGTAATGCCGCCGATCTCGACCCAAAAGTTGTAATTGCCATAAGGATCGGACATGTCACCTGTCGCCATTGTTTCCCTCCAGTCTGGTTTGTCTCGTGTCTCTGTTATACCTCGGCCACTTCAGAGCCGCCCGGCCAGATGCCAATGCGGACGATGATAAATTCCGCGGGATAGGTCGGGCGCACGCCGACCTCGATGTGCAAGCGGCCGAGCGCTTGCTCGGAGAACGGGTTCAGTGCCTCGTCGATGCGCACGTAAAAAGCGTCCTTGGCCGTGGCCCCGAACAGGGCACCGTCGCGCCACACGCGGGTCAGGAACTCGGTGATGCTGCGCCGCAGCTTTTGCCACAGTTGCAGGTTGTTCGGCTCGAATACGGCCCACTCGATGCCCTCCTGGATCGATTCCTCCAGGTACAGGAACAACCGGCGGATGTTGACGTACTGCCAGTTGCGGTCGGTGGCGGTGGTGCGGGCGCCCCACACCTTTGGCCGACCGCCAGGCTGGAACACGCGGATGACATTAATGCCCTGCAGGTTAAGCAGCCCCTGTTCCTGGTTACTCATTGTCGTTTGCACGCCGATCGCCCCGTTCACGTTTTCATTGGCCGGGGCCTTGTGCACTCCACGGGCATTGTCCACCCGGGCCATGATGCCCATCACGTGGCCCGAGGGCGGAACCAGAAGCTCTTTGCCCGTCGCTGCAGACAGGGTCTTGAGCCACGGATAGTAGAGCGCCGCGTAACCGCGCGTCGAGTCGATGCTGCGGCGCTGCGCCTCGACACTCGGGTCACCGAACATGGGCACGCCGGGGATCGAATCCAGCACTGCGAAACGATCACCCATCAGCTCGCAGTGAGCGATCAACGCCTGCTGCAATGCTGGCATCAACGCTGGATCCGCCGGATTCATCACGCCGGGCGCCGCGACTAGGGTGACCTCGTCGATCTCGCGCAGCTTGTCGAGAGCCTCGAGATAATCGAGCAAGCTGATGCTCGACAAGTTCTCGTCCGTCCCGCCGGTGATGTTCACCTGCTGAGCGGCGGGCAGCGCATCCGGAAGAGGGGCCGTGGGCGGCGGCTCGATGAGCTCCAACTCCACCAGGCTGTCCTCGTGGTTGACCTTGGTGACATAGTAGCGCTCGTGGGCCGGGTCGAGACCCAGCCCAGTGTACGGCGACCCGGTGGCACCCTGCAACACCTGGAAATCGATCTCTTCTGACTGCACCGTGGCCGGATTGGTCATATCGATGGCATTCTGCAGTCCCTCCCGGAGGGCGATACGGTAAGTCGTGGTCGCAGGGTTTGTCTGGAGATATTCGGCTTGGACCGACGTTGCCACGCCAGTTTCGCTCGTGCCGTTGTGCGTGATCGTCAGCACACTCCCGCTCACTAGCGTGTCTTGGGGCAAGGGATTGGCCGGTAGGATGCGGAGCGTCTGGTCGCCAGCCCGTACGTCCGCGAGCCGGACGGCCGCCGGTGCTGCCACACCCGGTGATCGATCGAGTGTGATGGTGGCGCCGGTGACGCGCGCTACCTGCGCCCGGGTCCCACCCACGTCAACCCAGTCGCCCGGCCGAAACTGCGCTGCCTCCCCAGCATCAGCCAGAGTCATCGTGCGTGCGGTGATGGTACCGGCCTGGCCCTGCGGCTGGTAGAGCGAGGCATTCTGGACGAGGTTGACCGGGGTGACTTGCACCTGGAGCGCGGCCGGGGGTGTCGCGCCCGGCTTGCGAGCCTTGACCCGCACCAGGTCTTCGGCTAGCTGATCCCGGTTTTGCAGCGCTCCCCGGCTGTAGGTGCCGTTGCTGGCACGCACCACGTAGCATGCCTGCCCGCCATTGTCAAAGAAGCCGCGCACGGCATGCCAGAGATAGGTGCCGTCCACGGGCTGCTCACCAAAGGTGGCCACAAACTGGTCCCAACTGGTGATCTTGGTCGGCTTGTCGAGCTCTCCTTTCTTCGCCAGCCCGATAAAGGCAGCGATGCTGGTGCTCACGCCCTGAATGGGCGCGCCAGGGGCGAATTCTTCAATGTAAACGCCTGGATACGAAACTTGTACAGCCATCATTTACCTCCTACGGATAGTTGGCCTGTCGATTCCATGGTCAGCCTAGCATGTGCTGCCATCACGCCTTCACCGCCAACCTCAGATCGTACTCCCCGGAAAGAGACGGGACATCGACGGGACGCGGCGCCGGTGCAGCGAACCCCTGGGCCCGGCAGTTCAGCTGATATTGGCCCGCCAGTACATTGCTGAAGGAAAAGCGCCCCAACTCGTTCGTCCGGGCAACCTGCAACGGCTCGCCAGCCGGCGTCTCGATCTGGACCCACGCGTCCGCCACCCGCTTCGTGTCTGGCCCTGTCACATCCAGGACGTGCCCGCCGATCTGGTAACGCGTCTCCACCACGTCCGGCTTGTCTACGCGCCGGTATTCGATGACTCGGGTCGTTACCAGCGGGCCGGTCAGCTGCGGCGCATAGATGACCGGCAACGTCACGACCAGGTAGATGGCCGGACGCCAGCGATGGTTGGGCCCCATCGTTCCCCAAAACTCGGCCAGCTTGGCAAAGCCCTCCACCGGCAGGATCTGCGTCGGCAGATCCACCTCCCGGATGCGCGCTGGTACCGCGCCAAGAGCAGGCGAGCCCGGTTCGTAAATGTGCGACGGGTTCAAGGGCGCCGAATTCATGAGCACAGCAGCAGCGTCGTATAGCAGCCGGTGCTCATCCGGCGTCGGCTCCATTGCCTGGCTCGGCTGGCCCGGGTTCCATGCCGTGACCAGGTAGTGGCACTCCAGCCGCGCTGGCGCCTGTTCGTAGAGCACCTCGGTGTCCGGTGGGGTCGGCCCGTTGGGACTGGTAGGCCTGCGCGCGTTCGACCGCAGTTTCCGGTTCTCACGCAGGTCGAACAGGTACACGTTGAGTGCCATGTCCTGCAGATTGTTCCGGACTTCGTTGCGCCAGTCGTCGTCCGGCGGCTGGAAGCGGACCTGGGCGTGGGATGTGATGGCGCCTAGCTCGGTCAAAAACAGGTGCCGCAACAGGTTGTCCAGATGGTCAATCATCGCCTGCCCTCACCGGGTGATCGTTTCCCTCAGGCCGTGCCCGTCGTGGCAGCCGAGGGCTCGGATCGCATGTCTTCCTCTGGAAAGTCGCGCACCTTCTTCTGAATACTGGCCGCACGCTGCTTCTTGGCCGCCTGGAGCTCATTTTCTTTCTCCCGTAGGTCCGCCTTCTTTTCGTCCAACTTGTCCTGTGTCGTAGCGAGCTTCTCGCGGGCGATCGTGGTTGCCTGCCGGTAGGCGTCGAGGGCGTCGCGCAGGTTCTGTTCCGTTTGAGAGTCGCTAACCCTCCTAAGATCCTCAACTGCGGCTGCTAATCCGTAACCGAGCAGAAAGGTCTCGCCGCCTTGCCCTTTCTGCCGGGCAGTCTCTGTCGCACTGCGCGCCTGAGCCACTGCCGCCATCGCCGCTTGGATCCGCCCTCCGAGCTGCTGCAGTTCGGTCTGCACCTCGCGCGCGGCCACCTCCATCCGCGTGACCTCTGCCTGGGTAGCCACCTTGGCCTCCTCAGCCTCGCTGACTGCCTGCCGCCGCGCTTCAGCATCGCCCTCGAGGTCTGTGATCCTATAGTCTGCCTCAGCGAACGCGGCGGCGATGTGCTGGCGGTAGGCATCGGACAGCTCTGCCTTCAGATCGTCAGCTAATTCGCCGAGATAGTCCTCAGCGTCCTCTAGGGCTGCCAGGGCCGCTTGGCGCAGAGGCGCCAGGCCATCTCTGATGGTCTTGACCTGGTTCACAAGCTGCCCGACCGCCTTTTTGCGGTCCTCCAGAGCTTTGCGCCGCGCTTCCTCCCGCTTTTGCGCCTCAGCTGCCCCCCGAAGCTGCTCGTCGGCGCTCTTTACCGCTTCTTCCTGCGCCCTGAGAAGCTGCTCCAGCTCGGCAAGCTGCTCTTCGAGGGTCTTGGCCGACACCGGTTCAGCAGGTGCGACCGGTTCGGCGGCTGGTAGTTCGTTGTCGACCTCGATTTCGTTTGCTTTCCAATCCATGGAAACCTCCTTTCCGAAGTTCAACCTCACACGATCCTGCTGGAGACGGACACCCTTGGCTTCTTCGTCTCGGCCGGACCCGCTGGATCCAGTCCATCCTCCCGCTGAGCGCCGCGCACCTGCGGCGTTGGGCACCGCCTCAGGGACCTACTGTCGCTCACCCTAACCGGCCTCCGCGTGGCAGGTGACGAGCTTTGCTTGAGCAATACATGCACGCCGTGACCATCAGGATGGCGACGCGAGATTCGGCCCTCGCCTCCTCGACACGCTGCTGCCAATCCTCACCGGCCCTGATCTCCGTATCGGCTAGATGTGAAAGTCGCCGTATTCGAGCACCTTCAGGTGGGTGACCAGCCGTCGAACCATTCCTCGTCCTTGTGGCTATAGCTGATAAAAGGTTTTGTGCAACTCGTGGTGTGCTCATCTCCGGGTCAGGACGGCCAGCGAATTGAGATCGGCCTGTGACTTCAGAGTGGACTTTGCTTCGCAGTCGAATCATCCTGGCCTCTCTACCCTCATTTCACCTGCACGACCTGTCCAGAACCAGGAATGACGAAATCTTGTAGTTCTGGCACCAGGTCTGGTGGAATATAAAGCTGGTCTTCGGCAAAGCGAACATCTACTAGCTTCGGGCCCGATATGTTCCCTGTACCTTCTTCCGGCATTGCAGCTGAACGCAGCGATCGTACCCATTGTTCATCCACCTCAAACGCAACGATCCTAGCGCCGGGACCTCGCTTCTGCAAGAACTCCTCAGCACGCGCGCGAGAGCCGAAATTGAGAAACGCACCTTTCTCGGGATTTATCTTCACCTGTCCACTTGGGGCAATGTTCACCAATTCTTTACTGCCTCCCCCTTCTACGCGGTAGACAATACGACCACCGTTTGGCCCGCGCTCAAGTGGCCTCACCAGACGCGGAACCTGGGCAGGATCTAACTCTGCTAACCTTGGTGGGAACTCTGTTGGTCCTGTAATTTCACCCTGAGGTCGCACCTGTGCGAAAAGTTGATCGATGTCCTCTGGACCTGGCAGGTCTACCGTTGCCGAGCGTGAACCCCTGAGAAAGCCTTGTGCTTCCCCATGTTGGCTAGCTGCCTCTTGCCGCAGTTGCGCCGCACGTTGCCGCATCCTGGCAGCGCGGTCAGGTCGCGTTGCTTCGACCTTGGTTGCTCGTCGTTCCAGGTTCGCTGCTTTGGCTTCGTTTGCGTTGGCCGTGCGTCTCAAAGCCGCCCCTCTCTGGCGCTGTCTCAAACTAGGTGTCGGCGGAGCAGCCGCAGAAGTGACGCCAGAGGTGATTGCGCCGGTTACGGCTGCTCGCTTGATATCCTCAAGTGAGCCTCCCGTGACATATGCCCCGGCAGCGCCGCCGAGAGCGCCGGTACCTGTGCCGGCCAGCACTCGAGTGACGGCTGATCGGCTACTCAGTAATCGGCTACTTGCCCCACCTAGGGCACCGCCGATAGTTCCGGACAGGCCCCCTTTGCCGGCAGCTTCCAATACCTCAGTGGCGGACTTGCCTTCCAGTGCCGCTTCGGCCCCGCCACCGGTGGCTCCGCCGGCGAAACCAGAAACGCCCCCTCTGACGATTCTACCGGTCGTGGTGACACCCTGCCCCAGCACGTTGCCGGCGCCGGCTGAAACCACGCCAGTAGCAGCAGCGACGGTGCCCTGTTTCGCACCAGCTGTAAATTCTCGTCCCGCTTCCGCCAGATTCACGTCACCGGTCAGAGCCTGGCCTGCCACATTCGAGCCTCCACGCAGAACGCCGCCGGCTAGCGCACCGCCACCAACAACAACCGTGCCCGTACCGACCGCTGCTGTGCCAGTAGCTGCGACTCCAGTCAGCCCTGCACCGCCGGTTAGTGTCGTAGCCGCACCAAACACAACAGGCGCAGCAAGCGCGGCTCCAATACCAATGGCAATGCTGAAAGACAGATCGCGCGTTAGCTCGAGAACTGAGACGGTCATTTCGGCTGTACTGATGATCTCGTTTACATAGGCTTTTGACAGCAAATTGGCCTTGGCAGCAGACTCTCCGGCGTTAATCAGGAATCCGGCTGCCCTTTCAAATCTGCCCCTTTGTGCAAAGGTCTGTGCTGCATCAACATTTGCGCGAGCAAACTTCACGTCTTGCCGTAGTTCTACGCCAGGGTCGTCAATATTTCCGAACGTTTGGACAAAAAACGCCACAACAGGCTGATCCTCATTGATCTCCTGCTGGTAACGGTATCTGTCACTCGCTTCGCTGGCTGTGCTTCTAATTTTTCTCACACCACGGAGAAATTGCTTCTGTACATTCTGCCGAATTTCCTGTACTTCGGACTCATGCAATTGAATCAATTCATCTCCGATGGCCAACATATAGAAGCCGGGACGCTCAGACATGGGTTGAATGCCGTCTACCCGCCTTGCTGACTCGATCAGCTGTTGATTGGCATCACCCATCTCTGGCCCTATCGTGTGCTGAATCTTGCTAGCACGGCGCTCACGAGCCCGCTGGATTCGACTCTCTTGAAGTGATGGGGACAGATTCTGCAATTCCTGTTGTAAAATAGCACGCTCGTCCCGCGATAGATCATCACGTCGGAGCCAGGCCATGATTCGATCGATCTCCTGCCGTACCTCGTTATCGTTTTGGTACTGGACACTCGTTCGTTCACGCAAGATGCGCGGGCTCTGAAGTTCCTGCTCATCTTGAGTTGTCTCAGCCTGCTGTGTGCGCGCGCTACGTGATCGCCGACGACGCCTTCCCCGTTTTGGGCGTCGCCGTGCAGATTTTTCGCGGCTTCTGGCTTCTGCTTGTAGTTCAGCTAATGCCTCTTCCAGGCGGGCAGACTCGGGCGTTGACGTAGTCTGGTAGCCAAGCCATTGCTGGATCTTGTCGATGTCATCCAGGAGTTGGGTATAGCTCCACGAATGAATATCGGGCGTGCTCTCGAGCCAATCCTCAACGGTACGTGCGAGACCTACTCCGGTCGCACCTTGAACCGTGACCGGGTCAGTCGTAGTAACCGCTGTTCTTGCCGCCGCATCCGCATCATGTTCATGTACAGCATGGGGGTTGACCTCCGGTGTGACTCCTCCACGTTCCTGCTGGATGACATGGGCAAGCTCGTGAGAAAGGAGCGCTGCGCCGTTCCGACTTTGAGGGCTATAACGGCCTTCAGCAAAGACAACGTCGTGACCAACCGTGTAGGCTTGGGCGTTGACTGCTCGTGCCGACGCAGCTGCCTGCGCATCCGTATGTATACGGACATCTCCAAAGTCGCGGCTGAATCTGGCTTCCATTTCAGCGCGGATGTCTGGATCCAGAGGGCGGCCGGGCGAGTGCAG